>NZ_KV819834.1:0-239311 GCF_001815235.1 Pseudomonas sp. HMSC065H01 | reverse complement strand
CCGGACACGGCGACGGGCTGTGCAATGGGATGGCCTGCCTTGCGGACCAGCACACAGAGCAGGCGCAGTCCGGGGCGTGGGTTTGGCGCAAGTAATTCGGAGACGACATGGTCAGCTTCCTCCTTATCTTGGCGAGCACGGCCCCAGGCGACAGCTTCAACCCGCAGGTCGGTCAGATAGGATTCTTCCGGTTGGGAGAGGTAGCCGGCGTCCATGAGACCATCGATCAGCATCAGGGCGCGGTCGAAGGGTTCGCTAGGGTGCTGTGCCGTTTGCAGCAAATAGCCTTCCAAGAAGGTCAGCAGCGCATGGATGGGGTTGCCTGACAGCATCAGAACTCCTCCTTTTCCATCAGCTGATGGGTGAAGAGCGCAACATTGACCATCACGTGCTTGCCGATCTTGTGCGCGGGGAGATAGCCCTTACGAATCCATCCACGGACTGTTTCGTGGTCTTCCCCCATGCCAATCCAGTTCGCGAAGTCCCGCCACGGCAACACCGGGGGCGCCGCGCGGAGGTCTTGAGCCTTGATTTCTTCCACTTCCATGGCCTTTGCTGCACTATGTTGGACAATGTTGGATAGTGGCTTGAGTCATTTTGACTTAAGCTGATACGAATCTTATTTGGCTTAAGTCAATTTGACTAGAGCTTATTTAGATGAATTAGTTATGATAAAGCAGCGCGTTATAGCCATCCTTGCGTGGTCGGACATTCGGCTGCCTAAGCTCGAAGAACTGACAGGGATCAGCCGCTACACATGGAGCAACCTTAAGAATCCGTCCAAGAGTCGGGAGATTAAGGAGGAAGAGATACTTGCCATCGCTAAGGTCTTTCCACAGTTCCGTTGGTGGCTACTCACTGGCGAGGTAATGCCTGATATCGGTCAGACCAGCCCCGACTACGAAGATGCCAACAGAAACTTGACCAGTCACAGCGCGGGATAGCAATTACAAAAGAAGTAGCTAGGCGTTGGTATGCCCGAGCTAAAGACAGGGAATGTTAAAGGCTAAACTCGCTAATAATTCGGAGCACCACTGATGGCAAAAAGAAACTCTACAAACATACCTAGAATTGAAGCTCTAAGAGTTGAAAATTATCGGGCTCTTCGGGAAGTTGTTCTGAATGATTTAACTCCGCTTACTGTACTATTGGGGCCTAATGGTAGCGGGAAATCTACTATATTCGATGTCTTCAACTTTCTATCTGAATGCTTTAAGTTTGGGCTTCGGTATGCTTGGGATCGCCGTGGGCGTGGGCGTGAGCTTAAGACCAGAGGGGCTGACGGACCAATTGTTTTTGACTTGAAATACAGAGAGGCTCCAAGATCGCCGTTAATTACCTATCACTTGGCTATTGATGAAGGGCCGCGTGGTCCCGAAGTAGTAGAAGAGTGGCTACAATGGCGTAGAGGAAGCTCCGGAAAGCCTTTTCGATTCTTAAATTTTGTCCGAGGCATTGGGGAGGCGGCGAGTGGTGACGCTCCTGATGAAACTGACGTGCGAGTTCAAACTAATCTCCGTTCAGCTGATCTCATCGCTGTTAATACATTAGGACAGTTTTCAGAGCATCCTAGGGTAGCAGCTCTACGTGAATTCATTACAGATTGGTATGTTTCATACCTTTCTATTGATCAGACTAGAAGCCAGCCAGAAGCCGGACCTCAAGAAAGGTTAAGTAAGGGGGGCGAAAACCTACCCAACGTAGTCCAGTATTTGAAGGAGCAACACCCAGAACGTTTAGAAGAGATTTTCTCAGTTCTTCAAGAGCGAATCCCACGGCTTGAAAGGGTTGAAGCAGATCCTATGCCTGATGGACGCCTCCTTCTTCAAATCAAAGATGCCCCCTTTGATCGTCCAGTTCTTTCTAAGTACGCATCTGATGGAACTTTAAAGATGCTGGCTTACTTGACGGTCCTATATGACCCTGAACCCCCTAAATTTATTGGCATTGAAGAGCCCGAAAACTTCCTTCATCCCCGTTTGCTTCCTGAACTAGCAGAGGAGTGTAGGGCATCTGCCGAGCGTTCGCAGCTATTGATTACTACTCACTCTCCATTCTTGCTAAACGCCATGAGACCAGAAGAGGTCAGAGTTTTGTATCGCGATGAGAATGGATTTACTCAAGTAATACGAGCTAGTGACCTACCTGGCGTTAAAGAATTTATAAAGCATGGTTCATCTCTTGGATATTTATGGATTGAAGGTATTTTAGGGGTCGGAGACCCTTTGACAAATCATGGAGCACCTAAAGTATCAAGAAAAAGGAAGCAAGATGCTTGAGAAGCTTATTGTCCTCGTTGAGGAATATTCAATGGAGGTTGCACTGGATTCAATATTGCCTAAGGTTATTGGTGATGTTGAGTTTCAGATTGTTAGGTTTCAATGTAAAGATGATTTGCTAAAGCAACTTCCTAAGATTCTCAAAGGCTACTCCGCTTGGATGCCAGACAACTGGAGGATTGTGGTTTTAGTTGATCGTGATGATGATGATTGTATCAGGCTTAAACAGCACCTGGAGAATGTAAGCGCACAAGCAGGTTTAGTTTCCAAGACGGCTGCCCCTCAAAATGGAACATTTAAAGTAGTTAATAGAATCGCAATTGAGGAGCTTGAAGCATGGTTTTTTGGTGATTGGAATGCAGTTAGAGCGGCTTACCCCAAGGTGCGAAGCAATGTTCCCAAAAAAGCCCCATATAGAAACCCTGACGCCATTTTGGGAGGGACTTGGGAGGCTATAGAAAGGGAACTAAAAGCCGCTGGATATTTTAAGGCCGGCTTGCGAAAAGTTGACTTTGCAAGACAAGTCGCAAAAGAGATGCAGCCAGAGATTAATACCTCTAGGAGTTTTCAAGTATTTTTAACCGCAGTAACCTAGGTAGTAGTAAAGTGAAATTGAAGTGGTGTCGAAAAAGTGTCGAAATCACTGGCTAACAATGGCCAGTAATGACCACATGATGAATCCCAACACACGCTCCCCACCCAGCATTGCCTAGCGTTGGCCAGTTATGGCCAACACCCCAAACGGCTCTGCACTTCTACGCACAAAGCGACGCCGACCCCAGCCCCTCCCGACGCCCGATGCTAGTCTTGCCCCATGACTCCCGACCTCGACCACCGCCTCGACCTCGCCGGGCAGATCCTCTGCCTGCTGCGCGAGCATCCCGAGGGGCTTTCCGAATACCAGTTGATCCAGCTGCTGAAGGCCCGCCATTCGACGCATATCCCCCATCGCGAACTGGCCGACAAGCTGGTGCTGTTCCGCACCCATTTCCTCCTGTTCAACGCGCTCTACCACCTGCGCGACCACCTCTGGGCCGAGCGCGAGGCGCACCTGGAGATCAGCCCGCTGAGCCTGCGCCTGCATCCTTACGTGGATGGCACGCAGGCGCTGGAACAGGGCGATCCGCTGCGCGACTACTACCTCGACCTGCGTCACCTGGGGGAGACCAGCGAGGCCGACGTCGAGCGGCTGCTGCAGAGTTTCTGGACGCGCATGCAGGGCAGCGAGGAGAAGGCCGCCGCCCTCGCCCTGTTCGAGCTGGAAGGCGCGGTCGACTATCCCGCCATCAAGCTGCGCTACCGGCAACTGGTCAGCCAGCACCATCCCGACCGCGGCGGCAGCACTGCGCGCCTGCAATCGATCAACAAGGCGATGGAAATACTGCAACGCTATTACAGCCGGCCGTGAAGCTTCGATTTGCTCTAACCCCGCGAGCGACGCGGGCTCGGGCCGTTCCTATACTGCGACATAAGGTCGCATAGGTCGGCCGAGCACCGGGTGGCGCTGTCCATGCGCGCCCGGCGCTTCGCTGGGGGGCGACCACATAAGAACGAGGAGGAAACGGCATGATCCATCATGTATGGGGGCTCTTCACCCATCCCGATCAGGAATGGCAGGAAATCCGTGGCGAAGAAGAAAGCATCAGCCACATGTACCTGACCCACATCCTGATCCTGGCTGCCATTCCGGCGATTTCCGCCTATATCGGCACGACCCAGGTCGGCTGGGTGGTCGGCGGCGGCGATCCGGTCAAGTTGACCCAGGCCAGCGCGTTGCAGATGACGGTCCTCACCTACCTGGCGATGCTCGCCGGGGTGGCGGTGATGGGCGCGTTCATCCACTGGATGGCGCGGACCTACGACGCCAACCCGAGCCTGACCCAGTGCATCGTGTTCGCCGCCTACAACGCCACGCCGCTGTTCATCGCCGGGCTGGCGGCGCTGTATCCGCACCTCTGGCTGGGAATGATCGTCGGGGTGGCGGCGATCAGCTACACGGTCTACCTGCTCTACGTGGGGATTCCCACCTTCATGAACATCCACAAGGACGAAGGCTTCCTGTTCTCCAGCTCGGTGCTGGCGGTGGGCCTGGTGGTGCTGGTGGCGATGATCGCCCTGTCGGTGATCCTCTGGGGCAGCGGGGTCGGCCCGGAATACACCAGCTGACGTCCAGCGAACGCATCGTACGACCGGGCCGCGGGCAACCGCCGCCCGGTTTTTTCTTGCCCGCCGCCGCGCTTGCCTGATCCTGCACCCCGGACGAGCGGTCGTCCCGACGCCTGCGCCCGCCCTCCTGTCTCCGGCATAATCGCCCGCTGCTGGAGTCTTCCCGAATGCCCGAACACCTCAACGCCCGCGTCGAGGCCTGCTATCGGCAGGCCGAACACTTCTTCCAACGCAGCTTCCCCCGCCCGACCGTCAGCTTCCGCCTGCGCGGCCAGAAAGCCGGGGTCGCCCATCTCGACGAGAACCTGCTGCGCTTCAATCCCCAGCTGTACCGCGAGAACCGCGAGCACTTCCTGGAACAGACCGTGGCCCACGAAGTCGCGCACCTGATCGCGCACCAGTTGTTCGGCCCACGCATCCGCCCCCACGGCGAGGAGTGGCAGTTGATCATGCGCGGCATCTACGGCCTGCCGCCGGACCGCTGCCACACCTACGCGGTCAAGCGCCGCGTCACCACCCGCTACCTGTACCGCTGCCATTGCCCGGAGCACAACGACTTCCCGTTCTCCCCGCAACGCCACACCCTGGTGGCCAAGGGGCGCCGCTACTACTGCCGGCGCTGCAAGGCGACCCTGGTGTTCACCGGCGAAGTGCTCCGCGAGTGATTCAGGCGATGGCCCCGGCCGCCTTCAGCTCGGCGATCCGTTCGGCGGAGTAGCCCAGGCCTTCGAGCACCGCCACGGTGTCGGCGCCGAGCGCCGCGCCGATGTGGCGAGGCGCCGGCAGGCCGGCGGAAAACTTGATCGGACAGGCCATCTGCGCCTGGCTGCCGCCGTCCGCCAGCGGCACCCGGGCGACCAGCCCGCGCGCCTGCAACTGCGGGTGTTCCAGCGCCTCGGAGAGCGGCAGCAGCGGCTCCACGCAGGCATCCAGGGCGGCGAACACCGCCTGCCATTCGGCGAAGTCGCGTTTCTCGAACTCCATCTCGATCTCGCGCTTCAGCGCCCGCTGCTCTTCCGGCTTCGGCGACAGGCCGCGGGCGGCCAGTTCCGGGCGGCCGATGGCGGCGCAGAACTGCTGCATGAACTGCGGTTCCAGGCTGCCTACCGAGAACCAGCGGCCATCGCGGGTGCGGTAGTAGTCGTAGAAGCTGCCGCCGTTCAGCGCCAGCGCCTCCATCTCCGGCTCGACCCCGGCCGCGAGATAGCCTGCACCGGCCATGCCGTTCAGGCTGAAGGCGCAGTCGGTCATGCTGATGTCGACGAACTGCCCCTCGCCGGTCTGCTGCCGGTGGATGACCGCCGCCAGCAGGCCCATCACGCCATGCAACGAACCGCCGGCGAGGTCCGCCAGTTGCACCCCCAGCGGCAACGGGCCACGCTCGCGGCGCCCGGTGTAGCTGGCGACGCCGGCCAGCGCCAGGTAGTTGATGTCATGCCCGGCGCGCTCGCGGTACGGCCCGGTCTGGCCGTAGCCGGTGATGGCCACGTAGATCAGCCGCGGGTTCGCCGCCTTCAGCGCCTCGTAGCCGACGCCGAGCTTGTCCATCACCCCCGGACGGAACTGTTCGAGGACGATGTCGTATTCGCGTACCAGCTCCAGCACCACCTCGCGCGCGCCCTGCCGCTTCAGGTCGAGGCCGATGGAACGCTTGTTGCGGTTCAGGTAGGCATGGCTGGCCGAGGTGCCGTCGACGTGCGGCGGCAGCACCCGCACCAGGTCCATGCGCCCGGGCGACTCCACGCGCAGCACGTCCGCCCCCATGTCGGCCAGCAGCAGCGAGGCGAACGGCCCCGGCAACAGGGTCGAGAAATCCAGCACTTTCAACGATGACAACGGGCCTTTCATGCTCCCTCCTCTGGGTCGCCGGGCATTGGTCGGGATCGCCTGCCGAGCAGCCTATCCACCCGCCGCGCGGCGCGACATGGCCGTGGCGTCAGAGCTTCATGCCGCGGCTGATGATCTCTTTCATGATCTCCGAGGTACCGGCGAAGATCCGCTGGATGCGGGCGTTGGCGTACATCCTGCAGATCGGATACTCCCACATGTAGCCCCAGCCGCCATGCAGTTGCACGCCTTCGTCGACCACCTTGCCCAGCAGCTCGGTGGTGAACAGCTTGGCTTCGGCGGCGACCTCGGGGGACAGCTTCTTCTGGTTGTGGTCCATCACGCAGCGGTCGGTGAAGACCTGCGCCACGTCGATCTGGGTACGCATTTCGGCGAGCTTGAAGCGGGTGTTCTGGAAGTGCGCCACCGGCCGGCCGAAGGCCTGGCGCTCCTTCACGTAGTCGATGGTCGCCTGCAACGCCGCCTCGGCCCCGGCCACCGCGCCGCAGGCGTTGGTCAGGCGCTCCTGGGCGAGCATGTTCATCAGGTAGAAGAAGCCGCCCTTGGCGTCGCCCAGCAGGTTTTCCTTCGGCACCCGCACATTGTTGAAGAACAGCTCGGCGGTGTCCTGGCTCTTCATGCCGAGCTTCTTCAGGTTGCGCCCGCGCTCGAAGCCTTGCATGCCGCGCTCCACCAGGAACAGGCCCATGGCGTGCTTGTTCGCCGGATCGGTCTTCGCCGCGACGATCACCAGGTCGGCCAGGAGGCCGTTGGAGATGAACACCTTGGAGCCGTTCAGCAGCCAGTGGTCACCCTTGTCCACCGCGGTGCTGCGCATGCCGGCCAGGTCGGAGCCGGCGGACGGCTCGGTCATGGCCACGGCGAGGATGGTCTCGCCACGGACGATCCCCGGCAACAGGCGGGCCTTCTGCTCGGCGCTACCGTATTCGGCGATGTACGGCCCGCACAACGCCGAGTGCAGCGGGATCATGAAGCCCGGTTCGTTGATCCGCGCCAGCTCCTCGCACATGATCTGCTCGTAGCGGAAGTCCTTGAGCCCGGCGCCACCGTACTCCTCGTCCGCCCAGGGCAGCAGGAAGCCCATCTCCCCCGCCTTCCTCCAGACAGCGCGGTCGACCACCCCGGCCTCTTCCCAGGCATCCTGGTGCGGTACCACCTCTTTGTCGAGAAAGGCGCGGAAGGCATCGCGGAACAGGTTGTGTTCGGTCTCGAAGATCTGCCGTTGCATGTACGGGGACTCCCTGCGGTCAGTGGTTCCGCAGGGTAGGCGGCGCCAGCCGGCGCCCTCAATGACGCGAGCGCTCAGGCTCGGTTGACCGAATCGGTCAGCTACCAGTCCATGCTCGCCGGCTGCACGCCCGGGTGGGACGGGAACAACGGCAGCACCTCCTCGGCCAGTTCCTGGATGACTTCCGCTGCCGGCCTGGCGGAGAACTGGATGCCCAGGGCGGCATGGTTGACGCCCGCCGCGCGCCATTCGCCGAGCAGCTCGATCAGGCCGTTGCGCCCGGTGCGCAGGACGTAGCCGCCGTGCAACGGCGTACGCGGATACGCCGGGTCGTCCACCAGGTCCAGCCATTCGTTGGTCATGTGCGGGCGGAACCCGCCGTCCGCGATGGACATCCTCCAGGCGCGGATCTTCCGGGCCAGGCGACGTGGTCCGGACGCATCGACAGTCGACTCCGGATAGGTCAGCCAGCCATCCGCCTGGCGTGCCAGCCAGTCCGCCGGCTGCCGCGCGGAGCCGGTGACGACCAGCGGGATGGCGCCGGCCGGCGGACGCGGCAACAGTTCGGCGTCGTCCAGCGTACCGAGCGGCGAGGCGACGTGCCGGCAGCCGTGCAGCAGTTGGCGCAGGTAGTCCAGGCCCTGGGCGAACCGCTCGCCGCGCTGCGCATGCTCCAACCCGTAGGCGGGGAACTCCACCGGCCGGTCGCCGGAGGCGAGGCCCAGCACCAGGCGTCCGCCGGACAACCGGTCGACGCTCGCCGCGGCCTTGGCCAGGTCGACCGGTTGGCGCAGGGCAAGCACCGCGCTGCCGGTGGCCAGGGCGATACGGCGGGTCCGCGCGGCCAGATAGCCAAGGTAGGTGAACGGGTCGAACACTTGTCCGGCATCGCCGAAGCGTGGGTCGAACAGCGGTACGTCGCGTACCCAGACGGCGGCGAATCCCAGTCGATCGATTTCTTCGACCAGCCGCGCCTGGCCCAGCAGCACCCGCATGTCGCCCTGGTAGAAACGCAACGGCAGGAACAGGCCCAGGGTCAGCGCGTCTGCGGCGAACATGCGCCGATAGCCAGGGTGCCCGACGAAGGCCGGCGCCGAGGCGCCTTGCAGCAGGGCGCTCATGGACCCACCGCCGGTTCCGGCAGGAGGATCCCGCGCTGCACCGCAGGCCGCAGGGCCATGCGCCGGTGCCAGTCGTCCAGGTGGCGATAATGGCTGAAGTCGAAGTCGACGATCCGCGCCGTATGGGTCCAGCCGAAGGTGGCGATATCGGCGATGGAGTATTGCTCACCGGCCAGCCAGGACCGTCCGGCCAGGCGCTGGTCGAGGGTGGCGAAAACCTCCTCGGAGAGCCGCCGATAGCGTTCGATGGCCGGCGGGTACCGCTCTTCGGCGAATATCTCGAAATGCACGCGCTGGCCGAGGATGGGCCCCATGCTGGAAGCATGGAAAGTCAGCCAGGTCAGGGCCTCCCAGCGTTCCCGGGGGGCGTCGGGAAGCAACCGCCCGCTGGTCTCCGCCAGGTACTGCAGGATCGCCGCCGACTCGAACAGGGTGATGCCGGCGGCCCGGTCTACCAGCACCGGTATCCGGCCATGTGGATTCAGGCGCAGGAATTCCGGGCGGCGTTGCTCGCCATGGTCGATGCGAACGTGGTGCAGTGCGTAGGGCAGCCCCAGTTCCTCGAGGGCGATGGTGATCTTGAATCCGTTGGGTGAACTGTCGCTGTAGAGCTGGAGGGAAGGCATGGCAAGTATCCTTGCAGCGCTGGACTATCCGGCGCCTGGGCGATGGGGCGGCGCCGACCGGGGAAACCGCCTCGGCCGCTTCCCGCACACCGAAGAAAGCAGCTAGGCTAAAGTCTCTCGTTTCGCCACACATGCTGAAGCCCAGGCCGGCGGATGAAAAACGATCCTTTCTACAACCTGTTTATAGAAAAACTGAATTCATGGGTGCCGTCCTCCCGCTTCTCGCGCTACGCGCTTTCGTCGAAACCGCCCGCCATGGCAATCTCACCCGCGCGGCCGCGGCCATGGGCGTCACTCCCGGCGCGGTAAGCCAGCAGCTCAGGGCTCTGCAGGCGCGCACCGGCGTCGTCCTGTTCCAGCGCTTCAGCCATGGCATGCGCCTGACGCCGGAGGGCGAGCAGGTCTATCCCGGCCTCCGCCAGGCCTTCGAGCAGATCACCGCGAGCCTTGCCCAGCTGGAGGCGATCAATGCCCGCCAGACCCTCACGGTCAGCACCGAGCCCTCCTTCGCCGCCACCTGGCTGGTGCCGCGCCTCGGTCAATTCAGCGCGTCGCACCCGCAGGTGGAAGTCCGCGTGGAGGCTACGGCACTGCTCGCCGACCTGCGCCGGGAACGAATCGACGTCGCCATCCGCCACGGGCTCGGCGACTACCCCGGACTCGACGTGCAGGCACTGATGGCCCCGCCGCTGATCCCGGTGGCCAGCCCGCGCCTGCTGGCGGAAGGTCCTGAGATCCGCGAAGCGATCGATTGCCTGGCCTACCCACTGTTGCAGGAGTCGGAGCGCAATGACTGGCGCCTGTGGCTGCGGGCGATGGGGGTGGAGGACGACCCGCGCAGCGAGAGAGGTCCGGCTTTCGCCGACGACCTGCTGCTGGTTCGCGCCGCCGAGGCCGGCCAGGGTATCGCGCTGGTACGGGAGATCCATGCCCGCGCCGAGATCGCCAGCGGCCGCCTGGCGGTCGCCCTCGAGCGGCCCTGGCCGAGCCGCTTCGCCTATTACGCGGTGAGCCTGCCAGGAGCGGCGCAACGAGCGCCCCTCTCGCTGTTCCTCGCCTGGCTGCGCGAGCAGGCCGCCGCCGAGGCATAAAAAAACCCGCCACGAGGGCGGGTTCGAAGGGCGGCAGGGAGCTCTTCACTTCCCCCTGCCGAACAGGTTTGAGCTTAGACCGCTTCGCGGCCGCCCACCGGAATATCGCTGGCAGGCGACGAAGCGTTGCCCTCGCCGGCCAGTTCGCGCTGCAAGGTGCCCTCGTCGAGCTGCTTGCACCACTTGGAAACCACTACCGTGGCCACGCCGTTGCCGACCAGGTTGGTCAGCGCGCGGGCTTCGGACATGAAGCGGTCGATGCCGAGGATCAGCGCCAAGCCGGCGACCGGCAGGTGGCCGACGGCGGAAAGGGTCGCGGCGAGCACGATGAAGCCGCTGCCGGTGACGCCGGCGGCGCCCTTGGAAGCGATCAGCAGCACCAGCAGCAGGGTGATCTGGTGGGTGATGTCCATCGGCGTATCGGTGGCCTGGGCGATGAACACCGCGGCCATGGTCAGGTAGATCGAGGTGCCGTCGAGGTTGAAGGAGTAACCGGTGGGAATCACCAGGCCGACCACCGACTTGTTGCAGCCGAGCTTCTCCATCTTGTCGATCATCCGCGGCAGAGCCGACTCGGAAGACGAGGTGCCCAGCACGATCAGCAGTTCCTCGCGGATGTACCTGATGAAGCGCAGGATGCTGAAGCCGTGGGCGCGGGCGATGCCGCCGAGGACGATGAGCACGAACAGGATGCAGGTGATGTAGAAGCACAGCATCAGCTGGCCGAGCTGCACCAGCGAACCCACACCGTAGGCGCCGATGGTGAAGGCCATGGCGCCGAACGCGCCGATCGGGGCGACCTTCATGATCACGTTGATGATGTTGAACATCACGTGGGAGACACGCTCGATGAACTCGAACACCGGCTTGCCGTAGCTGCCCAGGCGATGCAGGGCGTAGCCGAAGAGCACGGAGAAGAACAGGACCTGGAGGATGTCGCCGTTGGCGAACGCGCCGACCACGGTGCCGGGGATCACGTTCATCAGGAAGTCGACGGTGCTCTGCTTCTCGCCGGCAGCGGCGTAGGCAGCGATCTTGCTGGTGTCGAGGGTGTTCGGGTCGACGTGCATGCCGGCGCCCGGCTGGACCACGTTGACCACTACCAGGCCGATGATCAGGGCCACGGTGGAGACGACCTCGAAGTACAGCAGCGCCATGCCGCCGGTCTTGCCGACCGACTTCATGCTCTGCATGCCGGCGATGCCGGTGACCACGGTGCAGAAGATGATCGGCGCGATGGCCATCTTGATCAGCTTGACGAAGCCGTCGCCGAACGGCTTCATCGCCACCGCCGTTTCCGGGTACCAGTGGCCGAGCGCGATACCGATGGCGATGGCGACCAGAACCTGCACGTACAGGCTCTTGTAGAAGGGTTGTTTGGTCATGGGCAGAGTCCTCACGGGGGCGCTTCGCCAGTTCCCTGGAACGCGCTCACCGGTAGCGTTACCCCCCTTGCTGGGGAGATTTTTTGTCGTGAACCGCCGCGGCGGAACCTTGCCCAGGCATTGCAGAGGCTGTGCCAGGATGCTCTTTCTATAAATAAAATCCTTATATATCAACAAGTTAAATAAAAAATGAAAATTGCATAGCGGGCTAAGCGTGGCGGATTACCGCCCGGCGGGCCGGCTGTGCCGCGCGAGCATGGCGGGAGTCCGCCACCACCCTTGTCGTCTTCCGGGTGGCGCCCTACCATCGCCGTTCCAACAACAAGGACGCCGCCATGCGTGAGCGCACCATCGCCAGCCATTTCGTCCGCGCCGCGTTGCGCGGGGCCACGCGCCAAGGCCTGGACGGCCCCGCCCTGCTGCGTCGCGCCGGCATCCAGCCGGCCCTGCTGGACGAACCGCGGGCACGCATCGCGCCGGAGCAGTTCACCCGCCTGATGCAGTTGCTCTGGGAAGTGCTGGACGACGAATACATGGGCTTCGGCGAAGTCCGCAGCAAGCGCGGCACCTTCGCCATGATGTGCCACACCCTGATTCATTGCCGGACCCTGGAAAAGGCCCTGCAGCGCGGCGAACTGTTCTACGGCCTGTTCCCCCAGGCGCCGCTGATCCACCTGCGGCGCGAAGGCGACCTGGTGCGCCTGAGCCTCGAGGAACGCCACCTGTCGGACCCGGATCACTTTCTCGCCGAAAGCCTGCTGGTGATCTGGCACCGCCTCGCCAGTTGGCTGATCGGCCAGCGCATCCGCCTGGAGGAAGCCACCTTCAGCTACCCGGCGCCGGACCACCAGGCCGAGTACGACCTGCTGTTTCCCTGCCCCCGGCGGTTTTCCGCCGGCTGCACCAGCCTGCTGTTCGCCGCCCGCTACCTGGGCATGCCGCTGCTGCAGGACGAACGCACCCTCAAGCAGTTCCTCCAGCACTCTCCCGCCGACCTGCTGGCGCGCCCGGACGGCGGCGACAGCCTGACCAGCCAGATCCGCCGCCTGCTCGGCCGCGACTGCCGGCGCTGGCCGGACCTCGACCAGGTCGCCCGCCAGTTGCACATGAGTTCGCAGACCCTGCGACGCCACCTGCGCGAGGAAGGCGGCAGCTTCCAGCAACTCAAGGACCACCTGCGCCGCGACCTGGCGATCTACCACCTGGGTCGGGACGAGCTGTCGATCCAGGACATCGCCGAGCAGCTCGGCTTTTCCGAGCCCTCGGCCTTCCATCGCGCGTTCAAGAAGTGGACCGGCCTCACCCCCGGCGCGTACCGGCACCAGGCGGAAGCCTGAAGCTCAGCCCAGCTCCTGGCGACGAAGCCCGCTGCGCAGTTGGTCGAGCACCGTGGCGAACGGCTGCGGCCGCCCGACCGCGTAGCCCTGGGCGAAATCCACCCCGAGGCGCGCCAGGTGATCTAGGATTTCCCGGCTCTCGACGAACTCGGCCACGGTCACCGCGCCCAGGCGGTGGGCGATCTGGTTGATGGAGTCGACGATGGCCTGGTCCACTGGGCTCTTGTCCAGGTTGCGGACGAAGCTGCCGTCGATCTTGATCACGTCGACGACGAAATTCTTCAGGTAATTGAAGGAACTCAGGCCGGAGCCGAAGTCGTCCAGCGCCACCTTGCAGCCGAGGTCGCGCAGCTTGGCGACGATCCGCGAAGCCACCGACAACTGGTTCATCAACGCCGTCTCGGTCAGCTCGAAGTACAGGCGCTCCGGCCTCAGCGGCGAGTGTTCGATGCGATCCAGCAGGTAAGGCAGGAACAGCGGGTCGTTGAGCGAGTTGCCGGACAGGTTGATGCCGATGCTCAGGCCCTCCACCGCGGCGATCCGCGCGCCGAAGTTGATCAGCGCCTCGTTGATCACCCAGCGGTCGATGCTGGCCATCAGGTTGAAGCGCTCGGCGGCCGGGATGAAGGCGCCCGGCGGAGTCATCTGGCCATCCGGATCGTACAGTCGCAGCAGCAGCTCGTAGTGCCGGTCGCCGTCGCGGCGGGGGCCGACCGGGACGATCTCCTGCGCCTGCAACTGGAAGCGGTCGTTCTCCAGGGCCTCGCGCAGCCCGCTGGCGAGGAGTATGTCGCGGTGCTGGCGCTCCACTTCCTCATGGCCGAACTGGTACACCGAAACCCGGTTGCGCCCGGCATGCTTGGCCGCGTAGCAGGCCACGTCTGCCTGGCTCATCAGTTCGCTGGTGCTGCGCGAGGTGGCGGTAAGGGCGGTGATGCCGATGCTCGCGCCCACGTCGTAGAGCCGCCCTTCCCAGGGGAAGCGCACCGAGCAGATCTGCTCGATGAGCTTGCTCGCCACCTGCTCCGCCTCCGCCAGGTCGCAATCGAACAGCAGCAGGCCGAACTCATCGCCGCCCAGCCGCGCCAGGGTGTCGGAGGCGCGGGTGCGGTCGGCGAGAATCCGGCTCAGCTCGCGCAGCAGCATGTCGCCCGCCGCGTGCCCGGCGGAATCGTTGACCACCTTGAAGCGGTCGAGGTCGATGAAGCACAGCGCATGCTGGGTCGCCCGCTCCTGGGCGTTGGCCAGGGCGCGTTGCAGCTCCTCCTCGAACTTGGTGCGGTTGAACAGCCCGGTGAGGGCATCGTGGGAGGCGTGATAGCTCAGCTCGCGCTGCATCGCCCGGGCCTTGGTGACGTTCTGGAACACCAGCACGGTGCCGATGATCTCGCCATCGCGGGTGCGCACCGGCGCCGCGCAATTCTGGATATCGTGCTGCTCGCCCTTGCGGCTGATCAGCGTGGCGCCGTCCTCCAGGTAGAACACCCGGGTGTTCTGCAGGCAGCGTCGCACCGGGCTTTCCAGGGCCTCGCCGGTGTCGCTGTCGAGCACGTTGAAGACCAGTTCGTGGGGCGCGCCGATGGCGTCCTGCAGGGTCCAGCCGGTCATCGCCTCGGCCACCGGGTTCATGAAGGTCACGCGGCCGCCGGCGTCGGTGGTCAACACGGCATCGCCGATGGAATACAGGGTCACCTGCAGGCGTTCCTTTTCCTCGTGCAGGGTTTCCGCCAGGGTGCGGATCTCGGTGATGTCGCTGTTGATGCCGATCATCCGCACCGGACGGTTGTCCTCGTCGCGCGTCAGCGTGGCGATCGCCCGCAGGTGGCGAACCTCGCGGTTGGGGCGGACGATACGGAACTCGCAGTCGAATTTCTGCAACCCGCTGACGGCGCGCTCCAGCTCGCGCAGCACGCGGTCGTGATCCTCGGCATGCAGGCTCGCCTTCCACTGCTCCACCGTGGTCTCCCCCGGACCGCTGCGGATGCCGTACAGGTCGAACATGCGGAAATCCCAGTGCAGGCGGTTGCGCGCCAGGTCCCACTCCCAGATGCCGATCTGCCCGGCGTCGGTGGCCAGCTTGATCCGTTCGGCGAGGCGCTCGCGCTCCAGCTCGGCACGCTTGCGACTGTCGATATCCTCCACCTGGGTGACGAAGTACTGGGCGACTCCCTCCTCGTCGCGCACCAGCGACACGCTGATGCGCGCCCAGAAGGTTTCGCCGTCCTGGCGCAGGTAGCGCTTCTCCATCTGGTAGGAGTTGATACGCCCGGCGAGCAGGTCGCGCACCAGGTCGAGGTCCAGTTCCAGGTCGTCCACATAGGTGATCTCCTGGAACGACAGCTCGCCCAGGCGTTCGGCGGAATAGCCGAGCATCCGGCACAGCGCCTCGTTGACCTTGAACAGCCGCCCCTCCAGCGACACCAGGGCCATGCCGATCGCCGAGAATTCCATGGCGCCGCGGAACTGCGCCTCGCCGATGGCCACCTGATGCTGCTCGCGGCGGCTGCGCTCCATGATCACCGAGACCAGGAAGGCGGGAATGAGGGTCAAGGCCATCGGCAGGTACAGCAGCGGCTCGCCGAAACGCTGCTGGGACGACTCGGGGAGGAACACGCCGAGGGCGATCAGCACGGCGATGAAACAGGTGTTCAGGCAACCGATCAGCGCGGTACCGAACACGCTGGTGCTGGCGGCGGCCACCAGCAGCGGCAGGAGCACGTAGATGAAGGCGTAGGGCAGGCGAGTCAGGGCCACGAAGCTGATCACCAGGGTCACCAGCAGGAGCATCGCGTTGTCCACTCCCGCCCGCCCCGACAGAGCGTGACGCCAGGCCGCCAGGTTGCTGGCCATGCACAATGGCAGCAGCGCGAGCATGCCCATCGCATCGCCCACGTACCAGCGCGCCCACATTTCCGGGAAACGCCCCATGCCGAAGACGCTGACCAGCACCGCGCCCACCGAGGCGCCGAGCAAGGGCGGGATCAGCGCGCCGGCCCAGAGCACGCGAACCGCCGAATGCAGGTTGAATTCGAAGTCCTCGCGCACCCGGTTGATGCGTAACAGCATCGCGGCGAAGATCGCTTCGCTCAGGTTGGCCGGCAGGAACGCCGCGCTCATCCACAGGCTGTCGCCATACAGGCGGTTGGCCGCCAGGTTGGCCACGGCGGAGCAGAGCAGGATCGCCGGCCACTGGCGCAGCGGCGCGCGCAGCAGGGCGGCGGTGAGGATCGCGTTGGGCAGCCAGATCGCAGCGATGGTGGAGGGCTGGCGCGACAGGTAGATGCAGGCCAGGGCGGCGAGAAAGAACAGCACACCGGCCTGGATGCCCGCCCACAAGCCCCTGTCGTCGGTTTTGCCACTGAACATCCGCTCGAATCCCCGGTACCTGCGTCAAAGGAACTGCGCCAGCCGAACAGACTTCAGCGTAGCGCGGAAACACCTCAGACGTAGGTAACGGCCGCCAAGTCTCAGACTGTAGCGAAACGTATGCGGAAGCAGGCGCCGCCCAGCTCGGAATCGTCCAGGCTCAGTTCGCCGTCGTAGCTCTCGATGATGTCCAGCGCCACGGCCAGGCCGATGCCCTGCCCCGGGTGCTGGGTATCGGCGCGCTCGCCGCGGCGGATGATTCGTGCGCGCTGTTCGGCAGGCACTCCGGGACCGTCGTCCTCGACCCACAGCTCCGAGTAACCCGGCCCCAGCCGGGCGCCCACGCGGACCCGGCCCAGGCACAGGCGATAGGCGTTCTCCAGCAGGTTGCCGAGCAGCTCCAGCAGCGCGCCGCGCTCCACCGGCACGCTGAAGGACGGCGAGAAGTCCCGCTGCAGGCTTACCCGCTTGTCGCGATAGACCTTGTCCAGCGCGTCGCACAGGGTCTCCACCAGCGGCGCCAGTTGCTCGCGATGGCGTACCAGGCCGCTCTTGCGCAGGCTGGCGCGCTGCAACTGATAGCCTATCTGCTGGCTCATGCGCTCGATCTGGCCCTGTAGCACCCGCACCTGCTCGCGGTTGCCGGGCTCCTCGGCGAGCTGGTCGCCGACCCCCTGCAAGACCGCCAGCGGCGTCTTCAGACTGTGCGCCAGGTCGCCGAGGGAGTGGCGGTAGCGCTCGCGCTGCTTGTGCTCGCTGCGCAACAGGCGGTTCAGCGAGTGGGTCAGGCGCAGCAGCTCGCGCGGATGCTCCTCGCTCAGGCTCTCGCGCTCGCCGGATTCGATCTGGTCCAGCTCGGAACTCAACCCGCGCATCGCCCGGAAGCCCCAGGTCAGACCCAGCCAGAGCAGCCCGAGCAAGACCAGCAGGGCGCCGCCGAGCCACAGGTAGAGCTGCTCGCGGAACCCCTTGAGCAGGCTCTCGAACTCGCTGACCGATTGCATGGTGACGATGCTGTAGGCCGCCTGCTTGCCGCGCAGCAGGTCGATCTCGACGTCGAACACGAAGAACTCCTCGCCCTTCGCATCGCGGGTGGTGTGGAATTCGTTGCCGCGGCCGTCGTAGCGCGGCGTGTAGTTGATCGACTCGTCGGCCGCCGAGGTGGAGCGCCAGAGCAGATCGCCATTCTGGTCGTAGATATAGCCGAGGACCTTGGCCTCCGGCAGGTTGAACTCCTCCACCGGCAGGTGCTCGGGCATCACCAGGCGGCCCTTCTCCACCCGCGCCGCCGAGACCAGGGTCGCCACGTCGGCGGCCAGGCGCTGCTCGATGGTGTTCTCCAGGGCGATGCCGAAGGCCCGCTGCAGGGCCGGCAGCAGCGCCAGCATGAACAGCACCGCCAGGGCGGCGGCGCCGAGCATCAGACGGATGCGCAGGGAACGGATCACCGGCAGCGCTCGGTGAACAGGTAGCCCTGGCCGCGCACCGTATCGATCGGCTTGAAGCCGCCGCAGGCCTCCAGCTTGCGCCGCAGGCGGCCGACCAGCACCTCGATGACGTTGGCGTCGCGCTCCTCGTCGTCGGGGTAGAGCTGTTCCATCAGGCGTTCCTTGGCCACCACCTGCTGGTGATGCCGCATGAGGTATTCGAGGATGCGGTATTCGTAGGCGGTCAGCGCCACCGGTTGCTCCTCGACCAGCGCCTGCTTGCGGTTCAGGTCGAGGACCAGGGGGCCGGCCTCGATGGTCGACTGGACGAACCCCGAGGAGCGTCGCAGCAACGCGTTCAGGCGCGCTTCCAGTTCCTCGAACTGGAACGGCTTGACCACGTAGTCGTCGGCCCCGGCGGCCAGGCCTTCGACCTTGTCCTGCCAGTTGCCGCGGGCGGTGAGGATCAGGATCGGGAAGGACTTGCCCTGCGAACGCAGCTCGCGGATCAGGTCCAGGCCGCTCATGCCCGGCAGGCCGAGGTCGATCACCGCCAGGTCGTGGTGGTATTCGCTGACCCGGTAGAGGGCTTCCTCGGCATCCGGTACCGCGTCCACCACGTGCCCCTGTTCACCCAGGCGGGTATAGAGGTGGTGGCGCAACAGCGCCTCGTCTTCCACTACCAGCAGTTTCATGAGGTTCCTCCGGATGAGATGCGGCCGGACCTTCCGGCCCGGCCATCGAAGCATGCCCTCGCGGGCGCTGCGCGGTCATTTAGAACTTGTAGTTGGCGCCCAGGTAGAATTGCGAGCTGCTGTGCAGGTCCAGGGAGCCCAGCTTGTTGCCGCCATGCGGGGTCATCTCGGTGCTGGCGTTGGTGCGCAGATAACGATAGCCGCCTTCGATCGAGGCATTCTTGCTCAGCTCCTGCAGGATACCGGCCTGCAGCCCGGCAGCGTAGCCGACATCGCTGTCGCGCTTGAAGCCCTTGCCGTCCTGTTCCAGCTTGACCAGGCCGAGGGTGGCACCGCCGAACAGCTTGGTGTTGTTGTCGCCGATCGGCAGGAAGGCGTCGTAGCTGCCGAGCAGGTTCTGCTGGCGCAGCTTGTTGCCGCTGCTGGTGTCGGAGATGTTCTCGTAGGTCGCGTAGTAGCGGCCCTGCTCGAACTGCTGGCCGGCGCGGATGCCCCAGGTGCCGGTGTTGTCGATCACCTTGTCGAGGTTCGGGCTGTTCAGGTTGCGGTTCAGCGACTTGGATTTCTGGATGTTGTTGCTGGTCTCGCCCCAGGTCAGGCCGACGAAGTTGTCGGCGGCCTGGACGCCGGCGGCGGAACCCAGCAGGGCGGTGGCGATGAAGAGAGTCTTGAGTGCTTTCATGGTCTTTCTCCGTTCTGCGAGAGTCGTGTCGTTCACGGCTTGCAGAGTACGGACAGGGTACTGAACCGCCCCTGAACGCTTGCTGAACCCGGGCTGAACGACTCGCGTTTGCCGGCGAACGCTCTGTTTCCAGGCTGCCGCGCGCCGGCTCGGCGAGGTTTTTGCCCGTACTGCAAGTAGGGTCTAGGCTTTCTACAGTCGCCTGCATAGAGGCTGGGCCAATGAACGAACAACCCGACCAGGGACGCGTCAAGGGCATGGAAGCCAGGCTCTTCCTGTTTCTCGTGATCTGCCTGTTCCCGCTGCTGTCCGTCGCACTGGTCGGCGGCTTCGGTTTCTGCGTCTGGATGTACCAGCTACTGGCCGGCCCGCCCGGGCCGCCGGCCTGAGGTCGGGTATGAGCAGTCGCCGAGAGCTGTTCCGCCGCCTCGGCGGGCACCCGCCGACGCGTCGCCCGCCGTGGACCGCCGCCGACTTCGCCGCAGGCTGCACAGGCTGCGCCGCCTGCGTCGAGGCCTGCCCGGAAGGCGTGCTGAAGCTCGGCGCCGGTCGGCTCGTCGAACTCGACCTCTCCAGCGCCGGCTGCACGCTGTGCGGGGAATGCGCCAGCCGCTGCGAGGCCGGCCTGTTCGATGGCGCGCGCCCGGCCTTCCCCTGGATCGCCACGATCGGCGAAGCCTGCCTGGCCCTGGCCGGGATCCACTGCCGCAGTTGCCAGGACGCCTGCGAACCCGCCGCGATCCGCTTCCGCCCGGCCCCCGGCGGCGTCGCCCTGGCCGAGCTGGACAGCCAGCGCTGCAACGGCTGCGGCGCCTGCCTGGCGCCCTGTCCGAGCCAGGCCATCCAACTGCGCGCGCTATCCACCAAGGAGTCTCCACGACATGCCTGAAGCCCTGCAGATCGCCAGCCTCATCCTGCATTGCCGACCCGAGCGACTGCCGGCGGTGAAGGCCAACCTGGCGCTGCTCGACGGCCTGGAGATCTACCAGGAAAGCCCGCAGGGCAAGCTGATCCTGGTGCTGGAAGCCGAACGCGAAGAACAGATTCTCGACACCCTGGGCCAGTTGCAGAACCTGCCAGGAGTGCTCAACGCCGTGCTGGTCTACCACGAGATCCTGCACGACGACGATAGCAACGACGCGGCGGCCATGACCGACCGCGCGATACCGTGCTCGCCCGAGGAGACAATCGATGAACCTCACCCGTCGTGAATTCGCCAAGGCCAACGCCGCCGCCATCGCCGCGGCGGCGGCCGGCCTGCCGATCCTGGTCCGCGCCAGCAACCTGGTGACCGAGGCGGACGTCACCAGCCTGGTCTGGAACAAGGCCCCCTGCCGCTTCTGCGGCACCGGTTGCAGCGTGATGGTCGCCACCCGCGACGGCCAGGTGGTGGCCACCCATGGCGACATCAAGGCCGAGGTCAACCGCGGGATCAACTGCGTGAAGGGCTACTTCCTGTCGAAGATCATGTACGGCAGCGACCGCCTGACCCGCCCGCTGCTGCGCATGAAGGACGGCAAGTTCGACAAGCAGGGCGAGTTCCAGCCGATCAGTTGGGAACAGGCCTTCGACATCATGGCCGAGAAGTTCAAGGCCGCGCTCAAGGCCAAGGGACCGGAGTCGGTCGGCATGTTCGGCTCCGGCCAGTGGACGGTCTGGGAAGGCTATGCGGCGAACAAGCTGTTCAAGGCCGGCCTGCGCAGCAACAACATCGACCCCAACGCCCGCCACTGCATGGCCTCGGCGGTGATGGGCTTCATGCGCAGCTTCGGCATGGACGAGCCGATGGGCTGCTACGACGACATCGAGGCCACCGACAGCTTCGTCCTCTGGGGCTCGAACATGGCCGAGATGCACCCGGTGCTCTGGTCGCGGGTCACCGACCGCCGGCTCAGCGCGCCGCAGGTCAAGGTCGCGGTGCTGTCCACCTTCGAGCACCGCAGCTTCGAGCTGGCCGACCTGCCCATGGTGTTCAAGCCGCAGACCGACCTGATCATCCTCAACTATATCGCCAACCACATCATCGAGAGCGGCGCGGTGAACCGCGACTTCGTCGAGCGCCACGTGCGCTTCGCCCATGGCGCCGAGGACATCGGCTACGGCCTGCGCCCGGACGACCCGCTGGAGAAGAAGGCGAAGAACGCCGACAAGGCCAACACCTGGAGCGATATCGACTTCAAGGCCTTCGCCGAGTTCGTCAAGCCCTATACCCTGGAGCGCACCGCGCGCGAAAGCGGCGTGCCGGCCGAGCGACTGAAGGCCCTCGCCGAACTCTACGCCGACCCCAAGCGCAAGGTGGTGTCGTTCTGGACCATGGGCTTCAACCAGCACACCCGCGGGGTCTGGGCGAACAACCTGATCTACAACATCCACCTGCTCACCGGGAAGATCAGCGAACCGGGCAACAGCCCCTTCTCGCTCACCGGCCAGCCCTCGGCCTGCGGCACCGCGCGCGAGGTCGGCACCTTCTCCCACCGGCTCCCCGCCGACCTGGTGGTGACCAACCCGAAGCACCGGGAAACCGCGGAGAAGATCTGGAAGGTGCCGGCCGGCACCATCCAGGAGAAGGTCGGCTTCCACGCCGTGCAGCAGAGCCGGATGCTCAAGGACGGCGTGCTCAACGTCTACTGGACCCAGGTCAGCAACAACATGCAGGCCGGTCCCAACGTGATGCAGGAAGTGCTGCCCGGCTGGCGCAACCCGGACAACTTCGTGATCGTCTCCGACGTCTACCCCACCGTCTCGGCCCAGGCCGCCGACCTGATCCTGCCCAGCGCCATGTGGGTGGAGAAGGAAGGCGCCTTCGGCAATGCCGAGCGCCGCACGCAGTTCTGGCACCAGTTGGTGAAGGCACCGGGCGAGGCGAAGTCCGACCTCTGGCAGCTGGTGGAATTCTCCAAGCGCTTCACCACCGACGAGGTCTGGCCCGCGGAACTGCTGGCGAAGGCCCCCGAGCTGAAGGGCAAGACCCTCTACGACGTGCTGTTCCGCAACGGCCAGGTCGACCGCTTCCCGGCCAGCGACCTGGCCAAGGGCTACGCCAACGACGAGGTCGACGCATTCGGCTTCTATATCCAGAAGGGTCTGTTCGAGGAATACGCCGCCTTCGGTCGCGGCCACGGCCACGACCTCGCCCCCTTCGACGCCTACCACGAGGCGCGCGGCCTGCGCTGGCCGGTGGTGGACGGCAAGGAGACCCGCTGGCGCTACCGCGAGGGCTACGACCCCTACGTGAGCAAGGGCAGCGGCGTGCAGTTCTATGGCTATCCGGACAAGAAGGCGATCGTCTTCGCCCTGCCCTACGAGCCGCCGGCCGAGGCGCCGGACCAGGACTACCCGTTCTGGCTCGCCACCGGCCGGGTGCTCGAACACTGGCACACCGGGAGCATGACCGCGCGGGTCCCGGAGCTGTACAAGGCGGTGCCCGACGCGCTGGTCTACATGCACCCGGAGGATGCGCGCCAGCTCAAGCTGCGCCGCGGCAGCGAGGTCAAGGTGGTGAGCCGGCGCGGCGAGATCCGCGCGCGGGTCGAGACCCGCGGGCGCAACAAGCCGCCCCAGGGGCTGGTGTTCGTGCCGTTCTTCGACGCCAACAAGCTGATCAACAAGGTCACCCTGGACGCCACCGACCCGATTTCCAAGCAGACCGACTACAAGAAGTGCGCCGTTCGCATCGAACTGCTCAACCTGGCCTGAGGAGCGCGCCATGAAACCTCTGCTGACTGCCCTGCTCCTCGTCCTGCTCGGCGCCCCCGCGGCCTTCGCCGCCGACCTCGGCTACCCGCTGGACGCGCCCGCCCCCGACGGCCGCCGCCCCGGCGGCACGCTGGCCGAAAGCCGCCCCGCGCCGCCGCTGGCGGCCGAGGAAAACAAGGACCTGAAACGCGAGCGCAACTACCCCGAGCAGCCGCCGACCATTCCCCACAGCATCGTCGGCTATCGCATCGACAAGGACAGCAACAAGTGCCTGTCCTGCCACAGCCGCGCCAACAGCGCGCGAACCCAGGCGGTGATGATCAGCATCACCCACTACATGGACCGCGACGGCCAGCCGCTGGCCGCCGTCTCGCCGCGCCGCTACTTCTGCGTGCAGTGCCATGTGCCGCAACAGGACGTAAAGCCGCTGGTCGACAACCGCTTCGAGAACATCGACCAGATCCTCGAGAAAGAAGCCGCCAATGCGGCGCGCAAACCCTGAGGGAGGCCGCATGAAAGCACTCATCGCCTGGCTGGCCGGTTACTGGCGGGTCCTGCGTCGTCCCAGCGTGCATTTCAGCCTGGGCTTCCTCACCCTCGGCGGCTTCATCGCCGGGATCGTCTTCTGGGGCGGCTTCAACACCGCCCTGGAGGCGACCAACACCGAGACCTTCTGCATTTCCTGCCACGAGATGCGCGACAACGTGTTCGTCGAACTCAAGGACACCATCCACTACAGCAACCGTTCCGGAGTCCGCGCCACCTGTCCCGACTGCCACGTGCCACACAAGTGGACCGACAAGATCGCGCGCAAGATGCAGGCCTCCAAGGAGGTCTGGGGCAAGATCTTCGGCACCATCAACACCCGCGAGAAATTCCTCGATCACCGCCGCGAGCTGGCCGAGCACGAATGGGCACGACTCAAGGCCAACGATTCGCTGGAATGCCGCAACTGCCACAACTTCGAGTTCATGGACTTCACCCGGCAGAGCGTGCGCGCGCGGCAGATGCACTCCACCGCCCTGGCCAGCGGCGAAGCCACCTGCATCGACTGCCACAAGGGGATCGCCCACCACCTGCCGGACATGACCGGGGTGAAGGGCTGGTAGCGCCGCCCGCGGACCGGGCGGCGCGGCGCAATCAGGGCTGGGCGCCCTTCAGCGCCTCGAGGACCTTGCGCCCGGCGCGACCGTCGGCCGGGGTCAGGCCGAGGCGCTTCTGCTCGGCCTGGATCGCCTTGCGCGTGCTGGTGCCGATCAGCCCGTCGGCCTCGCCGATGTCGTAGCCGCGCGCCAGCAACGCCTTCTGCAATTGCTTGCGCTCGAGCCGGCTGATGCCCGGGTCGTCGGTCGGCCAGGACGCCACCAGGCCGCTGCCGCCGCGCAGGCGGTCGGAAAGCAGGGCGATGGCCAGCGCGTAGCTTTCCGCGGCGTTGTAGGAATAGATCGCATCGTAGTTGCGATAGACCAGGAAGGCCGGGCCCTGGGCCCCGGCCGGCAGGAGGATCGCGGCCTTCTCGTCGCCGCCCGGCAGCGGCTGGCCGTCGACCCGCCTCACCCCACGGGCGACCCAGGCCGACAGCGGCTGGCGCTTGCCGCGCCCGGCCAGGCTGGCGGGGAAGTCGGCCGGCACCTTCACTTCATAGCCCCACGGCTGTCCCGTGCGCCAGCCAGCCTTCTTCAGGTAGTTGGCGGTGGAACCGAGGGCATCCGGCACGCTGCCCACCAGGTCGCGGCGACCGTCGCCGTCGAAGTCCACGGCGATCCGCGCGTAGGTCGATGGCATGAACTGGGTATGGCCGAAGGCCCCGGCCCAGGAGCCGGTGATGCCGGCGTCGCGGATGTCGCCGGCCTGCAACAGCTTCAGGGTGGCGAGGAACTCGCCCTGGAAGAACGACTGGCGGCGCCCGTAGCAGGACAGGGTCGACAGCGAGGTCAGCAGCGGACGCTTGCCGAAGATCCGCCCGTAGTCGCTTTCCACGCCCCACACCGCCACCACCGTGTACTTGTCCACGCCGTAGCGCGCGGCCACCTGGTCGAGCAGCTTGTCGTGCTGGGCGAGCATCGCCTTGCCATCGCTGACCCGCTGCTCGTCCACCAGACCGGCCAGGTAGTCCCACAGCGGGGTGGTGAACTCCGGCTGCGCGTCGAGCAGGTCGAGCACGCTGAGGTCGGCCTGCAGGCCGCTGGTGAAGCGCTCATAACTGTCGGCGGAAATGCCCTGCGCCTGGGCCTTCTTCTGCAGGCCGGCGAGGCAGGAAGGGAAGCTCGAGGCGTCGGGTTGCGCCAGGGCCAGGGCGGGTAGCAGGGCCAGCGAGGAGAGAAGAAGACTGCGCATGGGGTTTCCTTGTACGGTGAACGGTCATCCATGGCACCGGCGGGCTTCCCCCGGCGCCGAAGGCCTGGTGGCCTGTACGGTTGACTCGGTGATCGGCGTTCGACTGGTCGAGTCAGCCACACGGGCCACTAGCCTACCGTCCCGCCGGGTGCGGCGCCATCTCCGCCCTGAAAGGCGGGTGAAACCTTGCTCGGGCAGACTGGCGGCGGAATACGCATGCCGGGTGTCTCGCGGCCGATCCGCCGCGTCACATCCGTGCCCGAACGCGCTGCGCCACCCGCGCGTCCGTTTTCCGGGCACTGGCCGGGCGTTCGCCGGTCCAAGCAGTGTTCCCCGCCTCCGTCCACAAGCCGGAGCCGGCCCCGACGGTCCCAGACCACCGCAGGAAAGCCGGGCGGCCGCCACCCGCCACCGCCCCGGGCTTTCCACCCTCACTACACGTTTCGGAGTACAACCTTGATCCACTGGTTGAGCGACCCGACGTTCTGGACAGCCCTGCTGCAGATCGTCGCCATCGATATCCTCCTGGGCGGCGACAACGCCGTAGTCATCGCCCTCGCCTGCCGGCACCTGCCGGCGCACCGGCGCAAACAGGCGATCTTCGGCGGCGCCGCCGGTGCCATCCTGATCCGCATCCTGCTGCTGTTCTTCGCCCTGCACCTGCTCGACCTGCCCTACCTCAAGGTAATCGGCGCGCTCCTGCTGCTGTGGATCGGCATCAAGCTGCTGCTGCCGGAGGAGGAGAACGGCGACGACATCAAGGGCAGCACCCACCTGCTCGGCGCGATCAAGACCATCATCATCGCCGACGCGGTGATGAGCCTGGACAACGTCATCGCCCTGTCCGCCGCCTCGGCCGGGGATTTCTTCCTGGTCTCCCTGGGCGTGCTGATCAGCATCCCGATCATCGTCTGGGGCAGCCAGCTGATCCTGCGCCTGATCGACCGCTTCCCGCTGATCATCCTCTTCGGCGGCGGCCTGCTCGGCTGGATCGCCGGCGGCATGCTGCTCACCGACAGCGCCCTGAAGCCCTGGCTGGCGCCCTACGCGCAATGGGATTCCTACCTGCACTACGGTGCGGCGGCCTTCGGCGCGCTGTTCGTGATCCTCCTCGGCAGCCTCCTGGCGCGCCGCCAGTTGAAGCAGCGGCATGCCGCGCCGGCGGACGCCGCCGAAAGCGAAGGCCGCTAAGAGCGACGGGGCGCCCAGGGCGCCCCGTCCTCTTTCTCCGGCTCAGATATTGGTGCTCGCCGGGATCCGGCTCGGCAACAGGTACTCGTAGGGCCTGCGGCGCGCCTGGTTGCGCGTGCGAATGGTCGCCTCGACCTCCTTCAGACGTGCCTGGAAGCGCTCCAGCGGGCCGCCACTGGCGGTCACCCGCCTGTCCGAGAACACCGGCGCGTAGGGGAACCCGGTCTGCCGGTAGTCGCCGAGGCGACCGTGGTAGACCGAACCGAGCAGGTGATAGATGTTCACCTTCTCCAGCGCCACCAGGGTCGGCGGCATCATCTTCAACCAGTCGGCCTCGCTCTTGCCACTCGGCGAGTCCGGTGCCGGCGCCGCGCTCATGGCGCAGATCGCTGGCGCGTAGGTCATCATCGAAGGCTGGGGAAAATTGACCGCCGCATGCTGCGCGGAGGCGGTGAAGATCACCATGGTCAGCACCTCGACCAGTTGGCTGCGACCGGTGATCGGGCGGAACCCGGCCACCTTGCCGCTGCCGATCACTTCGCCGACCCAGGCCGCCAGTTCGACGTCAGCGGTGACGTCGCCGTCGCTGGCGTAGTACACCGCCACGTAGTCGGCCGCCCACTGGCGGATCGCATTCCACACCAGCAGGCCGTCGTCGCGGTAGGGGTAGTCCGGTAACGCGGCCGGGTCGTCGACGTTCCGCGCCTTCAGGCTCTCCGGCAACATGCCGCGGTAGAAGTCGAAACCCAGCCGATTGCCGCCGGCGGTGGCCTGGGTGTCCTGGATCGGCGCGGCGAACATCACGTCGATGAAGCCCGCGCTGGGCAACAGGATCCGCGCCGCCCCCTCGTTGATGAACAGGGTGCCCTCGAAGTGCGGGGCGAGCAGGACGTGCAGCGGATGGCTGGGCGCCAGGGTGCGCTGGGTGGCCAGGCAGAACGCCTCGCTCACCAGGTGGGTCTGGGCCAGGTGGACGAACATCTCGTGGTAGTTCTCCTCGGCGACCTGGACCACCGTCTTGGCCATCTGCCAACCCCAGTACAGATCACTCTCCGACTCGGCGGGACGCACGAACATCGGATGGGTAGCGGGGTCCTGACCGCACTGGATGGCCACCGGCAATAGCCTCGCCCGATCCTTGCCAAGGGCGAACAGGGCGATTGGCGCATAGGCGAAGCCCGTCCCGGTGAGCAGTTTGTCCACCGCTCCCGACGGCGCCAGCTTGCCCAGCTCGGCGTAGTCCAGCAGATACAGGCGGCGGCTGGCGGCGGCCTCCAGCAAGCTGTCGTCGGCGCCCATCACCCGGCGGAACTGCTCCTCGCCCAGCGGAAAGTTGGCCGGCAGCGCATCGACGCGACGGATCAGCAGCGGATTAGACCCGGCCACCCGCCAGTAGGCGAACGCTTCGTCGTCACGGAAGCTGTCGGCGACCTCCGGCAGGCGCAGGGTGCCGAACACCGCGCGGAAGCGATTCAGGCCGTCGCCCTGTCCACCCTGGGTAACCAGGTTGCTGGCGCTCTTGAGGATGTCGTCGACCAGCAGGCCGACCCGCGTCAGCAAGGCGATCACCCGCGTCTGCAATTCCGTGAAGCGCAGCAGCAGGCTGCCGGCCGCGGCCGGATCGTTCTTCGCCTCCTCCAGCAACGCCTCGTGGACCTGGCGCGCCGCCTCCAGATCGCCGCTGAGCCCGGCGGCGATCCGCTCGAACTGCGCGGCGGCCGACGCCGGCAACGAGGCGACGAAATTGACGATCAGCTCGACGATCACCCCGGCGGTCTTCAACAGCCAGTCGACATTCGGCAACTCGCCCAGCGGCACCGAGCGGGCCATCGGCACGCCTTTGACATTGGCGAAGTTCTCGGTCCAGACATATACCAGTTTCTTGCTGGTCAATACCGCACGCCGCGCCAACTTTCCGGCCAGGTTGTCATATTGCGGCAAACTCGGCGGAATCAGGTTGTCCAGCAAACTTCGCGAGGCATCGATAGATCGCTGTTGTTCCGCCCCGAGGTATTTCAAGGGCGAAAAGAATATCGAGTCATTGGCCAGCGCGGTTCCACTCAGGGCGACACCCGACAAGAGCACACTCCTGCGTTTCATATCATCGACTCCATCAATGCATTAACCAGGAACGACTCGATGCCTGAGCATCGAATCGCTCTTTCAACAGGTTGCGATCAGCTGTAAAGCCCTTCGCCGCTTTCCTTGTTGTAATGCAACGGAACATTGTGGTTGTCGGTCCCGCCGAGAATCTTGCCGACGGTGATCGCCGCCACCGAAGGCACCTGGAAGGCCAGCAGGTCGACCAGCTCGTGGGTACGGTTGAGGCCGATGGCGCTGGCCGCGTTGCCGATGCTGGAGAACAGCGGCGAGTTCAGGAAGGAGTTGGCCGCGTAGACGCCATTGATGATGGCATCGCCCAGGAAAGTCCCGGCGCCAGAAACTTGTTCGATTTCACCCACACTTAGAACCGCCAGGGCATTCACCTGATTTTTCATGTCTGAATCTCCACGTATTCAAATGATCGAAACGAATGGTTCTCGCTGAAAACAGCAAAGAAACCTGTACGTCCGAACTTCTTCGGAACGTGGAGAAAGCAATAGCGAGAGGAAAAATCGGCAATAAGCTGACGCTTCGCACAGTTGACAGGAAAATCCTGAAACAATAGTTATCCACAATAATTATTGACGGCAAACTTTTGACTTGCAAAGAACTACACCGGACAACGGCAATAGCCGATTTTATCCCGCCAGGCCTCGACCCATTGTGCAAACCCGGCAGGCCGTTGCGCAGAACGTGGCATTTATTCGGGGCGATCCGCCAAGGCGATTTCATGTACTGAAGTACCAGAATCAGCGGATCGTGAGACCTATTCCCCCCTGGAAAGATACGGATATTTTTTCCCGCGCCCGGTTTCCTCTCTTCCGCGCCTGCCAGATCTGGCAGTTGCAAAACGCCACGGCAACGCGAAGTCCGCGGCGCAGACGCCTCGACCGCTCATTGATGGCTAACGCGCAGCTCGCTGAACGTCGCCCGCCCGCCCTCGCTGGACGGCCCGCGGTTGTCCTGCAGGTAGAGTCCGGCCTTGAAATAGAGGCCCTGGTAGGCCCACTGCGGGTCCAGTTGCTGCTCCAGGGCGCTGCCATTCACCGACACGCTGAGCAATCCGCTGCGAGACACGCCGATGCGGTAGCTGAACGACTGGCCGAGAGGAATCCCGTCCATCAGTGTGTAGGCTCTGGTCCCGCCGTCGTCCGGCCGCTCGCGGACCAGCGCCTGGACCCGCCCCTGGTCGAGCCGCAACTGGTAGAGCAGCTTCACCAGCGGCGCGGCCTGGCCGCTATTGCTGCCATCGCTGTGGATCTGGCCGATGATCATGCGCCGGGTCGAGGGCACCGCCTCGATGCGCAGAGTCGCCTCCAGCCAGTTGTCGGCCCTGGCGTAACGCCAGTTGTAGGGCCTGCCGCTGGACAGGGTCTCGCGCAACTCGCTGCGCGGGAACTCGCTGTTGCGCGTGTGGCTGCCGTTCACCGGCACCCAGAAGCGAATGCCGTCGGCGGTGCGCTGGAAATAGTCGCTGCGGTAGTCGCGCTGCAATTGGCTGGTGGAGATGGTGATGGCCGGGCGGCCCTGGGGAATGGTCAGGTTCCAGGTACTCAGGTCAGGCATCCAGACGGTGTCCTAGCGAGGGGAAGGGACTCGCCCATAGGGTAGATGAGCGGCGCACGCTTTGCCTGGCCGAATGGCCCGCGTTTGAGCGGCGCAAGGCCGGCACCGAGGGTTTTCCCCGCGTCCCGCGCACAAGCGTCTATCTTGATCGGGGACCCTTTCACGGAGAGATGCCATGCGCCTGTTCTGCGCCCTGCTGCTCATCGCCTGCGCCGCCAGCGCCCAGGCCGCTATCCAGACCCGCGAGATGCCTTACCGGAGCGCAGACGGCACGCGCATGGTCGGCTATTTCGCCTACGACGACAGCAAGCCGGGGATCCGCCCTGGGGTCATCGTGGTCCACGAATGGTGGGGGCTCAACGACTATGCCAAACGCCGCGCCCGCGACCTCGCCGAACTCGGCTACAGCGCCCTGGCCATCGACATGTACGGCGAAGGCAAGCACACCGAGCACCCGCAGGACGCGATGGCCTTCATGCAGGCCGCGACCCGGGATGCCGACGCCGCCAAGGCGCGCTTCCTCGCCGGCCTGGAACTGCTGAAGCGGCAACCGCAGACCGATCCCAGCCAGATCGCCGCGATCGGCTACTGCTTCGGCGGCAAGATCGTCCTCGACATGGCCCGCCAGGGCCTGCCGCTGGCCGGCGTGGCGAGCTTCCACGGCGCCCTCGGCACCGCCACCCCGGCCAGCAAGGGCAGCGTCAAGGCCAAGATCCTGGTGGAGCACGGCAGCGCCGACAGCCTGGTCCCGGCCAAGGACCTCGACGCCCTGAAACAGGAACTGAACGCCGCCGGCGCCGACTACCGGGTGGTGATCCAGGACGACGCCAAACACGGCTTCACCAACCCCGACGCCGACGCGCACAAAGGCCACGGCCTGGACATCGGCTACGACCGCCAGGCCGACCAGCGCTCCTGGGCAGACCTGCAGGCGTTCCTCAAGGACATCTTCGGGCAGGGTTGAACCCTGCGCCGACGCATAAAAAAACGGGAGTCCCCGGAGGGACTCCCGTCTTGAAAGGTCGAGACAGGACAGTATCCCGTCATCAACAAACAACCTCACCTGCATTCCACAGGAATGCGCGGCGCAGTCTGTCAAAACCGGGCCTCGCGGTCCGTTTTCCTTTGTTGCGCTTTTGCAATCTTGTGTAAGCGCCGCGTGACTGGTGGGCCACGTCGGGAACCGGCACAATGCGCGCCATGAACGACCGTCTCCCCTCCTTCTGCACCCCACTGGACGACCGCTGGCCGCTGCCCGTCGCGCTGCCCGGCGTGCAACTGCGCAGCACCCGCTTCGACCCGGCGCTGCTGCAACCCGGCGACTTCGCCCTGGCCGGCATCCAGCCGCCGGCGAACATCCTCCGCGCGGTGGCCAAGCGCCAGGCCGAGTTTCTCGCCGGGCGCCTCTGCGCACGCGCCGCCCTGTTCGCCCTCGATGGCCGCGCCCAGACGCCGGCCGTCGGCGAGGACCGCGCACCGGTCTGGCCGGCCGCGATCAGCGGCTCGATCACCCATGGCGACCGCTGGGCCGCCGCTCTGGTGGCGGCGCGCGGCGACTGGCGCGGGCTCGGCCTGGACGTGGAAACCCTGCTCGAAGCCGAACGGGCGCGCTACCTGCATGGCGAGATACTCACCGAAGGCGAGCGCCTGCGCTTCGCCGACGACCTGGAGCGACGCACCGGCCTGCTGGTGACCCTGGCGTTCTCGCTGAAGGAAAGCCTGTTCAAGGCGCTCTATCCGCTGGTGGGCAAGCGCTTCTATTTCGAACATGCGGAACTGCTGGAATGGCGCGCCGACGGCCAGGCCCGGCTGCGCCTGCTCACCGACCTGTCGCCGGAGTGGCGCCACGGCAGCGAGCTGGACGCCCAGTTCGCCGTGCTCGACGAACGCCTGCTCAGCCTGGTGGCGGTCGGCGCCTGATCAGGCGTTCCCCGGCGTGCGCCGCGACGGCCGCAGCGCGCGGCCTTCCGCCAGGCGCTCGACGGCGCGGGCGGCGGCGACCATGCCGAAGGTGGCGGTGACCATCATCACTGCACCGAAGCCGCCGGCGCAGTCCAGCTTCACCCCTTCGCCGACGAAACTCTTCGACTGGCACACCGTGCCGTCCGGCTTCGGGTAGCGCAGCTGCTCGCTGGAGAACACGCAGGGCACGCTGTAGGTGCGCCCCGGCGTGCGCGAGAAGTTGTAGTCGCGGCGCAGGGTGGAACGCACCTTGGCCGCCAGCGGGTCGTTGAAGGTCTTGTTCAGGTCGGCGACCTGGATCTGCGTCGGGTCGACCTGGCCACCGGCGCCGCCGGTGGTGATCACCGGGATCTTGCGCCGCTTGCACCAGGCGATCAGCGCGGCCTTGGCGGCCACGCTGTCGATGCAGTCGATCAGGTAGTCGAAGTCGACGATGTACTCGGCCATGGTCTCGCGGGTGACGAAATCGGCCACCGCGTGGACCCGGCAGGCCGGGTTGATGGCCCGGATGCGCGCCGCCATCACCTCGACCTTGGCCTTGCCCACCGAGCCTTCGATGGCATGCACCTGGCGGTTGGTGTTGGTCACGCAGACATCGTCGAGGTCGAACAGGGAAATCTCGCCGACGCCGCTGCGGGCCAGCGCTTCCGCCGCCCAGGAACCGACCCCGCCGATGCCGACCACCGCGACGTGGCTATCGGCCAGGCGTTGCAGCCCCTCGCGACCGTACAACCGGCCGATACCGCCGAAGCGCTGTTCATCCACCTGCATCACCAACCACCTCTGAAACCGAATCGCGGATTGCCGCGCGCATTATAAGAAAGCCGCGGCCGCCGCGTCGCCTGCGTTCTTACGGCTCGTCGCGCAGGCCGGACTAGACTTGCAACAGACCCGCCGGCCCGGCGCCTGTACACCCCGGGGGGTGCGGGGTAGCATGCGCCGCCCCGTGTTCAGCGAAACATCCGGAACCTGGTTTCATCTCTATGTCTTCACGCAAGATCGGGCTCAACCTGGTGGTCATCGTCGCCCTGGCCGCCCTCTTCACCGGCATCTGGGCCCTGTACAACCGTCCGGTCAGCGTACCGGACTGGCCGGAACGCATCTCCGGCTTCTCCTTCTCGCCGTTCCGCCTCAACCAGAACCCGCAGAGCGGCCGCTACCCCAGCGCCGAACAGATGCGCACCGACCTGGAACTGGTCGCCCGGCACACCCACAGCATCCGCACCTATTCGGTCCAGGGCGCGCTCGGCGACATCCCGGCGCTGGCCGAGGCGTTCGGCCTGCGCGTCAGCCTGGGCATCTGGCTCGGCCCGGACCTGGCCAGCAACGAGGCCGAGATCGCCCGCGCCATCCGCATCGCCAACGAGTCGCCGAGCGTGGTGCGAGTGATAGTCGGCAACGAGGCGCTGTTCCGCCGCGAGGTGACGGCGGAACAGTTGATCGCCTACCTCGACCGGGTCCGCGCGGCGGTCAAGGTTCCGGTGACCACCGCCGAACAGTGGCACGTCTACCGCGAACACCCGGAACTGGCGCAACACGTCGACCTGATCGCCGCCCACGTCCTGCCCTACTGGGAGGCTACGCCGGTGGCCGACGCGGTGGACTTCGTGCTCGAACGCGCGCGCGAACTCAAGGCCGCCTTCCCGAGGAAGCCGCTGCTGCTCGCCGAGGTCGGCTGGCCGAGCAACGGGCGCATGCGCGGCAGCGCCGAGGCGACACCCGCGGACCAGGCCATCTACCTGCGGCGCCTGACCAACGCGCTCAACGGCGAAGGCTACAGCTACTTCGTCATCGAAGCCTTCGACCAGCCCTGGAAGGTCAGCGCCGAAGGCTCGGTGGGCGCCTACTGGGGCGTCTACAACGCCGACCGCAAGGCCAAGTTCAACTTCACCGGGCCGGTGGTGCCGATTCCCAAGTGGCGCGCCCTGGCCATCGCCTCGGCGGTACTCGCGGTACTCGCCTTCACCCTGCTGCTGATCGACAGTTCCTCGCTGCGCCAGCGCGGGAGGACCTTCCTCGCCGTGGTCTCGTTCGCCTGCGCCTCGGTGCTGGTGTGGATCGCCTACGACTACAGCCAGCAGTACAGCACCTGGTTCAGCCTGACCGTCGGCGCGTTGCTGGGCGTCGGCGCGCTGGGGGTGGTCATCGTGCTGTTCACCGAGGCCCACGAGCTGGCCGAGGCGGTCTGGACGCGCAAGCGGCGCCGGCCATTCCTGCCGATCACCGCCGCGCAGGCCTATCGGCCCAAGGTGTCGATCCACGTGCCCTGCTACAACGAGCCGCCGGAACTGCTGAAGCAGACCCTCGACGCCCTTGCCCGCCTCGACTACCCGGACTACGAAGTCCTGGTGATCGACAACAACACCCGCGACCCGGCCGTCTGGCAGCCGGTCGAGGCGCACTGCGCGCGCCTGGGCGAGCGCTTCCGCTTCTTCCACGTCGCCCCGCTGGAAGGCTTCAAGGCCGGCGCGCTGAACTTCGCCCTGGGCCACGTGGCGGCGGACGTCGAGGTGGTCGCGGTGATCGATGCCGACTACTGCGTCGACCCCGACTGGCTCAGGCACATGGTGCCGCACTTCGGCGACCCGCGGATCGCCGTGGTGCAGTCGCCGCAGGACTACCGCGACCAGCACGAGAGCGCCTTCAAGCGGCTCTGCTACGCCGAGTACAAGGGCTTCTTCCACATCGGCATGGTCACCCGCAACGACCGCGACGCGATCATCGAGCACGGCACCATGACCATGATCCGGCGCAGCGTGCTGGACGAGCTGAGATGGCCGGAATGGTGCATCACCGAGGACGCCGAGCTGGGCCTGCGGGTGTTCGAGAAGGGCCTGTCGGCCGCCTACTTCGAGCGCAGCTACGGCAAGGGGGTGATGCCCGATACCTTCATCGACTTCAAGAAGCAGCGCTTCCGCTGGGCCTACGGCGCGATCCAGATCATGAAGCGGCATACCGACGCCCTGCTGCGCGGCCGCGGTCCCGACGGCAGCCGCCTGACCCGCGGCCAGCGCTACCACTTCGTGGCCGGCTGGCTGCCGTGGATCGCCGACGGCCTGAACATCTTCTTCACCCTCGGCGCGCTGCTCTGGTCGGCGGCGATGATCATCGTGCCCAAGCGCGTCGACCCGCCGCTGCTGATCTTCGCGATCCTGCCGCTGGCCCTGTTCGTCTTCAAGGTCGGCAAGATCCTCTTCCTCTACCGGCGCACCGTCGGCGTCGACCTGCGCGACTCGTTCTTCGCCGCCCTCGCCGGCCTGTCGCTCTCGCACACCATTGCCAAGGCGGTGCTGTACGGCTTCGTCACCCGCGGCATCCCGTTCTTCCGCACGCCGAAGATGCGCTCCAGCCACGGCCTGCTGGTGGCCCTGGCGGAGGCCCGCGAGGAAGTCTTCGTGATGCTCCTGCTGTGGGGCGCGGCGGCCGGCATCGTGGCGGTTCAGGGCGTGCCGAGCCGCGACCTGCTGATCTGGGTCGCCATGCTCCTGGTGCAATCGCTGCCCTACCTGGCGGCGCTGGTCATGGCCCTGCTCTCGTCGCTGCCGAAACCGCGCGAGGAACTGGCCGGCGGCGCCGAGCGGATCGGCGGTTGAGGTCGAGCGAGGCGTCGGGACAGCCGGCTCCGCTCGCCTAAACGGCGTCCCTTCGCCCGCGTTTATGCTTTAAGATTCCCCCTTTCCGCTCGACCCGCTCAGGATGCCCTCCCCATGACCGCCTCTTCGCCGAGTCTCTCGCCGACCCTCGAACTCGCCTGCGAGTTGATCCGCCGCCCCTCCGTCACGCCGCTCGACGCCGACTGCCAGGCCCTGATGATGCGCCGCCTGGAAGCCGCCGGCTTCGCCCTGGAGCCGATGCGCATCGAGGAGGTGGACAACTTCTGGGCACGGCGCGGCGGCGACGGCCCGGTGCTGTGCTTCGCCGGGCACACCGACGTGGTCCCCACCGGCCCGCTGCAGGCCTGGCAGCACCAACCCTTCGACGCCCTGATCGACGACCAGGGCATGCTCTGCGGGCGCGGCGCGGCGGACATGAAAGGCAGCCTGGCGTCGATGATCGTCGCCGTCGAGCGCTTCGTCGCCGACCACCCGGAGCACAAGGGTGCCATCGCCTTCCTCATCACCAGCGACGAGGAAGGCCCGGCCCACCACGGCACCAAGGCGGTGGTCGAACGCCTCGCCGCACGCGGCGAGCGCCTGGACTGGTGCATCGTCGGCGAACCGTCGAGCACCAGCCTGGTCGGCGACGTGGTGAAGAACGGCCGCCGCGGCTCCCTCGGCGCCAAGCTGACCATCCGCGGCGTACAGGGCCATGTGGCCTACCCGCACCTGGCGAAGAACCCGATCCACCTGGCCGCCCCGGCGCTGGCCGAACTGGCGGCGGAACACTGGGACGACGGCAATGCCTTCTTCCCGCCGACCAGCTTCCAGGTTTCCAACCTGAACTCCGGCACCGGCGCCACCAACGTCATCCCCGGCGAACTGACCGCGCTGTTCAACTTCCGCTTCTCCACCGAATCCACCGTCGAAGGCCTGCAGAAACGCGTCGAGGCGATCCTCGACAAGCACGGCCTGGACTGGCACGTCGAATGGGCGCTGTCCGGCCTGCCGTTCCTCACCGAGCCGGGCGAACTGCTCGATGCGGTGGCCGCCAGCATCAGGGCGGTCACCGGCCGCGAGACCCAGCCCTCGACCAGCGGCGGCACCTCCGACGGACGCTTCATCGCCACCATGGGCACCCAGGTGGTCGAACTCGGCCCGGTCAACGCCACCATCCACCAGGTCAACGAGCGGGTCCTGGCCAGCGACCTGGAGCTGCTCACCGAAATCTACTACCAGACCCTGGTGAGGCTGCTCGCCTGATGCTGATCTGCCCGCTCTGCTCCGCCGCCCTGGGCGAGGTCGACAACGGCGTCGCCTGCCCCGCCGGGCACCGCTTCGACCGCGCCCGCCAGGGCTACCTGAACCTGCTGCCGGTGCAGCACAAGAAAAGCCTCGATCCGGGCGACAACGCCGCCATGGTCGAGGCCCGTCGCCAGTTCCTCGGCGCCGGCCACTACGCGCCGCTTGCCCGGCGCCTGGCCGAACTGGCCGCCGAACGCGCGCCGCGACGCTGGCTGGATATCGGCTGCGGCGAGGGCTACTACAGCGCCCGGCTCGGCGAAGCCCTGGCCGGCGCCGAAGGCTATGCCCTGGACATCTCCCGCGAGGCAGTGAAACGCGCCTGCCGCCGCGCGCCGCAGTTGTCCTGGCTGGTGGCGAGCATGGCCCGGCTGCCGCTGGCCGACGCCAGTTGCGAGCTGATCGCCAGCGTGTTCAGCCCGATCGACTGGAACGAAGCCGTGCGCGTCCTCGCCCCCGGCGGCGGCGTACTGCGCCTGGGCCCGGCCAGCGCGCACCTGCTGGAACTGCGCCAGCGGCTCTATGACGACGTGCGCGACTACGCCGACGACAAGCACCTCGCCGGCCTGCCCGCGCAACTGCGCCTGCGCCACACCGAGACCCTCGAGTTCCGCCTGGCGCTGGACAGCTACGACGCGCGGGAAAACCTCCTGGCCATGACCCCGCACGGCTGGCGGGTCAACCCCGAGCGCCGCGCGCGAATCCTGGCCGAACCCTTCGAAGTCAGCGTGGCGGTGCGCTACGATTGGCTGCAACGCGACTGACCGTCCCCGAGGACCCCATGCGCCAACCGGATATCGAGATCTACCTGAAAGACGCCGAGCACGCGGCCGTCGCCGCCTGGCTGGAACAGGCGCTGGGGCCCTGCGGCCCATGGCAGGAGCACGGCCAGACCCTCAAGTGCACCGCCCGCGGCGAGCACGGCGCGGTGCGCGTCACCTGGCTGCCGAAGGCGGTGGGCAAGTGGCACAGCCTGTTCTTGGAGAGCGACAGCACGCCCTGGGACGACGACCTCGCCTGCGCCAGGGCCGCGCATGCCGCGCTCGGCGTGGAGATCCGCTGCGCGCCGGGCGGCTGGGAGGAAAACCAGGGCGAAGAGGACGCCGACCGCTGGCTGCGGGTCGACGCCGGGGGCGTCGAGGAAATTACCTGGCGCACCGCCTGAACGACGAAAACCCCGCGCTGCGAGGGGCCGCCCAACGGGGGCCTGGCGGGGTGGATGCGCTGGATGACAAAAGCCCGTCTCGCGACGGGCTTTTGCTTGCGGGAATCAGACCTTGGAGACGTCTTCCGCTTGCAGGCCTTTCTGGCCCTGGATCACCGAGAATTCCACTTTCTGGCCTTCCACCAGGGAGCGGTGACCCTCGCCGCGGATGGCGCGGTAGTGAACGAATACGTCCGGACCGCTATCGCGTTGAATGAATCCATAACCTTTGGCGTCATTGAACCACTTGACGGTTCCGACCTCACGATCAGCCATTACCACACTCTCCAACTTGCAATTTTTTATAAGTGGCCTTCCCAATCCGGGAAGACTTCGACGGTTCGGCTGCGCAACGCTGTTCTTGTTATCCGACCCCGGCAAAATGCCGTTGGAGCGGGCATTTCGAATGGCGTTCCACTAGCCACCGCGTCCCGGAGTATAAACAAACGAGTCCAACTGAAAAGGACTTTTTTAGCCCCTGGCGGAATACTCGCCACGCCCGGCGGGACTGGCCTTTCGATATGTTTTCGCTACGCCTGGAATACGTCTGCGCATGCACTTGCAGATAGCTAGCCGCCATATTTCCGTCGGCTTTTCAGCGGTCGCGCAGACCCGCCTTGCGCGGCCAGGCCAGGGTGAAGCAGGCGCCGCCGAGAGTCTCGCTGCGGCCGATGGAGGCCCGGCCGCCATGCCAGTAGACGATCCGCCGGACGATGGACAGTCCCAGGCCATGCCCGCCGGAAGCACGGGTCCGGCTGTCGTCCAGGCGTAGGAATGGCGTAAAGAGCCGCTCCCATTGCGCCTCCGGCACCCCCGGCCCGTCGTCCTCGACATCCACCCGGCAACGCTCCAGGCTGACCCGGTAGCTGATCCTGACCCGACGATCGGCATGCCGCAGCGCATTGGTCAGCAGGTTCTGCAAGGCCCGATGCAGGTAGCGCGGCTCGGCCTCGATCCAACTGCCCAGCTCCTCAGGCACCAGCGCGCCCTCCTCGCAACTGACCAGCACCTCGCGGCGCAGCGGAGCGATCTCCTCCACCACCTGGCGCACCAGCACGCCCAGCTCCAGGCGCTGGTAGGTCAGCGGCGGCGAGCCCTGTTCCAGGCGCGCGTAGGTGAGCATCTCGTCGACCAGCTTGTCGAGGTCCTGGATATCGTTGTCCATGCCCTCCAGGTACTTCAGGCGGGCGCCGTCGGTCTCGGCGGTCTCGATCATCTCCAGGCCGAAGCGCAACCGCGCCACCGGCGTGCGCAGCTCGTGGGACACCGCGCGAACCATCTCGCGCTGCACCGTCAGCAGCCGGTGGATGTGCTCGGCCATATGGTTGAAGGCCGCGCCCAGGCGTCCCACCGAGTCGCCTCCGCGCACCTCGACGCGAGTATCCAGGCTGCCGCGGGCGATCCGCGTGGCGGCCGCCTCCAGGCTGCGCAGGCGCTGCTCCAGACGACGCACCAGCAGGTAGGTGATCAGGCCGATGAAGCTCAGGCACAGCGCGCCGAGCAGCAACAGCAGCTGCGGCGGATAGGGGTTCATCTGGAACAGCGGGCCCAGCTCCAGCACCCAGGGCGTGTCGAGGATGCCGGCGAAGATGCGGATCGAGTCGCCGTCCTTGCCCAGCGCCATCACCGTGTCGCCCTCCACCACCCGCCGGCGCTGGTCGTCGTCGAGGTCCAGCTCCTTGACCTGGAGCAGGTGCACCGGGAAGCCGAAGCGCTTGTCGCGGACGATCCGCGCCAGGTGGTAAGGCTGTTCGCTGGCCGGGTAGCGCACCAGTTCGTCCATCAGCAGGTACACCGTGGCCCGCGCCAGTTGCTCGCTGACCTGCTGCACCTCGCCGCTGAGCACCAGGTTCTCGGCGGCGCTGGCCTGGGTATAGACGGTGACGGCGTGCTCGGCGGTCTGCTTCACCAGCACCTGGCCGTTCATCAGGCGCGCGCGGCTGCGTCCATCCATCCGCAGCTCATCCAGCCCGCGCAGTTGCAGGGGAATCCCCAGCAAGCGGCTCCACTGCGCCAGGGCGCGCTTGCGCTCGGTGGCGGTCATCGGTTGCAGGTTGTCGGCCATCAGGCGGAAGGTGCCGCGCGCCAGTTCCTCGCGGTAGTGCTCGCCGCGCACCTCGTTGATCCAGTGCAGGCCGAGCAGGCCCAGGCCGCTGACCAGCAGCAGGGCCAGGAGCATGCCGCCATAGATGCGCAGGAAGATGGATTTCATCGGCGAGCCCCCGGCCGCTGTCCGCTGCTGTTGATTCTGGCCGACCGGGACGCCCGCGCCCCGGCCCGCAGGAAAAAAGCGCCTCAGCCCTCGCCGACGAACAGGTAGCCCTTGCTGCGCACGGTCTTGATCAGCCGCGGGTGCATCGGGTCGTCGCCGATCTTCGGGCGAATCCGCGAGATGCGCACGTCGATGGAGCGGTCCTGGCCGTCGTACTCGATACCGCGCAGGGCGTTGAAGATCTCCTCGCGGGAGAGAATGCGCCCGGCGTTCGCCGCCAGCAGCCAGAGCAGGTCGAATTCGGCGCTGGTCAGCTCGATGGTGGTCCCGTCCAGCCAGGCCTCGCGCATCGCGTTGTCGATCACCAGGCGACCGAACGCCAGGCGTTTGCTGTCCGCCGCCGGGGCGCCCGCTTCCGGCGCCTCGCTGCGCCGCAACAGGGCACGGATGCGCGCCAGCAGCACACGCGGGCGCACCGGCTTGCACACGTAGTCGTCGGCGCCCATCTCCAGGCCGAGCACCTCGTCCATGTCGTCGGTGCGCGCGGTGAGCATCAGGATCGGACCGTCGAATTGCGGACGCACCTGGCGGCAGATGGACAGGCCGTCCTCGCCCGGCAGCATCAGGTCGAGCACCACCAGGTCCGGGCGTTCGGCGAGGATACGCGCCGCCGCCAGTGCGCCGTTGGCTTCGATGTCGACCTTCAGGCCGTTGCCTTCCAGGTATTCCCGGGTCAGCTCGGCCAGGCGTCGATCGTCCTCGACGATCAGGATGCGCCAGGCTTCTTGCTCCACACAGCCTCCTCGTATCGCGGTCCCGGAGCCGCCGTGCGGCCCCCTCAGAGCGGCCCGCATTGTAGCCAATACGGGGGCCGCGCGGCAGCACGCGAGGAACATCTTGCAAACACTACATATTGTGGGTAGGGTGCGCGCCCCGAAAGGTTGGGGAGTAGGTCTGCGCCGGTGCTTTCCGAGGGCGACGAATGGCATTCTCCAGCGCTGCCGCGGCCTACGGACGCTTCCTAGGACTCACGCACAGAAGACCCACACTTTATCCACAGGTTTCCCCCAGACTGTCACCTTGCAAACACCCCATTAGCGCATTATCTTGTATCCCCATCGTCGCCACCCCCTATATCTTGGGTTTCGAGCGCACGAACGGCTACAACGGAACCAACCGCGCACGGACCACTCTGATGGCTCCGGCGGCTCCGCAAAAAAGCATTTTCCAGACGTACTGAAAGCATCGACGGCGCTCACCGCAAGGAGCCCTTCATGACGATGGAAAAGCGGTACGGGTGTTGCAACGGACGCTGTAAACAGACAGTCAACACCACTAGGTATTGTGTTCGACGGCAAAACGCCACGAACCCGCCAGGGCCAGGGAGGCACGCACAGTCCCCACCCTCAGCATTCGAATGAAGCAGCCGCCGCGAGGCCGGCTGCCCGGCTCTTTATCGATTCAAGGGAATGGGCGCCCCGGCGCCCGCTAGCAAAACCATTACGAGAACGTGGAGATACCCACCCATGCATACCGACACCACACGCGAGAACCCGCAGGCCAGCGCGCCGCAGGCCGCCGATTCGTCGCAGGATCTGGCCGCCACCGCGCCGGGCCAGCTGCGCGTGATCAAGCGCAACGGCACCGTAGTCCCCTACACCGATGACAAGATCACCGTGGCCATCACCAAGGCGTTCCTCGCCGTGGAAGGCGGCACCGCCGCCGCCTCGTCGCGTATCCATGACACCGTGCGCCGCCTGACCGAGCAGGTCACCGCCACCTTCAAGCGCCGCATGCCGTCCGGCGGCACCATCCACATCGAAGAGATCCAGGACCAGGTCGAACTGGCCCTGATGCGCGCCGGCGAGCAGAAGGTCGCCCGCGACTACGTGATCTACCGCGAAGCCCGCGCCGCCGAGCGCAAGAACGCCGGCGCCGCCAGCGATGTCGCCCAGCCGCACCCGAGCATCCGCATCACCCGCGCCGACGGCAGCCTGTCGCCGCTGGACATGGGCCGCCTGAACACCATCATCAGCGAAGCCTGCGAAGGCCTGGCCGAGGTGGACGGCGCGCTGATCGAGCGCGAGACCCTGAAGAACCTCTACGACGGCGTCGCCGAGAAGGACGTCAACACCGCCCTGGTGATGACCGCGCGCACCCTGGTCGAGCGCGAGCCGAACTACTCCTACGTCACCGCCCGCCTGCTGATGGACACCCTGCGCGCCGAAGCCCTGGGCTTCCTCGGCGTGGCCGAGAGCGCCACCCATCACGAAATGGCCGAGCTGTACGCCAAGGCCCTGCCGGCCTACATCGAGAAAGGCGCCGAGTTCGAGCTGGTCGATGCCAAGCTGAAGGAATTCGACCTGGAGAAACTGGGCAAGGCCATCGATCACGAGCGCGACCAGCAGTTCACCTACCTCGGCCTGCAGACCCTGTACGACCGCTACTTCATCCACAAGGACGGCATCCGCTTCGAACTGCCGCAGATCTTCTTCATGCGCGTGGCCATGGGCCTGGCCATCGAGGAGAAGGACCGCGAGGCACGCGCCATCGAGTTCTACAACCTGCTGTCGTCCTTCGACTACATGAGTTCCACCCCCACCCTGTTCAACGCCGGCACCCTGCGTCCGCAGCTCTCCAGCTGCTACCTGACCACCGTGCCGGACGACCTGTCGGGCATCTACGGCGCCATCCACGACAACGCCATGCTGTCGAAATTCGCCGGCGGCCTGGGCAACGACTGGACCCCGGTGCGCGCGCTGGGCTCCTACATCAAGGGCACCAACGGCAAGTCCCAGGGCGTCGTGCCCTTCCTGAAAGTGGTCAACGACACCGCGGTCGCGGTCAACCAGGGCGGCAAGCGCAAGGGCGCGGTCTGCGCCTACCTGGAGACCTGGCACCTGGACATCGAGGAATTCCTCGAGCTGCGCAAGAACACCGGTGACGACCGTCGTCGTACCCACGACATGAACACCGCCAACTGGATCCCCGACCTGTTCATGAAGCGCGTCTTCGACGACGGCTCCTGGACCCTCTTCTCGCCGTCCGACGTCCCCGACCTGCACGACCTCTACGGCAAGGCCTTCGAGGAGCGCTACGAGTACTACGAGGCCCTGGCCAGCTACGGCAAGCTGAAGCTGCACAAGGTCGTCCAGGCCAAGGACCTGTGGCGCAAGATGCTCTCCATGCTGTTCGAGACCGGCCACCCGTGGCTGACCTTCAAGGACCCGTGCAACCTGCGCAGCCCGCAGCAGCACGTGGGCGTGGTGCACAGCTCGAACCTCTGCACCGAGATCACCCTGAACACCAACAAGGACGAGATCGCCGTCTGCAACCTGGGCTCGATCAACCTGGTCAACCACATCGTCGACGGCAAGCTGGACACCGCCAAGCTGGAGAAGACCGTCAAGACCGCGGTACGCATGCTCGATAACGTCATCGACATCAACTACTACTCGGTCCCGCAGGCGCAGAACTCCAACTTCAAGCACCGTCCGGTCGGCCTGGGCATCATGGGCTTCCAGGACGCCCTGTACCTGCAGCACATCCCCTACGGTTCGGACGCGGCCATCGCCTTCGCCGACCAGTCCATGGAAGCCATCAGCTACTACGCGATCCAGGCTTCCTGCGACCTGGCCGACGAGCGCGGCGCCTACCAGACCTTCCAGGGCTCGCTGTGGTCGCAAGGCATCCTGCCGATCGACTCGGAGAAGAAGCTGATCGAAGAGCGCGGCGCCAAGTACATCGAAGTCGACCTGTCGGAAACCCTCGACTGGGCGCCGCTGCGCGAGCGCGTACAGAAAGGCATTCGCAACTCGAACATCATGGCCATCGCGCCGACCGCGACCATCGCCAACATCACCGGCGTCTCGCAGTCGATCGAGCCGACCTACCAGAACTTGTACGTGAAGTCGAACCTCTCCGGCGAGTTCACCGTGATCAACCCCTACCTGGTACGCGACCTCAAGGCCCGCGGCCTGTGGGACCCGGTCATGGTCAACGACCTGAAGTACTACGACGGTTCCGTGCAGCAGATCGAGCGCATCCCGCAGGACCTCAAGGACCTCTACGCCACCGCGTTCGAAGTCGAGACCCGCTGGATCGTCGAAGCCGCCAGCCGTCGCCAGAAGTGGATCGACCAGGCCCAGTCGCTGAACCTGTACATCGCCGGCGCCTCGGGCAAGAAGCTCGACGTGACCTACCGCATGGCCTGGTTCCGCGGCCTGAAGACCACCTACTACCTCCGTGCCCTGGCCGCCACCAGCACCGAGAAGTCCACCATCAACACCGGCAAGCTCAACGCCGTGTCGGCCGGTGGCAACGACGGCCTGCAAGCCACCCCGGCCGCCGAGCCGAAGCCGGCGCCGGTGCCGCAGGCATGCAGCATCGACAACCCCGACTGCGAAGCCTGCCAGTGATCGCGCGTCGCTGAACGGCGTCCGTGTCGCGGCCGGGCAGCCCGGACTCCTCGCGTGGGTCCGGCCTGCCCGGCGCCTGACGGTCGCTCGTCCAGCGCCACGCTGGCAGCACAAGGCCCCTCGCCAGGGCCAGGAACAATCCCCTTCTTCCCTCCGGGGGAGAAGAACGGCCCGGCCAGACCGTGCCGGACCACCGCTTTCGCGTGCACCTCACGCCCCATATCCAGGCCGCCGAGACGGCCGCCAGACCAGGAGAGAGCAAGATGCTGAGCTGGGACGAATTCGACAAAGAAGACCCGACCGAAGCCAAGGCCGCGCCCGCCGCCGCCCAGGCCGTTGCCCAGGGCCATGACAAGCTGGACGACGAAGCCGCCGGCTCGGTGGAAGAAGCGCGCGCCGTTTCCGCCGACGACTCCGACGCCGTCGCCCGCGCCAAGAAAGCCCTGAACGACCTCGACATCCAGGAAGGCCTGGACGACCTCGAAGGCTCCGCCGCGCGCGTGCAGGTCGGCGACAAGCAGATGATCAACGCCCGCGCCGACCTCAACCAGCTCGTCCCCTTCAAGTACGACTGGGCCTGGCAGAAGTATCTGGATGGTTGCGCCAACCACTGGATGCCGCAGGAAGTCAACATGAACGCCGACATCGCCCTGTGGAAGAGCAAGGACGGCCTCAGCGAGGACGAGCGGCGCATCGTCATGCGCAACCTCGGCTTCTTCTCCACCGCCGACTCGCTGGTCGCCAACAACCTGGTGCTGGCCGTGTACCGCCTGATCACCAACCCCGAGTGCCGCCAGTACATCCTGCGCCAGGCCTTCGAAGAGGCGATCCACACCCACGCCTACCAGTACTGCATCGAGTCGCTGGGCATGGACGAGGGCGAGATCTTCAACATGTACCATGAGATCCCCAGCGTGGCGAAGAAGGCCTCGTGGGGCCTGAAGTACACCCGCTCGATCTCCGACCCGATGTTCCAGACCGGCACCCCGGAAACCGACCGCCAGTTCCTGCGCAACCTGATCGCCTACTACTGCGTGCTGGAAGGCATCTTCTTCTACTGCGGCTTCACCCAGATCCTCTCCATGGGCCGCCGCAACAAGATGACCGGCACCGCCGAGCAGTTCCAGTACATCCTCCGCGACGAGTCGATGCACCTGAACTTCGGTATCGACGTGATCAACCAGATCAAGATCGAGAACCCGCACCTGTGGGACGCCCAGATGAAGGACGAGGCGACCCAGATGATCCTCCAGGGCACCCAGCTGGAGATCGAATACGCGCGCGACACCATGCCGCGCGGGGTGCTGGGCATGAACGCGGCGATGATGGAGGACTACCTGAAGTTCATCGCCAACCGGCGCCTGACCCAGATCGGCCTGAAGGAAGAGTATCCGGGGACCACCAACCCGTTCCCGTGGATGTCGGAGATCATGGACCTGAAGAAGGAGAAGAACTTCTTCGAGACGCGGGTTATCGAGTACCAGACGGGCGGAGCACTGAGCTGGGATTGAGATTCTCGATTTAGGTCAAGATCGTTAGACGCTGTCGCCGGAAAGGGATTTCGGGACAGTGGTAGAGATGAAGAGCCCCGCCTTGTGCGGGGTTCTTCATTAAAGAGAAATAAAAACCCAAGGTGTTCAGCAAGTTAATTCACCAAATCAAATAGAAGATATGTGCCAAGCTCACTATCCCCAAGACACCATCGACAGACTATTTGAGGACTGTCAAACAGCCCTAGAAAACAAGAAATAAAAACATGCCCAACCATTCGCTCAATCTGAAATCTCCGTAGGGCGAATAACGCGCAGCGTTATCCGCCAGCTGGCCAAGGTACGCTCCGAAATCCTTCTGGATACACGGACGATCCCCAATGCCAAGCTACCGACGAACCTGGGTCCCCGGCGGCACCTATTTCTTCACCGTCACCCTGCATGACCGCCGCTCCAACCTGCTGACCCGCGAAATCGACCTGCTGCGCCGCGTGGTCGCCCAGACCAGGCGCCGGCATCCCTTCCGCATCGATGCCTGGGTCGTGCTGCCGGAGCACATGCATTGCCTCTGGACCCTGCCGCCCGACGACGCCGATTTCGCCACCCGCTGGAAGGTCATCAAGTCCGGCTTCGCACGGCGCATCCCCTGCCACGAATCACGTACCTTCGCGCAACGGCGGCGAGGACAACGCGCCATCTGGCAGCAGCGCTACTGGGAACACCTGATTCGCAATGACACGGACTGCCGGCGCCATTTCGACTACATCCATCTCAACCCTGTGAAACACGGGCTGGTTACGGCGGTCAAGGATTGGCCCTTCTCCACCTTCCACCGGGCCGTGGCTGATGGGCTTTATCCCGAGGATTGGGCCGGTGATCCTTCCTTGGAGGTCCGGGCGGCCGAGCGGGTTTGAGTCTGCTGGCGGATAACGGCTGTGCCGTTATTCGCCCTACCCCGGCTACCAAGTCTTTTTCTCGGCCTCGCAGGATGGCCGGCCCCGAGAAAGTAACCAAAGCGCTTGCCCCTGCATTCGGCCTCCTACACGACGATTCCGCTCGGCCTCCTGATGGGGCGGACCGGAGCATCGGATGTTTCTCTGGAAGAGGTAGGGCGAATAACGCGAAGCGTTATCCGCAGCTACACAGGATTTTCCTGTAACGCCCGAGCATCGGGGGATTGAAAGAACTTCGTCAAGTCGATGTACAAGCAATGGCTTCAGAGAATCGGCGGATAACTGCTTTGCAGTTATTCGCCCTACCGTTGACCGCTATCGGTGCGCTCCATAATCATTCTTCGGCGCTAAGAACGCATACCACCCAGCGGCAAACCGCTCCCGAAAGTAGCGGTGTATTCCATTGAGGAAATGCGTATGCCATTCGTTTTTCAACCCACCCTATTCATCCCCTCGCGGCACGACACCAACACCACCTCCCCGGAGGTGCGTCATGTCTGACGCCCTCCTCCACCCCAGCCGTTTCACCCACCACCATCGGGTCCTGCGCGCCGTGCTGCTGGATGAGGAAGGCTGGTTCGTGCTCTCCGACCTGGTACGGCTGCTGGGCCGTTACCTGGGCGGTCGGGCGCCGGCGGCGTTGTGTGACGAGGCGCCGTGGCCGCTGGCGACGACGGAACAGCGCGAGCGCTTGTTCGCCCTCTGTCATGCGCTGGAGCGGCATCTGGACACCGATCAGTGGCGGCTCGCCTGGCTCCATGACGAACGCCACGGGCCACGCCAGGACTGCCTGGTCAGCGAGTCCGGGCTCTACGCTCTGCTCTGGCTCGCAGTGCCTGGCGCGGCACGAGGCTTGCGCCGTTGGGTCAGCGGCTCGGTACTGCCACGCCTGCGCAGCCAGGCCCGCCCCAACGCCACGCCCCAGCGCGCCGTGCTGCACTGGAAAACCGCCGAGATCGACACCCTGCACTGGCAAGGCAAGACCTGGATCCCCCTCTGCGACTGCCCCCAACTCCTCGACAGCCCACGCCCGCTGATCCGGGCCTGACCCCGCCACATGCCCTGAAAGGAGTCAGGGCTTGAAGCAGCGGAGTGACCTGCTTTTACATGACTACTTGTCGTGGCCTGCAATCAGCACCGGCCTGTAATCCATCGCGGCCAACCAGAATTATCTGCGACTGACGGATAGGCTGGGCTCAGATTAATTGCAAGTTTGCAATCCATTCGACGGGCTCGTGCTCTTTGCGACTGACGCTCATACTGGTAATCCGGCACTTTGCATCTTTTCCTGCAACTCGGTCGCTCGCGCCGAGTCCAGCGTATTGCTGAACAACGCACTAACCTCCGTAGGCCTGGCATCGAACTGCTCTACCAGGCTTTTATGGTTTATCTTGCTAGTAGTCGACGCGCTTCTGCATCTCGAGACGGGAAGCCACTCTCTACGAGAAGACAGAAGCCCCTCACAGAGGCCTCTGTCTACACCTACTAAAGTTCGGCTTATTATATGTATTTATATTCTTTCAATAGATCACTCAGCGCTATTTTAAGCTCACCCTCTGTAAGTTCACCTGGGCGCTCTTTCTTTCCTTCGGTAAAGCTGTCGGCCAGACCAAACATTAAACTCAAGCATCTCCCAAGCGATGCATCATCTTGGGCCAGCACCCCTGAATCGCGCTCGGACCTCCAAGTCTTAAAAAATTCTTCGCTGAAGGTTTTCCCGTCAATCGATGAGGCTAATAGCTTCTTTGCAATATCTATCATTTCCATGCTCATCTTAAAGCACCTCATTTTTCATGTAAAAATTGTATTGATCCGTGCCAGGCTCAATCCTCCACCCAGAAACAAACATCCCATCCTCTCCAATGATAACAACAATATTAGTCCTGGCATTGTAATGTACTTTTGATTTTACTTCGGAGTGGTAAGTCCCTTTTTCTACGGTTGCAGGATCAGCAAGGTGCTCAAGAATTTTATCCCTAAACTCTGCAAGCGTTCCATTGTTGGCGCTTTTTTTCACCCAGCCCAAAATCATATTTGTGGCTATCAAATTTTTTCTGTAGTTGCCTCCGTGTGAAGATACCACTATCAAGAGGACTACTGAGCATTACATAAACAGGTTTGACTCCAGAATCCGCCGGGAAAATCACGATCAGATCGTTTAGGTCCAGTAGCACTCCCGGATAGGACTCCGGCTTGGTCTTCAACGGTGTGAGGGTCACCCCCTCATATACCGGCACCGGCTTCGGTACGACCGGAGTGGTACTCGAAGGGTTCTGGTTTCCTGGAGGACTCGCCGGCGTCCAGGTCAGGATCAGTGGCGGCGCTTCTGCGGTCGTAGAGGGAACCGTAACCTCGTACAGGCCTGTCGTGGCATTGTAGGCCGCCATCCGGACCGGAACGGCTTTCGGAACGCTCACACCATCGGTGCTGACCACCGAAAGGGTCGTCGTGTTGCCTCGTGCCTCGTTGGTCAGGCGCATCGGCAGATCGACGGTACCGCTGGCTTTTGCAACCGCGTTCAGGTTTACGCTTGGGGGAAGCCCCAATTTAGCGGCATCCATGCCCAGGGCGTAACGAACGCTATCGGGCGTTTGGTCCTGCCATTGCTCGGCAGTCCGGGAGGAGTAGGTCAGACTGGCAAAGCCCACGGCCATCACCGAGGGTGCTGAAGCCAAGACCCGGCCCAGGACGGCAATCGCATCGGAGATCGCTTGAGCAAGGGATGCGGCGCCTTGTGCGACCTGGATCAGACCCCGGCCTGCGGCGGTGGCGACAACGCTGCCATTGGCTGGCATGGCATAAGTATTGGCAGCCCTGATCGCCGCTTGACGAGCGATTTCCTTGCGCCTTGCCGTTTCGGCGTTCAGCTTGTCCAGCCGGGCTTGCAGGCTGGCGATTTCATCCACTAGGAGATCGGCGTTGTAGGTTGCCTTTTGTTTCTCCAGTGCATTGGGTGCCTTGGCAATCAAGGCATTGTTTGCAGTCTGCAATTTCTTCTTATTGGCGATCGCCTGCGTAACCAGTTGAGTAGCGCGTTCAAGCCACTGCTCTGGCGTTGGATTGGTCAGTTGAGGCAAAGCATTCCCAGCCTGGTCAAGCTCGGACTGCACTTTTTTCTCGACATTTGCCTTCCTGGCCTTGTAGTCCGCCTCCACCTCAGCAGCGGCTCGCTGGGCTTCTGCTTCCAATGACCGGGCTTTATTCTCCAGCTCTTGAGACGTTTGTTTCAAGATAGCGATTTGCTCCTTATAGATATCGGCGCTGTACGCTTTGGCCAGCTCACTCATATGGCGATCCAGGAACTCTCCATAGAATTTTCGGCTGGCCAGCAACTGACTCTGGTACATCGACTCTGACTTCTGAGGAAAGTCTGAAGCCGTATAAAGATTGGCCGGGCGATCCTCAATGACCTTTAGCGATTTTGCTTTGGCATCCATGAGTGCATCAACGATACTCTTTTCATCGCGGATGTCATTGGCACTGACCGCTTTACCTGGCAACCCCGCTTCATTCTTGAGTTCATCAACCTCCTTCAGGGTTTCATTTTTCAGGTTTTTCTTGAGCTCTGAATGGGACTTATCAAGCGTACTTCTTAGCTTCCTGTACTCCTGCATTCCAGTACCGACATACGGACTTGGTCCTGGTGGGACAAATGGTGGAGTACCGTAGCTTGATCGAGCAGGAATATACTGGATTATGTCACGCCCACCACCCTGCACATGTGTAATAACCATCGAACCAGGTTCGTAATCATTGACAGCCATAGATCGCCCCTACATTAATTTGAAAGTGTAATGTATTGAGCGACTCCCACCTCGAGAACCCTCTCCCAGTCAATAAGCCCCAATGCATCGGCAATACACTGCAATCAACTTCAATATCCCGTGTTTAGATGATCCAGAAGGTGCGCTCTCTCACCTCTTATAATCGCGCCTGCGTCAAACGGTCATTTCCTTAACGCACACCTCATCTACCCCGGCCAGTCACGGAAGCCGCATACCTTCGGTTCATTAACGAACTCCCACTTTCAAAATTCATCCATGCCGCCCCTTCGCGAGCTTCCGGACAAAACCACGCTGATTGCGAGCCCAGCGTTTTTGATTGCAAGCCGCTGCACTTGGTCAGGCCGTTTCCGCAGCGCATGAAGTCCTGGCCGATCTACCGGCAGGGCCAGCCATCGTTCGACGAATAAAGCCACCTCAGCCATGATGCCCTTTCCATCCCCAGCGGAACCCCGACATGGACGCCAAAGCCCTGCTCCTCGGCAGCCTCTGCCTGGCCGCCCCATTCGCCGACGCGGCGACGCTCGACAATGCCCTCTCCGCCTGCCTCGCCGCCCGGCTCGGTGCACCGCACACGGCGGAGGGCCAGTTGCACCTGCCACTCACCCTTGAGGCCCGGCGCTCCACCGGCGAATGCGGCTGTACCTCAGCGCTGGTGCGATATCGGCTGCTGGCCAGGGGCGCCAGCGCCGACAGCCTCGTGCTTCAAGAGGGGCTGCTCGATAGTCGCCAAGACACGCCGCGCACGCTGACCCTGGCGGCGGACGCCGGCTTGGCGAGCGGCCGCGAACTGGTCGTCACCCTGGGTTGCCAGGCGCCTGACTGACAGGCCGGGCTGCCACCACCAGGCCGAGATGGACGCCCTGCATGCACACGCCGATCGGCAAGCCTCCCGTTCGCACATTCACCACTCTGCAATCCAGTTCATAAATCCCATAAAAGCCCTCTTCCGCTCCCCGCCAGCCTCCCCGCATCCCGCACCCTAGACGCCCCGCCGCTCTCCGCCGGCCCGCCCGACAAGAAAAACCAACCGCTCGATCAGCCTCATCCTTCACCCATCACAGGAGCCATCGCGATGCACCTGATACCCCATTGGATCCCCCTGGTCGCCAGCCTCGGCCTGCTCGCCGGCGGCTCGTTCGCGTCCGCCGCCGAGGAAGCCTTCGACCTCTGGAACGAATGCGCCAAGGCCTGCGTGCTCGACCTCAAGGACGGCGTGCGTTCCAGCCGCATGAGCGTCGACCCGGCCATCGCCGACACCAACGGCCAGGGCGTGCTGCACTACTCCATGGTCCTGGAGGGCGGCAACGACGCGCTCAAGCTGGCCATCGACAACGCCCTCAGCATCACCAGCGACGGCCTGACCATCCGCCTCGAAGGCGGCGTCGAGCCGAACAAGCCGGTGCGCTACAGCTACACGCGCCAGGCACGCGGCAGTTGGTCGCTGAACTGGCTGGTGCCGATCGGCAACGAGAAGCCTTCGAACATCAAGGTGTTCATCCATGAACTGAACGCCGGTAACCAGCTCAGCCACATGTCGCCGATCTACACCATCGAGATGGGCGACGAGTTGCTGGCGAAGCTGGCGCGCGATGCCACCTTCTTCGTCAGGGCGCACGAGAGCAACGAGATGCAGCCGACGCTCGCCATCAGCCATGCCGGGGTCAGCGTGGTCATGGCCCAGGCCCAGCCGCGCCGGGAAAAGCGCTGGAGCGAATGGGCCAGCGGCAAGGTGTTGTGCCTGCTCGACCCGCTGGACGGGGTCTACAACTACCTCGCCCAGCAGCGCTGCAACCTCGACGATACCTGGGAAGGCAAGATCTACCGGGTGCTCGCCGGCAACCCGGCGAAGCATGACCTGGACATCAAGCCCACGGTCATCAGTCATCGCCTGCACTTCCCCGAAGGCGGCAGCCTGGCCGCGCTGACCGCGCACCAGGCCTGCCACCTGCCGCTGGAGACTTTCACCCGTCATCGCCAGCCGCGCGGCTGGGAACAACTGGAGCAGTGCGGCTATCCGGTGCAGCGGCTGGTCGCCCTCTACCTGGCGGCGCGACTGTCGTGGAACCAGGTCGACCAAGTGATCCGCAACGCCCTGGCCAGCCCCGGCAGCGGCGGCGACCTGGGCGAAGCGATCCGCGAGCAGCCGGAGCAGGCCCGTCTGGCCCTGACCCTGGCCGCCGCCGAGAGCGAGCGCTTCGTCCGGCAGGGCACAGGCAACGACGAGGCCGGCGCGGCCAGCGCCGACGTGGTGAGCCTGACCTGCCCGGTCGCCGCCGGTGAATGCGCGGGCCCGGCGGACAGCGGCGACGCCCTGCTGGAGCGCAACTATCCCACTGGCGCGGAGTTCCTCGGCGACGGCGGCGACATCAGCTTCAGCACCCGCGGCACGCAGAACTGGACGGTGGAGCGGCTGCTCCAGGCGCACCGCCAACTGGAGGAGCGCGGCTATGTGTTCGTCGGCTACCACGGCACCTTCCTCGAAGCGGCGCAAAGCATCGTCTTCGGCGGGGTGCGCGCGCGCAGCCAGGACCTCGACGCGATCTGGCGCGGTTTCTATATCGCCGGCGATCCGGCGCTGGCCTACGGCTACGCCCAGGACCAGGAACCCGACGCGCGCGGCCGGATCCGCAACGGTGCCCTGCTGCGGGTCTATGTGCCGCGCTCGAGCCTGCCGGGCTTCTACCGCACCGGCCTGACCCTGGCCGCGCCGGAGGCGGCGGGCGAGGTCGAACGGCTGATCGGCCATCCGCTGCCGCTGCGCCTGGACGCCATCACCGGCCCCGAGGAGGAAGGCGGGCGCCTGGAGACCATTCTCGGCTGGCCGCTGGCCGAGCGCACCGTGGTGATTCCCTCGGCGATCCCCACCGACCCGCGCAACGTCGGCGGCGACCTCGACCCGTCCAGCATCCCCGACAAGGAACAGGCGATCAGCGCCCTGCCGGACTACGCCAGCCAGCCCGGCAAACCGCCGCGCGAGGACCTGAAGTAACTGCCGCGACCGGCCGGCTCCCTTCGCAGGAGCCGGCCTTCTCGGGGCCTGGCCATACATCAGGTTTTCCTGATGCCAGCCCAATCGAATATGAATTCATCCTGATAGGTAATCCGCCTAACCTGCGTCTGCCACGCTTTCGCTCGTCCCGGAAGCGGCCATAACAATTCCAATAGCCGACGAGGACTCTCCATGCTCACCCATCGCATCGGTGGCATCCGCCTTTCCCCTTCCCCGCAGCGCTCGCCCGGAGACCGCCATGACTGATCTCCGCGATGCCTCCCGCGACGAACGCCTGCTGGCGGCCCACGGCTATCGCCAGGAACTGGAGCGCGGGCTGAGCCTGTGGTCGTCCTTTTCCGTCGGCTTCGCCACCATTTCGCCGGTGGTGGGCATCTACTCGGTGATGTCCCTCGGCGCCATGAGCATGGGCCCCTCCTGGGTCTGGGTGGTGCCGCTGTGCCTGCTGCTGCAGTTCGGCGTGGCGCTGGTCTACGCCGAGCTGTCCTCGCAGTTTCCGCTGGCCGGCGGCTGCTACCAGTGGGTGCGACGCCTGGTGGGCGACCGCCTGGCCTGGTTCACCGGCTTCCTCTACCTGGCTTCGGCGCTGGCCTCGCTGACTACCGTGGCCTACCTCGGTGGCTTCTGGCTCGGCCTGCTGGCGACCGGCGCGCCGCCGTCGGCCAACGGCCAGGTGCTCTGCGGCGCGCTGCTGCTGGCGCTGGGACTGGCGGTGAACCTGCTGGGGATCAACCCGTTGAAGTACTTCGTCAATGCCGGGATCGTCGCCGAGGCCATCGCCTCCATCGGTATCGGCGTGCTGTTGCTGCTGTTCTTCCGCAACCATCCGCTCGATCTGCTGTTCAGCGGCCCGGGCGGCACAGGCGATGCGGACGGTTCCTACCTGGACGGCGTGCTGACCGCGCTGGCGGTGGGCGGCTGGGCTTTCCTCGGCTTCGACGCCTGCTCGCAGATTTCCGAGGAAACCACCGATGCCCGCGTCTCCACTCCCCGGGCGATCCTGCGCTCGATGCTGGTGGTGGGATTCACCGTGATGCTCACCGCCTTCGCCGTGACCCTGTCCTACCAGGACATCGGCGCGGTGGTCAGCGGCCAGGTGGTCGACCCGGTCACCCCGGCGGTGGTGGACGCCTTCGGCGCCTGGGCCGAGCGGCCCTTCGTCGCAGTGGTGCTGATCGCCTTCGTCGCCTGCGTGGTGTCGGTGCAGACCTACATCGGCCGGGCGATCTTCGGCATGGCGCGCGACGCCATCCTGCCCGGCTCCGCCCTGCTGCGCCGGGTCGACCGGCGCAAGGTGCCGATGGCGGCGATGGTCTGCAGCACGCTGCTGGCCAGCCTCGGCCTGGCCCTGGGGCTGAACGCCACGGCGGTCGGCACGCTGATCGCGTTCGGCAGCGGCGGTTTCTTCGTGGTCTTCCTGATCGTCGCCGCCTGCGCTCTCTGGGCCCGCCTCGTCGGCCGCTGGGACCCGGACAAGGGCGCCTTGCGCCTGGGGCGCGCGGGGCTGGCGGTGAACGTCCTGGCAGTCGCCTGGCTGTCGTTCGAGGCGCTCAACGTCGCCTGGCCGCGGGCCAGCCTCGCCCCGCCCGACGCGCCCTGGTTCCAGGTCTGGGCGGTGGTCGTGGTGTTCTCCGCGCTGGCCGCGTTCGGCCTGCTCTACATGCTCATCGCCAAGCCGCATCGGCGCATCGCCACCAGCCTCAGCTTCGCCGCTCCGCCGGCGGACTGACCCGCACGCGCCGGCCGTTCCGGCGCCTCCTCCGGTTGTTCCCGCACGCTGGCTTCGCGCCCGGCGGGGCCCGGATCATCCTGCTTTCACGGAGCATCGCCATGAGCGACCTGCATTACTGGAACTACCCCACCGATATCCTCTGCGGCGTCGGCGCCCTGGAACAACTGCCGAGGCGTTGCGCGCTGGCGGGCGCACGCCGGCCCCTGCTGGTCACCGATCCCGGCATGCTCGCCCTGGAGCCCCTGCGCCTGGTGCGCGAGTGCCTGGAACGCGCCGGCATCGACCATGACCTGTTCCACGAACTGTCGAGCAACCCCAGCCTCGCTGAAGTCCACGGCGGCGCCAGGCGCTTCGAGGCTGGCGGGCATGACGCGCTGATCGCTCTCGGCGGCGGCAGCGCCCTCGACGCGGCCAAGGGAATCGCCCTGCTCAGCCGCGATCCGCACGGCCTCGAACGCTTCGAATGGACCCAGACGCTGCGCAGCTATCCGACCCTCGCCGACTACCCGCTGCTCGGCCTGCCGCCGCTGCTGGCGCTGCCCACGACCGCCGGCACCGGCTCGGAACTGGGACGCGAGGCGGTGCTGACCGACACGCAACTGGGCATCAAGCGGGTCGTCGGCCATCGCGAGCTGCTGGCCGCCTGCGTATTCCTCGACCCGCGCCTGACCCGCGGGTTGCCGCCGGCGCTGAGCGCCGCCACCGGCATGGACGCCCTCACCCATCACCTGGAGGCGCTGTTCTCGCCGCTCTACCATCCGATGTCGGCGGGCATCGCCCTGGAAGGCGTGCGCCTGGTCAGGCAGCACCTGGAAAACGCCGTGCGCGACGGCAACGACCTCGCCGCCCGGGAAGGCATGCTGGTAGCCTCGGCCAGCGCCGCAGTGGCATTCCAGAAGGGGCTTGGCGGGGTCCACGCCCTGGCCCACCCGCTGGGCGCTCGCCATCACCTGCACCACGGCCTGCTGAACGCCGTGCTGCTGCCCTACGTTCTGCTGGCCAACCGCCCGGCGGTAGAAGCCGACGCCGCGCGCCTGGCGCGCTACCTGGAACTCGACGAAGCGAGCTTCGACGGCCTGCTGGCGTGGATCCTCGAACTGCGCGCGCGCATCGGCATCCCGGCGAACCTCGCCGCCCTCGGCCTGGATGGCGAGGACGCGCAATGGGTGGGCGAGCAGGCGCTGGCCGACCTGTCGTCCTCGGCGACCAACGCCCTGCCGCTCGATGCCCGGGATTATGCGCGCATCTACCGCCAGGCGGTGGCCGGGACTCTCGCCTGAGCGCTCAGGACGCCAGGCCGTGGACCTGCAGCAGGTCGTCGATGAAGGCGCGGGCGGCTTCGCTGAGGGGGCGCCCGGCATAGACGATCATGCTGTGCTCCACCGGGTAGCTCAGCCGCTCCGGCAACAGCGCGCGCATCCGCCCACGCTCGATCCAGGCTTCGGCGTAATGGGTCGGCAGGTAGCCCAGGTGGGTGCCGGCCAGCACGGCATGGGCGACCGCTTCCATGTGGTAGGCGGTGGCGCGGCTGCGCGACGGGCGTAGCGGCAGGACCAGGTTTTCCGGCAGAAAGCCGTGCATCACCCAGTCACAGGCGGCGATCCGCTCCAGGGTCGGCTGCGCCTCGGCGAACAGCGGATGGCGATCGCCGCAGAACACGCCGATCTCTTCGCGATACAGCGGGCGGTATTCGAGGCTCGGCCGCGAACGGCTGAAATAGGAGATCGCCAGGTCCAGCTCGCCTTCGATCACCGCCAGTTCCAGCTCGGTGGGCGAATTGACGAAAAGGTTCAGTTGGACATCCTGGTCGCGCCGCTGGAAGCGCGCCAGCGCATCGCCGAAACGGGCCTGGGGCAAGGTCGCGAGATTGTCCGCGAGGCCCAGGTACAGCTCCCCGACCAAACGTCCGGACAACGCCTGCGCCTGGTCGCGAAACAGGCCGATGGCGTCGAACATCGTTCGCGAAGCCTCCAGCACCCGGCGACCCTTGGCGGTCAGTCGGAAACCGCCCTTGCCGCGCTCGCAGAGCCGGTAGCCGAGGCGCTTCTCCAGGCTGGCGATGTGCATGCTGATGTTCGACTGGCTCATGTTCAGCTCGGCCTGGGCCGCGGTGAAACCGCCGCACTTCACCACGCAGGCGAAGATGCGCAACAGACGCAGGTCTAGGTCGGTGACGTTTCTCAGCATGGCGGTCCGATCCGGCGCGAGGTCCCGCAGTCTAGCCGAGCGCCGCGACACGCGGCCATCCAGCGGCGGCGCACGGCGCACCAGAGGCGCTGGCGTATCATCGAAAATCTGGTCTATTCCAATTTCTTGAAAATACGTAGAAAAGTCCCGCCCAAAGGTGCCGCCAGGACAAGAAAATGCACCAATCCCAGGCAATCCCTCGAAAAAATCGAATCGTTTCGCCCTGCTTTTGGTCTAGACCATAAAAATACCCAGTGCTAGATTGACCTTCGCCAGCCGGCCCAGCCTGACCGGATCGGCGCCATGCACCGCCACCAAGCCTTCACAATCCATCTCAGCCTCGGCAGGACCGAGCAGGAGCGCGTCGACAGCCAACCTTGCGCACGAAAAAAGTCATGGGAAAGGCATCTGGCCTAGACCATGCATCCGGACAGCTTTGCAGCAGCACAACAAGAACAACCTCCCCGCACTGTCTAGACCCATAGGGACCCACATGAACAACCACAACGGTACCCTGCACCGTGGCTGGCAATCGCTCCAGCGCTGGCGCATCCAGATCTTCGTCATCACCTGGCTGGCCTACGCCGCCTTCTACTTCACCCGCAAGGCCTTCTCGGTGGCCAAGCTCGGCATCGCCGAAGACCCCTCCTTCGAGCTCGACAAGAGCGCCATGGCCGATCTCGATGCCCTCTACCTGGCCGCCTACGCCGTGGGCCAGTTCATGTGGGGGGTGTTCGCCGACCGTTTCGGCACCCGCGTGGTGGTGCTCGGCGGTTTGCTCACCTCGGCGCTGGCGGCGCTGGCGATGGGTACCTTCGCCACCCTGCCGATCTTCGCCGCCTGCATGGTGGTTCAGGGCCTGGCGCAGTCCACCGGCTGGTCGGGGCTGTGCAAGAACATCGGCGCCTTCTTCGCCACCTACGAGCGAGGCCGCGTGCTCGGCCTGTGGAGTACCTGCTACGCCTTCGGCGGGCTGGTGGCGACGCCGTTCGCCGGCTGGTGCGCCTACCGGTTGACGCATGACTGGCGCATGGCCTTCCTGTCCTCGGCGGGAGTGGTGCTGGCGGTGGCCGCGCTGTTCTTCTTCCTCCAGCGCAACCGTCCGCAGGACGTCGGCCTGCCGCCCGTGGAGGCCGAGGCCGCGCCCCCCGCCAACGCGCCCCGGCCGAGCCATTCCGGCGCCCTGCTGAAGGCGCTCAGGAATCCCCACGTGCTGGTCCTCGGCATCGCCTACTTCCTGCTCAAGCCGGCGCGCTACGCGATCCTGCTCTGGGGCCCGGTGATCATCTACGAACGCATGCCGGAGATCGGCAAGGTCGCCTCGGCCATCGTGCCTTCGGCCTTCGAGGTCGCCGGGCTGGCCGGGCCGATCCTCATCGGCCTGGCCTCGGACAAGCTGTTCGGCGCCCGCCGCATGCCGGCCTGCGTGCTCAGCCTGGCGGCGCTGACCGTGAGCCTGGCGTTGTTCGTCCCGGCGATGCAGAGCGGCAGCCTGTACCTGGTGGTCGGCCTGCTGTTCATGATGGGCGTCACCCTCTACGGGCCGGACTCGATGATCAGCGGCGCCGCCGCCATCGACTTCGGTACCAGCGAAGCAGCCGGTACCGCCACCGGCTTCGTCAACGGCTGCGGCTCGGTCGGGGCGATCCTCGGCGGCCTGCTGCCGGGCTACTTCGACACCCTCACGGTGTTCTTCGTGTTCACCGCCACCGCGCTGCTCGCCAGCCTGCTGCTGGTGCCGTTCTGGAACAGCCGGCCAGGCGCGTGCCGCGTCGAACCGAAGGCGCATGCCGGCGGGCCGCTGCTGGCGGCCGGCAAGCCGCGTTGAAACCTCGCCGAACCACCGCCCGGCGCCAGGCGTGCCGGGCCAATCCCTAGCGAACAAGGAACCGCCTATGCCACTTGCCCTCTTCGACCTCGACGACACCCTGATCGACGGCGACTGCGCGACCCTCTGGGGGCGCTACATGACCGAACTGGGCTGGGTCGAGAAGACCGCCTTCCTGCACCAGGAACGCCGCCTCATGGAACTCTATGCCGAGGGCCGGCTGGCCATGGAGGACTACATGGACTTCAGCCTGGCGCCCATCGCCGGCCGCACCCCGGCGGAGATCGCCGGCGCCGTCGAGGATTTCGTCGCGCGGATCATAGCGCCGCGCATCCACGCCGACGCCCTGCGCTGCCTGGAACGCCACCGCCAGGCCGGCGACCGCCTGCTGATCATCTCCGCCTCGGCGCACTTCCTGGTCAGCGCCATCGGCCGCCGGCTGGGGGTGGACGAGGTGCTGGCGATCGACATCGAGGAGCGCGACGGCCTCTACACCGGGCGCACCCGCGGCACCCTCACCTACCGCGAGGGCAAGGTCCGTCGCCTCGACGCCTGGCTGGCCCAGGAGGGCGAGACGCTGGCCGGCGCGACCTTCTATTCCGACTCGCGCAACGACCTGCCGCTGCTCTCGCGGGTCGACCGACCGCACACGGTGAACCCCGACCCGGCGCTGCTCGGGCACGCCCGCGAGGCCGGCTGGCCAGTGCTGGAATGGCGCTGAGAAGGCGCGCCGCGCTATACCGCCGGCGGCCCGGAAGCATTACCCTGTAGCCCCCCGGAGCCCCAGCGGAGAAGCGTCGATATGCGCGACGAGCCGTCCCGCCCCCTGACGGTGATCTACCAGTCCCTGCGCGAGCAGATCGAGCGCGGCCTGCTCGCGCGCGGCAGCAAGCTGCCCAGCGAACGGCAATTGAGCGAGCTGTTCTCGACCACCCGCATCACCCTGCGCGAGGCGCTCGGCCAGTTGGAGGACCAGGGCCTGATCTACCGCGAGGAACGCCGCGGCTGGTTCGTCTCGCCGCAGCGGCTGCTGTACAACCCGCTGGTGCGCAGCCACTTCCACGCGATGGTCGCCGACCAGGGCCGGGTGCCGGAGACCGAGGTGCTCGGCGCGGCGATGATCCCGGCCAGCGTCGACATCTGCCAGCGCCTGGAGCTGCCGGCGCTGTCGCGGGTGTTCCAGATCCGCCGGGCGCGGCGGGTCGACGGGCGGCTGGTGCTGTACGTCGAGCACTACCTGAATCCCGCCTACTTTCCCGGCATCGAGCGCTTCGACCTGACTCGCTCGCTGACCGATCTCTACGCCAACCACTACGGCATCCGCTACGGCCGGGTGCGCTTCGAGATGGTCCCGACCATCCTCCCGGCGGAAGCCGCCGGGCCGCTGCGGGTTTCGGTGGGCAGCCCGGCGCTGCAGATCGTGCGGGTCAACCGCGACCAGGCGGGCCGCCTGATCGACTGCGACCTGGAGTACTGGCGCCACGACGCGCTACAGGTCAACGTCGAGGTGCCCGAGTAGCGCTCCGCGGTCCTGTTCCTGGCGCATGCATGACCGCCTGGCGGGTTTCCCGCCGCTTCCAGCGCATTGGTCGACCGCTGGGCACGCTGCGTCGACGCTGAGCGGTTGCCGCTGACGGCACGGCCTGCTAAAAGCGGCGACGACATTCGAAAATGCGATACGACCATGAGCGACAGTGAAAAATCGAATAGCCGCCTGTTCGACCTCGACCTGCTCCGCGCCATCGTCACGGTGGCCGACTGCGGCAGCTTCACCACTGCCGCCGCGCGCCTGCACTCGACCCAGTCGACCGTCAGCCAGAAGGTTCGCCGCTTGGAGGAAATGGCCGGACACCGCCTGCTGGAGCGCGGCAACCGCGACGTGTTGCCGACCGACGCCGGCGATACGCTGCTCGGCTATGCCCGCCGCCTGCTGGCACTGAACGACGAACTGGCCGAGGCGCTATCCGGCGGCACGGTGGCGCTGACGGTACGTATCGGCGTGCCGGACGACTTCGCCGCCGGCCGTACCACCGAGCGACTGGCGGCCTTCAACCGGCGTTATCCACAGGTCAAGCTGGAAGTCACCAGCGGCATGAGCCGCGACCTCAGCGCCAGCTACGACCGCGGCGAACTGGACCTGGTGCTGCTCAAGCAGCGACGCGCCAGCCGCGAGGCACTGGCCTGCTGGCCGGAAAAGACATGCTGGGTGGACAGCGCCAGGAACCCCTGCATCGACCTCGACCCGCTGCCCATCGTCACCTTCCCGCCGCGCGGGGTCTACCGCGACGAGATGATCGCCGCCCTGGAAGCGGTCGGCCGGCGCTGGCACATCAGCTTCACCAGTTCCAGCCTCAGCGGCCTGCAATCGGCCATCGCCGACGGCATGGGCATCGGCCTGCTGCCGCTGCGCGCGGTGAGCGCAGGCCATGCGGTGCTGCCGAAGAACGCCGGGCTGCCGGCGGTGGACGTGTTCGAAGTGGCGCTGCTGCACCGGCCGGCGGCGGATCCGATGGTGAAGGCGCTGGCGCGCGTGCTGTCGCGGGTGCTGGCGGAAGATACCCGGAGCCGCCCCGCATTCGAAAAATGAATATGCTGGATTCCAACATTTAATTTGTGCATGCGCCAGGCGCTGGATATCGTTGCCGTCAGCAACGGCTCGCGCCCGCCCGTTTCGCTCCGGCGGCGCGTGAGCCGGCAGCAAGACAACAACGAGGAAACGCTCCATGTCCAAGTCCAGCTACTACGCGCCGCACGGCGGGCACCCGGCACAGACCGAGCTGCTCACCGACCGGGCGATGTTCACCGAAGCCTATGCCGTGATTCCCAAGGGGGTGATGCGCGATATCGTCACCAGCCACCTGCCGTTCTGGGACAACATGCGCATGTGGGTGATCGCCCGCCCGCTGTCCGGCTTCGCCGAGACCTTCTCGCAGTACATCGTCGAACTGGCGCCCAACGGTGGCAGCGACAAACCGGAGCAGGATCCCAACGCCGAGGCCGTGCTGTTCGTCGTCGAGGGCGAGCTGAGCCTGACCCTGCAGGGCCAGGTCCACGCCATGCAGCCGGGCGGCTACGCCTTCATTCCGCCGGGCGCCGACTACAAGGTGCGCAATACCACCGGCCAGCACACCCGCTTCCACTGGATCCGCAAGCACTACCAGAAGGTCGACGGCGTACCGCTGCCGGAAGCCTTCGTCACCAACGAGCAGGACATCCAGCCGCTGGTGATGCCGGACACCGAAGGCCGCTGGAGCACCACCCGCTTCGTCGACATGAGCGACATGCGCCACGACATGCACGTCAACATCGTCAACTTCGAGCCGGGCGGCGTGATCCCCTTCGCCGAGACCCACGTGATGGAGCACGGCCTGTACGTGCTGGAAGGCAAGGCGGTGTACCGCCTGAACCAGGACTGGGTCGAGGTGGAGGCCGGCGACTTCATGTGGCTGCGCGCCTTCTGCCCGCAGGCCTGCTATTCGGGCGGCCCGGGGCGCTTCCGCTACCTGCTGTACAAGGATGTCAACCGGCACATGCGCCTGACTCTCAATGCGCCGCATTGAGGGCGGGACAGGCTGAAAGGGAACCCGGCGCCATGGCGCCGGGTTTTTCGTTTGCGGAAGGCGCCCAGCCCGTCGTCAGCTCCGGGCGCGGAGGACTTCAGGGCGAACCGAACATGGCCGTCCAGTAGATTCCCGCGTCGCTCTTCGGATCGGTGGCGTAGGCCGCGCCCAGCTCGCGGTAGCCGGGGCTCATCAGGTTGGCGCAGTGGCCCGGGCTGGCCAGCCAGCCGTCGACCACCTTGTCCACCCCGTCCTGGCCGGCGGCGATGTTTTCGCCGACCAGCCCGCCGCTGTAGCCGGCCAGCTCGGCGCGGTCGCCGGGGGTGCGGCCGTCGCGGTCGAGGTGGTCGAAGAAATTGCCGTTGGCCATCGCCCGCGAATGCGCTTCGGCGGCGCCGCCAAGGGTGGCGTTCCAGGCCAGCGGCTGGGCCGCTGCGTAAGGTTTGCCACCGCACTGGCGGGCTTGCCCGCGGGCGGCATTGATCCGTTCCAGGAGCTTCTGCCCTTCCGCCTGCCAATCGCCCATGCCGCCGCGCAGCAATGGCCGGGCGAGGACGATGCGCCAGTCGCGGTCCTGGCGGCTGACGCCGACGTCGACGAACTGCGGGTCGAGCACCACGCGACAGAAGCTTTCCTCCAGCGCCTTCATCGCCGCGCCGGCATCGCGCGGCCCGGAAAGGCTGACCGACTGCACGTTGACCATCGGGTAGGCGGCCTGTGCCATCGCCTGCTGCAGGTCGCCAGCGGCATTCACCGGCAAGGCCAGGCGCGGGTCGGCGGCCAGCGGCGGCAGTTCACCGCTGGCCTGCCCGCCGCAGGACTGCACCTGACCGCGGTAGGCGTTGATCGCCTCGATCAGTTGCGCCTCGTCGGCGGCACTGGCGGCCGCTGCGAGCGCCAGCCCGAGCGTCAGTACGGCCAAACGCGGGATGCTTGGGATTGCCATGGAAATCTCCTCGATCTGATGGCGCCTATGATGCGCGATTCCGCGGCGCGCCGCCGCATTCGACCGGAACCCGGCGCCGGCGCTGCAGGCTCAGGCCGGTGCTTCGGCGAACGCCTCCACCAACTGCTCGATCACCGCGCGGACCCGCGCGGTGTGGCGCAGGTCCTTGTGGGTAACCATCCACACCTCGTATGGCCGGCGTCGCTCGCGCTGCGGCCAGACCCGCACCAGTCCGTCGCGCTCGCCCATGTACAGCGGCAGCTCGCAGAGCCCCAGGCCGCGCGCCAGGGCCTGGCGCACCATCATGTTGGAATTCACCGCGATGACCACCCGGCCGTCGCGGATCGGCTCGCCGCCCAGGGTCAGTTCGCGCTGGCTGTGCCAATAGGGTTCGTACATCACCAGGTCGTGGCCGCGGAAACGCTCGCCGGGCACCGGCACGCCGTTGCGCCGCAGGTAGTCCGCGGAAGCGAACAGGCCCATGGGCCAACTGGCGAGTTTTCTCAGGATCAAATCGGGATTTTCCGGCCGCAGGGTGCGAATCGCGATGTCGGTCTCGCGCTTGGGCAGGTCGACCACGGCCGAAGCGCTGTCGAGCAGCACGCGGATATCCGGGTGTTCAAGGTGCAGGCGGCCCAGGGCGGGTAGCACGAAGTCGACGGCCAGGGAGTCGGTGGTGGACAACCGCACCTCGCCGGACAGTCGGTGGTCCATCCCGCGGGTCCGCCGCAGCAACTCCAGGGCCGAGCGCTCCATCTTCTCGGCCAGTTCGAAGGCCGCCTCGCCGGCCGGGGTCAGCAGGTAGCCGGACGAGGTGCGCAGGAACAGGGTCGAGCCCAGCGCCGCCTCCAGCGACGCCAGCCGCCGGCCCACCGTGGCCTGGTCGACGTGAAGCGCGCGGGCGGCGCCGCGCAGGGTGTGCTCGCGGCAGAGCGCGAGGAAGACGCGGGTGTCGTCCCAATTCATGGCGGTTTTCCTGATGCATTTTCGCATCAGTCTAATGAAAAAGCGCTGCGCGACCACGGCATCCGCGCTGCTTACCATGCGAACCAGGTCCGAACCACTTTCCCAGGAGCATGCGATGAGCAGCACGAACCGATTTCCCAAACGAATGACCGCCATCGAGATCGCCCGGCCCGGCGGCCCCGAGGTACTGGTGGCGACCAGCCGGCCGCTGCCGACGCCCGGCCCGCGCGAGGTCCTGGTCGAAGTCCGCGCCGCCGGCGTCAACGGTCCCGACGTGCTTCAGCGCAAGGGCGTGTACGACCCGCCACCCGGCGCCTCGGACATTCCCGGCCTGGAGATCGCCGGCACGGTGCGGGCGGTCGGCAGCGAGGTCAGCCGCTTCGCCGTCGGCGAGGCGGTGATGGCGTTGATTCCCGGCGGCGGCTACGCGCAGTTCGCGGTGGCCGACGAGCGCACCACCCTGCACCTGCCCGACGGCCTGGGCATGGAGGAAGCGGCGGCGCTGCCGGAAACCTTCATGACCGTCTGGGTCAACCTGTTCCAGCGCGGTGGCTTCAAGGCCGGAGAGACGCTGCTGGTCCACGGTGGCGCCTCCGGCATCGGCACCGCCGCGACCATGCTGGGCAAGGCCTTCGGCGCGGCGAAAATCTTCACCACGATCTCCAGCGAGGCCCAGCGCGAGGCCAGCCTGCGCCTCGGCGCCGACGTGGCGATCGACTACACCGAGCAGGATTTCGTCGAGGAAGTGCTGCGCGGCACCGAAGGACGCGGGGTCGATGTGATCGTCGATATCGTCGCCGGCGACTATGTGACGCGGAACTATCAGGCGGCGGCGATGAACGGACGGATCGTGCAGATCGGCGTGATCAAGGGCAAGGCCGCCGAAGTCGACCTGTTCCCGATGCTGAGCAAGCGCCTGGTCCATCTTGGCTCGACCCTGCGCTCGCGAAGCCACGACGAGAAAGGCGCGATCATCGCCGAACTGGAGCGCCAGGTCTGGCCGCACGTGCGCGCCGGCACTGTCCGGCCGCAGGTGTTCCGCACCTTCCCCCTGGAACAGGCGCGCCAGGCCCACGAACTGATGGACTCCGGCCAGCACATCGGCAAGATCGTCCTCACGTCAGCTCCCTGAGGCCGCTCAGACCTCGATATCGCCCAGGCGCAGCGCCCGCGCCACCGCCTGGGCGGTGGACGCCGCGCCGAGACGGCGGCGGGCGGCACGCAGGTGATTCTCCACGGTGCGCTCGGAAATCATCAGGATCGCCGCCACCTCCGCCTGCTGCTTGCCCAGGGCGATCCATTGCAGGACTTCCCGCTCGCGCTCGCTGAGCGCTTGCGCATCGCCCGCCGACACAGGGCCGCGCAGGCGCTTCAGGGCGAAGAACAGGATCGGGCAGAAGGCCTGGGCGGCGAGCTTGCAACCGGCATTCAGGTCCAGCCGCTCGCCGGCGAAAGACACCGCGCCCTCCAGGCCGTTGCGGCCGAACACCGGCACCTGCATGCCATTGACCTGGCCGAGGTCGCGGACCCCACGGACGATGCGGTAGGTCATGCGCTCGGGATCCTCCGAGGGGCTCTTCGACCAGAAGAACGGCTCGTCCAGTTCGAGGATGTGCCGGGTGACCGGACAGTGCAGAAGATAGGCGTCGCGCTCCTGGGCGCTGCGCCCTTCGGCCCAGTCGCCATGGACGAAGAACAGCTCGTCGATCAGTTCGTCCTCGTCGGGGCGGGGGAAAAGGCTGCAGACGATCACCCGGTCGAAGCCCAGGCGTGCGGCGAACTCCACCATCTCGCGGCAGACCGCCTCGGTGGTAGCGGCCTTGCGCAGCCGGGCGACGCTGTCGAAGAGAAGGCTGGCGTAGTCGGTCATGGAGCGGACGTTCCTGGCTTTTTCCGCATGATCCCCGGCTTGCCGGCAAAAGCCCATAGGGGAAAACCCTCAGGCGACCGATCGTGGGTTAGGGGATTTCCCCTATTTCGCCGGCCGGCGACCCCGCCTATCGTCTTGGTACGACCTCCATCACGCAGAAAGGAACGAGCCATGAGCAACGAGCGCGATACCAGCAGAACCCCGACGCCCGACCACGCCGAGCACAACGCGTTCTTTCCCTCGCCCTATTCCCTGAGCCAGTACACCTCGGCAAAGACCGACTTCGACGGCGCCGACTACCCGACCCCGTACAAGGGCGGCAAGAAGGTGCTGATGATCGGTACCGACGAACGCTACATCCTGATGCAGAACGGCAGCATGTTCTCCACCGGCAACCACCCGGTGGAAATGCTCCTGCCGATGTACCACCTGGACAAGGCCGGCTTCGAGTTCGATGTCGCCACGCTCTCCGGCAACCCGGTGAAGCTGGAGATGTGGGCGATGCCCGGTGAGGACGAGGCGGTGAAGAGCATCTACGCGAAGTACCTGCCCAAGCTGAAAGCGCCGCGGAAGCTCGCCGACCTCCTGGAGCAGGCCGTCGCCGACGACTCGCCGTACGCCGCGGTGTTCGTTCCCGGCGGCCACGGCGTGCTGGCGGGCATTCCGCACAGCCGGGAGGTGAAACGGCTGCTCAATGCCTTCCTCGCCAAGGACCGCTACATCATCACCCTTTGCCACGGTCCGGCCTGCCTGCTGGCACCGGCGGTCGACGAGAAGCCGGAGGACTACCCGTTCAAGGGCTACGAGATCTGCGTGTTCCCCGACGCCCTGGACACCGGCGCCAACCTGGAGATCGGCTACATGCCCGGTCCCCTGCCCTGGCTGGTGGGCGAGAACCTGCAGAAGCTCGGGGTGAAGATCCTCAACAAGGGCATCACCGGCCAGGTCCACCGCGACCGCAAGCTGCTCACCGGCGACAGCCCGCTGGCCTCCAACAACCTTGGCAAGCTGGCCGCCAAGACCCTTCTCGAAGCGTTCGCCCGCTGATTCCCCGCCGCGCCCCGTCCGTGCCCCACGGACGGGGACATCTCCCGTTCGTCCCGGCGTCATCGAACTTAAACCGGCCTGGCGCAGCATCGTCCTTCAGGAAGAGGAATGGCGCGTTGCCCGGCGCCGTCCGGCGAAAGACGAATCGATGACCGCACAGAAAGAAAACTCTGACAGCACCCCGACTAGTCGTCCTCCCTTCCCGCCGTTACGGTTCCGGGCTTGCGCACAAAGCCGAACCCAAGGGGGCCCTTCATGTCACTGCCGCCGTACCTCAAGCCCGGCGACAAGGTCGTGTTGTACGACCAGCACTGCCGCTTCTGCACGCTCTGGAGCGGTTTCCTGGCACGCCGCGCCGACCACCGGCTGAAGCTGCTTGCCGCGCAGTCCGCCGAAGGCCTGGCGATTCTCGATTGGTTCGGGCTGGCACCCGATCATTTCGACACCTGGCTGTTCGTCGACGGCGCCTACGCCTGCGACGACAACGATGCCCTGCTCGAGGTGCTGCGCCTGTTGCCGGGCCCCTGGCGTCACCTGCGCTGGCTGCGCCTGCTGCCAGCCTGGCTGCGCGACGAGTGCCACGAGGCGCTACGGCGCAACCGCTGGCGCTGGTTCGGCCGCCAGCGCCCACCCCTTCGTCGTCGCTCCTGGCGTCCCCGTCGAGCCTGACGCCTCTCCACGCTGGCCGTGGCGGGTTATGCTGCCTGCGCACCAGCCTGCGGACCCATACTTGCCATGGCCCTTGACCCGAGCCAACGCCGACGACTGCGCCACGCGCTATCCGACGCCTTCGTCGACACTCTCCTGGAGCCCGAGGATATCGCCCGGCGGATAAAGGGCGTCGACCCGGCGTTGCTGGAGCGGTTGTTCTTCGAGGAAGTGGCGCCGGTCTGCCACGGCAACCTGCTCAGCCCCGCTCCGGCGGTATGGACCGCCTTCGACGAGGCCTGGCTGGAAGAGGCCATCGAGCGACGCCTGGCGCGGCAAAGGAGCAGCGCCCTGCGACGCTGGCACGAGCGCTGCCTGGTCGCCTGGCTGCGATGGCGATACGCCGACACCTGGCGCGCGATCGCCGGCGCTCTTTGAGCGAGCGCCTCAGCGAAATACCGAATGGATGAGCTTGCCGGCCTTCTTCGTGTCGACCGCCTGCTGGCGTACCGGCGGCAGCGGCTCGCGCTTGTCCTTGTCTGCCTCGTTCATCTGCGCCACCCAGGCGTCCACCCGATCGCGGCTGACGGCGCCGTAGTTGAGACGGCAGCTGTCGACGAGGGTCTTGCCCTTCTTCTCCTTGTAGCTGCACTGCACGCGGAAGTCGCCGATGTAGTTGGTGGCGAAGCTCTCGGCACGGAACGGCGCGGAGAACGGCTTGGAGGTATAGGTCTCGTAGTAGTAGTCGGTCTTGGTCAGCGGCGTAGAACGACAGTTGGACTCCACGTTTACCGCCGTGTGGGTGACGCTGCGCTTCCTTTTCCGGACCGTCTTCTCCAGCGCCTCGCCGTTGGCCTCGCAGCGCTCCTCGTACGCACCGGTCTCGCGGGTGACGGTATAGGACAGGTACCTCACCTCGAACTCGTAAAGCTCGTAGTAGCGCGGCGTCAGTGCGAGGCTGAACAGCTCGGAGTACGACGAGGTGGTGACGTGGGCCGCATGGGTCTTGGAGGCGGGATCGCGGAAACGCAGGGTCAGGCGGGTGGACGGGTCGTTGCTGCCGGTGTTCTCGAAGCCGACCACGCCGGTGACGAAGCTGGGCGGATCGCCGGCGCGCATGGAGAACCAGGACGACACCGAGCCCTGGTTCGCCGGGTTGATGTTGCAGCCCGCCAGCGCTGCCATGCAGGCGAGCACGGCAGGTAGCTTTCCTTTTCTGGGCGTCATTGAAATCCCTTTGCTCGCGACAGGAGGAAAATATCGTTAGGAAACAACGTTGAGAGGCCGGCAAGGATACCCGACTGGCGCACGGGTCGCATCATTATGACATCACGCCGCCCGCCGGCGTTGCCGCGACCGTTCGTCGAACCTGTGAATTCCGGTAGTTTCCCTTGCCCTCGCTGGCGTCCCAGGATCGGGATTTCCTGTGTTCGCCGGGAGGGTCCTGGCGTGTCCACGACCAGCCTCTGCCCCTCCGCCACGCGGGAACACGGTCCCGGCGCGAAACGCGTCCTGCCTCTGCTGTTCCTCACCTGCCTGCTGGATGCCGCTGGCGTCGGCCTGATCGTGCCCCTGCTGCCGACGCTGATCGGCAGCGTGGCGCCGCTGGCGATCCGCGACGCGGCCACCTGGGGCGCCGCCCTGGTGATGACCTTCGCGCTGCTGCAATTGTTCTTTTCGCCGGTCCTCGGCAGCCTCAGCGACCGCTTCGGACGCCGCCCCGTCCTGGTCCTGGCGATGCTCGGCTTCGCCCTCAGCTATCTGCTGCTGGCGCTGGCCGACAGCCTCTGGATGCTGTTCCTCGGTCGCGCGCTGGCCGGGCTCACCGGCGCCAGCGTGGCCACCGCGATGGCCTGCGCGGCTGACCTCGGCACGCACGGGCAGCGCACCCGGCACTTCGGCTGGCTGTACGCCGGCCTCGCCCTGGGCATGATCCTCGGCCCCGCCCTCGGTGGGCTGCTGGCGGTGCACGGCACGACGCTGCCGCTGTTGCTGGCCGCCGGCCTGTGCCTGCTCAACGCCCTGCTCGCCGGCCTGTTCCTCGAGGAAACCCTGCCCCCGACGCGACGCCGCCGCCTGGACCCGAGGCGGATGAATGCCTTGCGCTCGATCAGCGGCCTGGCTCGGCAACCGGGGGTCGGACGCCTGCTGGCGGTGCTTGCCCTGGTATTCCTCGGCTTGCAGGCGGTGATGGTGGTCTGGCCGTTCTTCGTGATCGAGAAGTTTCACTGGAGCAGCGCCTGGATCGGCTACTCGCTGGCCCTCTACGGCGTGCTCGCGGTGCTCGCCCAGACCCTCGGCGTGAACCTCTGCAAGCGGCGCCTGGACGACGCCCGCCTGCTGCGCCTGGGCCTCGCCCTGCAAGGCTGCGGCCTGCTGCTGTTCGCCCTGGTCGACTCGTCATTCTGGCTGGTCTGCGCGCTGCTGCCCTTCGCGCTCGGCAGCCTCGCCACCCCGGCCATGCAGGGGCTGCTCTCGGCCCGCGTGCCGGTCGACCGCCAGGGCGAGTTGCAGGGCGTGCTGAGCAGCCTGATGAGCCTCGCCGCGATCGTCGGTCCGCCGCTGATGAGCGGCCTGTTCCACTGGGGCAGCGGTCCGCTCGCGCCAGTGCCCCTGGCCGGCGCGCCATTCCTCGCCGGCGCCCTTCTCGTTCTGGCCGGGCTGGTCCTGGCCTGGCAACTTCGACCTACGGGAGAAGAACGATCATGGACCGGATAGACATGGGCGTGCTGGTGGTGCTGTTCAATCCTGGCGACGACGACCTGGAACACCTTGGCGAACTGGCGGCGGCGTTTCCGCAACTGCGCTTCCTTGCCGTCGACAACTCACCGCACAGCGATCCGCAGCGCAATGCCCGGCTGCGCGGGCAAGGCATCGCCGTGCTGCACCACGGCAACCGGCAGGGCATCGCCGGCGCCTTCAACCAGGGGCTCGACGCGCTGTTCCGGCGTGGCGTGCAGGGTGTGCTGCTGCTCGACCAGGACTCCCGTCCCGGCGGCGCCTTCCTCGCCGCCCAGTGGCGCAACCTGCAGGCGCGCAACGGTCAGGCCTGCCTGCTCGGCCCACGGATCTTCGACCGGGGTGACCGGCGCTTCCTGCCGGCCATCCATCTCGACGGACTGACGCTCAGGCAATTGTCTCTGGACGGCCTGACGACCCCGCAGCGCACCTCGTTCCTGATCTCCTCCGGCTGCCTGCTGACCCGCGAGGCCTACCAGCGCCTCGGCCACTTCGACGAGGAACTGTTCATCGACCACGTGGACACCGAATACAGCCTGCGCGCCCAGGCGCTGGACGTGCCCCTGTACGTCGACCCACGGCTGGTCCTCGAGCACCGCATCGGCACGCGCAAGACCCGCCGCCTCGGCGGTCTCAGCCTCAGCGCGATGAACCACGCCCCGCTGCGCCGCTACTACCTGGCGCGCAACGGCCTGCTGGTCCTGCGCCGCTACGCCCGGTCCTCGCCGCTGGCCCTGCTGGCGAACCTGCCGACCCTGACCCAGGGCCTCGCGGTGCTCCTGCTCGAACGCGACAAGCTGCTCAAGCTGCGCTGCCTGGGCTGGGGCCTGTGGGACGGCCTGCGGGGACGCGGCGGCGCGCTGGAGACCAACCGCCCGCGCCTGCTGAAGCGCCTCGCCGGTCCGGCGGTGGCGCCCACAGTTCCCGGCAAGGCCAAGGCCTAGTCGGCGAAACGCATTCCCGCATAGGGCGCTTGCCGGCACGCCGCGAGCCGGCTGCGCAGGTCGCCGACGTGGGCCTCCAGGCGATGGCCGTCCGGGTCGAGGAAGTAGAACGAATCGCCCTCGCTGCGGTTCTGCTTCCATTCGCGCACGCCATGCGCGCGCAGCTGCGCGGCGAAGCGGGCGAAATCCGCGGCGGCGATGCCGAAGGCGTAGTGCGTGTAGTCCGCGGCCGGCCCGCCGCATTGCGGCTCCCGGGACAGGCACAGCCACAGAGAACCCAGTTCGAGATAGGCGCCCTGGTCCCAGCGCGCCTCCAGGCGAAAGCCGAGAAGATCGCGGTAGAAGGCGATGCTGGCCGGCAGGTCGGCGACCGCCAGGGTCAGGTGATTGAGACCGGTGAGCATGGGGGGCTCCTTGCAAGGTTTGGCGGGAGGACGATTCAGGCACGCCCCAGCCAGTCGCCGCGGATCATTTCCATCAGTTGGCGCAAGCCGGGTTGCGGCTGGCGTCGGCTCGGATAATAGAGGCAGAACGGCGCGCCCATCGAGGTCCAGTCGGGCAATACCAGTTGCAGCCGGCCGCTACGCAGCTCCTCGGCGATTCCCACTTCCAGGCAGTAGGCCAGGCCAATGCCGTCCAGGGCCGCGGCGACCGCCGTATTGCTTTCGTTGACGCTGAAAGGGCCGGGCACGTCGACCTCGACCATCCGCTCGCCGTCGCCCAGTTCCCATTTGTAGAACGAGTTGTCGCCCAGGCGCATGCGGATGCAGGCGTGCCGCAACAGGTCGTCCGGCCGCTGGGGCACGCCGTGGCGCGCCAGGTAATCGGGCGACGCGGCCACCACCCAGCGCAGCTCCCCGGTCAATGGCACCGCGACCATGTCCTGGGGCACCGTGCCGCCGTAACGGATGCCGGCGTCGTAGCCGTCGGCGACGATGTCGACCATGCGGTCCTCCACCGAAAGTTCCAGTTGCAGGTCCGGATATGCCTCGGTGAAGCGCCTGAGGACCGGCCCCAGCAGCAGCCGCGAGGCATCGCGCGGCACGTTCAGGCGCAGCCGGCCCACCGGCGAGGTGCGATAGGCATCGAGCTCGCCGAGCGCCTCGCCGATCACCTGGAAACCATCCTCCAGCTTGGCCGCCAGCGCGCTACCGGCATCGGTCGGCACCACCGAACGGCTGGTACGGTTGAGCAGCTTCACCCCGAGCCGCGCCTCGAGATTGCGCATGCTGTGGCTCAGCGCCGAGGTACTGACACCCAGCTCCTGGGCTGAGTGACGGAAGCTGCGGCGCCGGACGATGGTCATGAAGACGTTCAGGTCGGCGAGTTCGGAACGGGTGAAAGCCGGCATTCCAGGGCTCCTGGCAGTTCTCGGAGGTCAATGCAGCATTGAGCCACATTCAATCTCGGGTGATCTAGAGTAATCGCTCCGTGCCGCCGAGCGCATTGCCGGCAAGCGTTTTCCCGATCTGCAGGAGTATTTCCATGAGCGTTGAAAGCATTCGCATCGAGGGTATCGACACGCCGGTCTCGCGCATCGGCCTCGGCACCTGGGCCATCGGCGGCTGGATGTGGGGCGGCGCTGACGACGCGACGTCGGTGGAAACCATCCGGCGTGCGGTGGAATCCGGGATCAACCTGATCGACACCGCGCCGGTCTATGGCTTCGGCCATTCCGAAGAGGTCGTCGGCAAGGCCTTGCAGGGCCTGCGCGACAAGGCGGTGATCGCCACCAAGGCGGCGCTGGAGTGGAGCGACGCGGGCATCCACCGCAACGCCTCCGCCGCACGCATCCGCCGGGAGGTCGAGGACTCGCTGCGGCGGCTGAAGACCGATCGTATCGACCTGTACCAGATTCACTGGCCGGACCCGCTGGTGGCGCACGAGGAAACCGCCGGCGAACTGGAGCGCCTGCGCCGCGACGGCAAGATCCTCGCCATCGGCGTGAGCAACTATTCGCCGGAACAGATGGACGGGTTCCGCCAGTTCGCTCCGCTGGCCAGCGTGCAGCCACCCTACAACCTGTTCGAGCGCGCCATCGACGCCGACGTGCTGCCCTACGCCGAGCGTAACGGCATCGTCGTGCTGGCCTACGGAGCGCTGTGCCGCGGCCTGCTTTCCGGACGGATGAACGCCGAGACCCGCTTCGATGGCGACGACCTGCGCAAGTCCGACCCGAAGTTCCAGCAGCCCCGCTTCGCCCAGTACCTGGCAGCGGTCGCGCAACTGGAGGAACTGGCTCGCGAGCGCTATGGCAAGTCGGTGCTGGCCCTGGCCATCCGCTGGATTCTCGATCGCGGCCCTACGGTGGCGCTGTGGGGGGCGCGCAAGCCGGAGCAGTTGAACGGCATCGCCGACGCCTTCGGCTGGCGCCTGGACGACGAGGCCATGGCCCGCATCGAGTGGATCCTCGCCGAGACCATCCAGGATCCGGTCGGTCCCGAGTTCATGGCGCCGCCCAGCCGCAACGCCTGATCGGACGGCCGGGGCGGCACGCCCCTGGCCGCTGGCCTGACGGAGCGGCGGAAGGCAAAATGGCGGTTTTTCTCAAGGACTGCCGGATCAGTTATGGAAAACGTCTACAAGACCCCGGAAGCGCCCCTGGTGGAAACCCGCGGCGCAAAGCGGGCGCATTTCTTCGTCACCTCGCTGGGCAAGATGAGCGTGCTCTTCCTCCTCACCCTGGGGCTGTACGGCGTGTACTGGATGTACAAGCACTGGAAGGCCCAGCAACCGCAGATGGAGCGGCGGATCAGCCCGGTATGGCGGGCGATCTTCGGCATCTTCTTTTTCCACGCCCTCGCCCGGCGGATCCACCAGGCCCTGCCGGAAGAGCGCCAGGCACTATGGAGCCCGAGCGAGGATGCGACCTGGGCGGTGCTGCTGACGGTCGCGGCGAACCTGATCAGCCATCTCACCGACGTGGTCCCCGCGCTGGAGCCCTACTCGCTGCCCTCGCTCCTGCTGCTGCTCACGCCGCTGATCCCGATGCGCAACATCCAGCGCCAGGCCAACCTCGCCAGCGGCGACCCGCAGGGCACGGGCAACGCCGGCTATTCGGGCTACAACCTGCTGTTCATCGTGCTCGGCGCGCTCTACTGGCTGCTGATCCTGATCGGTTCCGCGGTGATCCTCTTCGGCTCGTCCCAGGGCTGAGCCGCCTCAGCCGGGAAACGCCCGGCGCAACAGTTCGGGCAGCACCTCGCCAGCCGGACCGACGAGACAGTGTTCGCGCGGATGGCGGGTGCGCACCGGTTGCGGGTTCACATGCACGACGCTGGCACCGTGCTCCAGCGCCAGTCCGGGTATCCGCGCCGCCGGCTGCACCACGCCGGAAGTGCCGACGCTGAGCAACAGGTCGCACTCGCAGGCCGCGGCGAAAGCCTCGCGCAGCGCCGCCTCGGGCAGCGCCTCGCCGAACCAGACCACGCCCGGCCGGACCTGTCCGCCGCAGGCCGGACAACGCGGCGGCTCGATCCGTCGTCCCTCTTCCGGCTCGACCGAATCGGGCAAGGCGTCCCGGTAGGCTGCCGCGCAGGTTGCGCAACGCGGCGCGTGCAGGCTGCCATGCAGGTGAAGGACGTCGCGGCTGCCGGCGCGTTCATGCAGGTCGTCGACGTTCTGGGTGACCAGCCGGGTGTTGGCGATTCGTCCGCTCAATGCGGCAATCGCCCGGTGCGCGGGATTCGGCTGGACACCCAGCACCTTCAGGCGGCGCCACTCGTACCAGCCCCAGACCAGCGCGGGATCGTCGGCGAAGGCCGCGGGCGTGGCCAGGGCCGCCGGATCGTAGCGCGCCCAGAGACCGCCAAGGGCATCGCGGAAGGTGGGAATCCCGCTTTCCGCCGACACCCCGGCGCCCGTGAAGATCACCAGGCGGCGGGCGCCGGCGAGCAGTTCGACGACAGCGCGCATCTCGCTCCTCCGCTTACAGCGCGGACAACGCGCGGTATTCGTCCTGGGCATGCTGGTCGGTCATGCCGCTGACGAAATCCTGGAGCATGCGGCAGCGGTGGTAGAACTCCCACTGCCGCTGCAACGGGTCCTCCGCCACACCTTTCATGGCCTCCAGGTAAGCCTTGATCTGCTGGCTCGGCAGGCGCCGAACCAGCAGTTGCGGATGCGGCGCGGCGGCCTGGCGACCTTCGGCGAGGGCCTGGAACTCCTCGGCCGGCAGGCGCAGCAGCGGCGCGTAGAAATCCAGCAACCCCTGAATGATGCGGTAGCCCTGCAATTCCAGGGTTTCCACCTCCGGATGGCAGAACACCCATTCCATGGCCACGTCCTTGAACGTCTGGACGATGGCGTGCGGCAGGCTGCCGTCCTCCATCAGCGCGCGGCCGAGGGTGCCGGCATGAACCGCTTCGAAGTTGTCGATGAACTGCTGGGCGGCGTGCTGGACCAGCGGGTGGATCATTTTCACCCGCAGGCGGATGAAGAATTCGCTGACCTTGTTGATCGGCTCCCGCTCGGCCTTTTCCAGCGAGTAGTCGACCATCCGCTGGAAGCTCATGTTGTCCGCGTCGCCGGGAATCGGCGCGTCCGGCGAATGGTGGACGGCAAACTTCTTCACCAGCAGATCCGCCAATTGACGGATGTCGAGGATGCCTTTTTCCACCGAGTCTTCGATATCGGCCAGGCAATAGGAGATATCGTCGGCCGCTTCCATGATGTAGGCCACAGGGTGGCGAGTGCCCGGGCGCATGCCGAGGACTCGGCGCAGTTCGTCGACGAAGGCTTCCTCGGAAAGATAGAAGCCCGGCTTCTTGTTCAGGTAGTGGTTCGCCGCCGCCTTGTCCGGCTTCGGCTCGTAGGCCGGACGCACGTACTTGAGCAGGCCGGCGGTCTGGGTGTAGGTGAGGTTCAGGCGCAGCAGCTTCACCACCAGGCGGATGGCCTGGGCGTTGCCTTCGAAATGCTTGAGGTCGGTGAGCATGCGCTGCTGCAACAGGCCGTCGCCCTGGCCCGGCGGTATGCGGCGCTCGAACAGGGCGTCGAGGTTGCGTTCGAACCAGTCGTTGATGGCGTACTCGCCGAAATGACCGAACGGCGGATTGCCGACGTCGTGCATCAGGCAGGCCATTTCCACCAGGCTTTCCAGCGCGCCTTCCAGCCCGTCCAGGCCGACCTCCGCGGCACGCGGGCCCAGTTGGCGGAACAGCGTGCGGACGATGAAACGCCCGGTCTGCTGCACTTCCAGGGAATGGGTCAGGCGGCTGCGCACCGCCGCGTTGCGCTCCAGCGGGAAGACCTGGGTCTTCTGCTGCAAGCGACGCACGGCGGCGGAATTGACGATGCGCCCGCGGTCGCTTTCCAACTGGTAGACGATGTCTTGCAGATCGGTATTCCCGGCATGTCCGTAGGTTTCCCTGTCGTGCGGACGCTGGCGGGATATCCGCTCCTTGAAATCCACGGCCCCTGGCATCTGGCGCTGTTCTCCACTCGGTCGGCTGCGAACCCCGAGCCTAGCGCGTGGCGGCGGTTTAACCAAGGTCGCGACAATCCGTCCCACTACCGTTCGCGATCCGTCCTCTTCCCCGGGCGGCGGCAACTGGCAGAATACCCCGCTCGGCACCAGCGACCCCCGCCGCAGAACGGGGGCGCCGCCGATCATGCGTGCGCCCAGAGAAACAGGAACGTTCAGGGAGGTTCCGCATGAGCATCACATCCACCGACATCTGCCAGGCCGCCGATGCCCTCAAGGGGTTCGTCGGTTTCAACCGCAAGACCGGCCGCTACATCGTGCGTTTCAGCGAAGACTCCTTCGGCATGGACGTCGCCGACGACAGCATCACGCCCACCAGCGAGTTCGTCTGGAGTTCGGTACGCGACGACGTCATGCGCCTGGGCCGCGAGCAGTTGCAGATCCTGCTGGAACAGAACATCAACGAACGACTGAACATCGGCGAGCCGCTACTGGTCTATCTGCGCCGCCAGGACCTGCCGGAAATCACCGCACAACGCCAGTTGCGCTGAGCGCCGTCGATCGCCGCCCGCGCCGGGCGCTGCGCCACGCATTATGCTGGAAGCGTCCGCCGCCGTCCGGCGCCGCGGACGCCATCGGCCATCCGGCGCGCCACGCAGGTGCTGCGTGGTGAGGTGAACGCCATGAGCAAGGGACTGAACGCGAAGAAGGAAACTCGTAGGAAACCGCTGAAAACCGCCCAGGAGAAACGCCTGGCGAAACGAGCGAAAAAACACGCTCCGGCGGTGCCGCTCGGCACCCCATCGCGGAGCTGAGCCAGGCCGGAGCAGAGCCGCAGGCGCAACCGCTCAATCGTCCGCGGCGGGGTCCAGGTCGGGGAACAGCACCTCGGTGAAGCCGAACTTGCTGAAGTCGGTGATTCGCGAGGGATACAGGCGGCCGATCAGGTGGTCGCACTCGTGCTGCACCACCCGCGCATGGAACCCTTCGACGCTGCGGTCGATCGGCTGTCCCTGCGGGTCCAGGCCCTGGTAGCGGATGCGCCGATGGCGCGATACCGCGCCGCGCAACCCCGGCACCGACAGGCAGCCCTCCCAGCCCTCTTCCATCTCGTCGTCCAGCGGGGTGACCCGCGGGTTCAGCAGGATGGTCGGCGGCACGGCCGGGGCGTCCGGATAGCGCTCGCTGCGCTCGAAACCGAAGATCACCAGCTGCAGGTCGACGCCGATCTGCGGCGCGGCCAGCCCTACCCCGCCGACGTGATGCATGGTTTCGAACATGTCGTCGATCAGCCGTTGCAGCTCCTCGCTGCCGAACAGTTCGGACGGCACCGGCTGCGCGATGCGCAACAGGCGCTCGTCACCCATCTTGAGGATTTCCCGGATCATGCCGCCCCCTGATAAAGGTCAGTAACGCCCTACATGCTCAGCCAGAAAACCAGACAGGACAAGACGCAAAGCGCTTCCATCTCCGGCAATTGCGCCATTGATTTGACACCGAACGGCTTTCTTTCCCGGCACATCCGGTAATATTCGCCGCACACCGACTACACTGGCCAGTCGTGCCACCCCGCTACGTTTTCCTGGAGGAAACCTTTTTGCCTTCGTTGCCCACCTTGCAGCCCCTCGACCTCTACAGGCGCACCCTGGCCTGCCTGGTCCTGGCGGTTTCCTGCCTGGGCGGCGGAGGCCTGTGGGCGGACGACGCACGGACGTCGGTCGAGCAACGCAGCAATGCGGTCAGCCAGGTTCTGCTGGGCATATTCAGCTACGTGCGCTGGCCGAAGGAGCCGGCGGTCCTGCAACTCTGCGTGGTCGGACCGACCGAGTACGCCGACGGCCTGCTCCGCGGCATGGTGCAGGCCAATGGCAGGCGCGTGCATGCGGAACGCCGCGCGGTGGACAACCCGGACCTCGGCACGCTCTGCAACGTGATCTACCTCGGAGTGGTCGACGAGCGCGAGCGCCAGCAGGTGTTCCGCAGCCTGGCCGGGCATCCGGTCCTGTCCATCAGCGAGCGTGGCACCGAATGCAGCGTCGGCAGCATGTTCTGCCTCAACGTCGGCGGCCCGCGCATCACCTTCGAGGCCAATCTCGACTCCATCGCCCGCAGCGGCGTACGCGTGCACCCGAGCGTATTGAAACTGGCAAGGCGGCAGGCCACTCCGTGATGAACCGTCGTCGTCGCTATACGGGTTCCAATCCATCGCTGCGCCGGGTGCTCTATCGCGCGCACCTGGGCGTGGCGCTGGTCGCGGTATTCACCGCCGGGCTGGCGGTGACCCTGGTCGGCCTGCTGACCCTGCGCGCCTATGCCGACCCCAACCAGCAACTGATCGCCCGTTCCATCAGCTATACCGTCGAAGCCGCGGTGGTCTTCGGCGATGCCCAGGCCGCCGAGGAGTCCCTGGCGCTGATCGCCTCCAGCGAAGAGGTCTCCAGCGCCATCGTCTACGACCGCCAGGGACAGACCCTGGCCAGTTGGCATCGGGAAAGCACCGGGCCGCTGCACCTGCTGGAACAGCAACTGGCGCACTGGCTGCTCAGCGCGCCGACCGAACAACCGATCCTGCACGACGGCCAGAAGATCGGTTCGGTGGAGGTGAAGGGCTCCGGCGGCAGCCTGCTGCGCTTCCTGCTCACCGGTTTCGCCGGCATGGTCCTGTGCCTGCTGCTTACCGCCCTGGGCGCCTTCTACCTGTCGCGGCGGCTGGTACGCGGTATCGTCGGCCCGCTCGACCAACTGGCGAAGGTCGCGCATACCGTGCGCCGCGAACGGGATTTCGAGAAGCGCGTACCGGAAGCCGGCATCGCCGAGCTGAGCCAACTGGGCGAGGACTTCAACGCCCTGCTCGACGAACTCGAATCCTGGCAGGCGCGCCTGCAGGACGAGAACGCCTCGCTGGCGCACCAGGCCCACCACGACAGCCTGACCAGCCTGCCCAACCGCGCCTTCTTCGAAGGCCGCCTGAGCCGGGCGCTGCGCGATGCCAACGAGCATCGCGAGCAATTGGCGGTGCTGTTCATCGACAGCGACCGCTTCAAGGAGATCAACGACCGCCTCGGCCATGCCGCCGGCGACACCGTGCTGGTCAACATCGCCATGCGCATCCGTGGGCAGTTGCGCGAAAGCGACCTGGTGGCGCGCCTGGGCGGCGACGAATTCGCCGTCCTGCTCGCACCGCTGGCGTCCGGCGCCGACGCCCTGCGCATCGCCGACAACATCATCGCCAGCATGCAGGCGCCGATCCGGCTCAGCGACGGCAGCACGGTGAGTACCTCGCTGACCATCGGCATCGCCCTCTATCCCGAGCATGCGGATACCCCGGCGGCGCTGCTCCACGACGCCGACATGGCGATGTACATCGCCAAGCGCCAGGCCCGCGGCAGCAGGCGCCTGGCGGAACTCAACGACCCCCGCATCCTTCAGGAAGAAAAGGAGATAGACAGTGCTACCCCAGAGGCTCCACCCAAGTAGATTGCTTGCCCTCGCCCTGTTCAGCCTTGTGCTGGGCCTGGCCGGTTGCCAGACCAAGCCGCCGCAGACCGGCCTGAGCGCCGAGCAGATCGCCGTGCTCCAGGAGCAGGGCTTCGAACTCCGCGACGAAGGCTGGGAGTTCGGCATGTCGAGCAAGGTGCTGTTCGGCAACAATCTAGACCGTCTCAATCCCGACAGCCGCAACACCCTGACCAAGATCGCCCGCGCCCTGCTCGCGGTAGACATCGACAAGGTCCGCCTGGAAGGCCACACCGACAACTACGGCGACGAAGGCTACAATCAAAAGCTCTCCGAACGGCGCGCCGAATCGGTGGCCGCGGTATTCCGCGAAGCCGGCATGCCGGCGGCCAACATCGAGGTCCGCGGCCTTGGCATGAGCAAGCCGGTGGCCGATAACAAGACCCGCGCCGGCCGCAGCGAGAACCGCCGCGTCGCCATCATCGTTCCCGCCGAGTAATCCTGCGCTCGCGGGCTGCGTACGGCCCACCCGTACCTGGCCCGTCCATCGCCCGGCCCCGCCACTACCCCGCTTCCGGCCTATGTTGAAGGAAGAAGCCAGCAGACCGGCGTACCGGCCGCCGCTGCCGCGGATGCTAGACTGAATGCTGCGCAAGAAACCGACAATCCCGGCCGACCTGCCGCTTGCGGGTGCTCCGGGATTCACCGACAGGGGGTATCGACCTTTGCCTGTTCGCCCAAGGAACAGGCCGTCAGACGATGGGAGGCATGCCATGAACCGGCATTACTACATCAGCGACAACCTCGACGAGCTGGAACGGCTCGAAGCCGAACTGGAAGCCAGCGGCATCGCCACCGAGCAGATCCACGTCCTCAGCGAAAAGGACGCGAAGACCGGCCAGCGCCATCTGCACGAAGTCTCTCCGTTCATGAAGAAGGATGTGGTCCGCTCCGGCCGTGTCGGCCTGCTGGTCGGCCTCGTCCTGGCCATCGTCGCCGTGGCCTTCGCCTATGCCAGCGGCTGGACGGAAACCGCCGCCGGCTGGATTCCGGTGATCTTCCTCGGCGCCGTGCTCTGCGCGTTCTGCCTGTGGGAAGGCAGCTTCTTCGGCCTGCAGCGCACCAACCGCGCCTTCCGCCCCTTCGAAGAACGCCTGCACCAGGGGCAGCACCTGTTCTTCGTCGATGTGAAGAACGCCCAGGAGCCGATCCTGGTCAACGTGGTCAGCCACCACCCGCGCCTGCAGGACGCCGGCACCGGCCCCGCGGTCTCTCCGCTGCTGCTGGGCTGGCAGCAACGCTGGCGGCAGTTCCGGCGGATGGTCTGAGCGGCGGGGCCTGCGCACCGCGCAGGTCCTGCGGCGTCCCTCCGGCTGCTAGAATATCCGGCTACCCGCCCGCCATCCCGGCCGGCGCGGCCCGTCAGGAAACTCCATGAAACTCGATAAAGCGGCAGCCATCGCACAGCTCAACCAGGCCTTGGGCATGTCCGTGCTGGATGCCGGCAACACCCTGCTCGCCCGCTTCAACAAGAGCAAGAACGTCTGGTGGTTCGATATTCCGCTCAGCCAACTGAAGGCCGGCAAGTTCCTCAACCTGCTGCTGGCGAACCCGGCCGGCGATGCAGTGGAGCACCTGAAGGTGCCCACCGGTTTCCTTCGCCAGCAGCAGGACAGCCTGGAACTGCGCGACAAGAACGCCCGCCGGCCGACCCTCAGCCTGGAGCTGAGCGCGGACCCCGGCAAGCGCCTGCGCGACGTCCGCCCCGGCGGCGCTGGCCTGGACTTCGCCCCGTTCCTCCAGCCCTGAGCGGAAACCTCAGCGCGGCAGTTCGATGCGTTCCGGGTGGATCAGGATCAGGCCTTTCTTGTAGAGGCCGCCGATGGCCTTCTTGAAGGTCCCCTTGCTGACCCCGAAGAGCCGGTGGATATCTTCCGGCGAACTCTTGTCGCTGAGCGGCAGGCTGCCGCCGGCCTCCAGCAGCCGGGCGAGAATCTGCTGGCTCAGCTCGACGGCGGCCTCGGCGCCGACCGGCTGCAGGCTCAGGGCGATCTTGCCGTCCGCGCGCAATTCCTTGATGTAGCCCTGTTCGCGCATGCCGCTGCGGAGGAACTTGAACGCCTCGTTCTTGTGGATCAGGCCCCAGTGCTTGCCCTCGATGATCGCCTTGAAGCCCATCTCGGTACGCTCCACCACCAGCAGGTCGACCGCCTGGCCGACGCTGTAGCGCGGCGGCAGGTTGTCCAGCTGGCGGTCCAGGCGTGCGGTGGCGGTGATGCGGTTGGTGCGCTTGTCCAGGTAGACGTAGACCACGCAGTAGTCGCCGACCTGCAACGGACGCTTCTCTTCCGAATGCGGCAGCAGCAGGTCCTTGGGCAGGCCCCAGTCGAGGAACAGGCCGATCCGGTTGATCTCCACGACCTTCAGGCTGGCGAAACCGCCGACCTGGACCTTGGGCGTCTGAGTGGTGGCGATCAGGCGGTCGTCGCTGTCCAGGTAGATGAACACGTTGAGCCAGTCGCCCACTTCGCTGGGCTGGTCCTTCGGCACATAGCGCTTGGGCAGGAGGATCTCGCCGTGCTGGGTACCGTCGAGATAGAGCCCGAACTCCGTGTGCTTGACCACCTGCAGTGAATTGAAACGCCCGATGACCGCCATGTTGTCTCCCCCTGTCGAAGGGGCGGCATTCTACCGGGCGCCACGCATGCGGGCGGAAGTTTTTGCCGGTACGCCGACGCCGCTCATCGCCTTGCCGGCCATTCGCGCCGAAACATCCTGAACCACGCGGACATTTCCCAAATGCCGACTGTCTACTGGCAGTAAGCACAACGATGTTTCAAAATCGTGAACCCTAAAGACTTTTTTGGAACATCCTTATCAAGGATTCTCGCTGCCGCTCATCAGGAGTTCCTGTGCGTCCACTCAGCCGTTGGCTCTCATCTTGCGGCTCGCTTCTGGCGCTGGCCGCGCTGTTCCTGGTCGTTCCCCTCGCCGGCCGCTACTGGCTCGGCTGGTCGACGCCGTTCGGCTATCTCTCGGACCTGGCCCTCGGCAGCCTGCTGGTGCTGCTCCTGCATCGACGCTCCCTGTGGTTCGCGCTCCCGGTCATGCTGCTCTGGTGCCTGTTCCTGATCGGCAATGCCGAACTGGTCGGCGCGGTCGGGCGCATGCCGGAACCTTCCGACCTCAAGTACCTGCTGGATCCGCAGTTCGTCAGCAGCTCCACCCAGGGCGGCGGCCTCGCCCACCTGCCACTGGCGCTCGGCCTCGGTGGCGCGACATTGCTTTGCGTGCTGCTCTGGCGTCGCCGCGGTCCGCGCCTGCCGCGCTATGCCTACGCGCTGCCGGCGGCGTTCCTGGCGGCGCATGTCGGCCTGCAATACCTGCGTCCGAGCGACGCCGACCAATGGCAGCAGTACAACCTGCCGCACAAGCTGCTGGCCAGCGCGCTCAGCAGTGGCCAACTGGCGGTCGAAGACTGGCTCGCCGACGACCGTCCGGACACCCCGCCGGACGTCGCCGGGCTCAACCAGCTCGACCTTTCCGGAACGCCGCTGCTGGCCGGCGGAGGGCGCGCGCGCAACGTCCTGATCGTGGCCATGGAGGGAATCCCCGGCGCGTATATCGCCGCCAACCGCGCCGCCATCAACAGCAGCTACCACGAAGCGCCGATGCCCAGACTGAGTGGCTGGGCCGAACGGGCGATGACCACCCCGGACTACGTGCTGCACAGCCACCAGACCATCCGCGGCCTCTACGCCATGTTCTGCGGCGACTACAGCAAGCTCGACTCGGGCACGCCGAAGGGCGTCGAGCTGCTCAACAACCCGGCCCGGGCCAGGGAGTGCTTGCCCGCCCAGCTGCGCCAGCACGGTTTCAGCACGCACTTCCTGCAGGGTGCCGGCCTGCGCTTCATGGCCAAGGACAAGGTCATGCCGCAGATGGGCTTCGACAAGACCCTCGGGCGCGACTGGTTCCGCAACACGTCCTACCTGGAGTTTCCCTGGGGCATGGACGACAAGGCCTTCTTCGAGGGCGCCGCGACCTACGTGAAGCAGCTGCGCCAGCAGAAGAAACCCTGGATGCTGACCCTGCTCACCGTCGGCACCCACCAGCCCTACTCGGCGCCTGCCGACTACCTGGCCCGCTACCCGAGCGCCAAGCAGGCCGCGGTGGCCTATCTCGACGACGCGATCGACGCCTTCCTCGCCGACCTGGAGAAACAGGGCGTGTTGCGCGACACCCTGGTGGTGCTCACTTCCGACGAATCCCACGGTGTCGACCAGGTGCGCCTCGCCTCGGCCTGGGGCTTCAACCTGGTACTGGCACCGGAACAGGCGGCGCTGCCGCCGATCAAGAGCGGCGTCTACGGCCACGTCGACCTCGCCGCGTCCGTCCTCGACTATTTCGGCTACCGCGTGCCGGCGGGGATTTCCGGGCGCTCGCTGTTCCGCGACTACGCCAGCGGCCGCGAAATGATGTCCTACACCAACGGCATGCTGCGCCACCACGACGGCAAGGACACCTTCGTCGAATGCGATTTCCAGCAGGTCTGCCGGCGCTACCGCAGCGAGGGCTTCATCGCCGACGAAGCCGAGTTCCTCGGTCGCTTCAGCGGTCGCCAGGCACGCCTGGTCAGCCAGCGCGCCGCCGTCCTCGACCACTCCGTGCAACAGGCCGGCCAGTTGGGCCAGGAGTTCCAGTTCGCCACCCACGAACGCATCCGCCTGAAGCCGGAAACCCACAACGACTGGACCGACAACCTGATCGGCGCGCAATACCTGGAGATGCCGAAGAACAGCAGGACCACGGTCACCCTGAAGATCCGCGCCTTGCAGATGGACCGCAACGGCGCCCGGGTGACGCTGAAGACCAAGGAGTTCGAACGCGACGTTCCCATACCGGTACCGGACATCCCGCGCCTGCTCAAAGGCAAGCCGCTGGACATGAGCTTCACCTTCGACAACCCGGAAGCGCGCAAGGCCTTCTCCTTCCACTTGCTCGCCGAGGGCCGCGGGATCATCGAGATCAGCGACTTCCACGTGGTCACGGCGGCCAACCCGGAACCCGTGGAAAGCCGCAGCCAGGTCGCCGAAGCGGCGAAGGAACAGCCGCTGCTGAGCACCCTGAAAAGCCTGTTCGCCAACCGCCCCGAAACCGAGGAAGCGGAACGCGCGGACGCCCCTCGGGAGCGCACCGTCATCCCCGAGCAGAAGGCCCTGATCCTTTCGCACTGACCGCGCCGGAGCGGCCCGCCCGGCCGCCGCGCGCTCCCCGCTGAACCCAGCGCCGTCGCGGGCGTCGAAGATTCGCAAGCAACCAGGCGAAACGGAGAACGGCATGAAGCACCTGGCATTCCTCGCCCTCGGCGGACTCCTGCTGGCGCCCCTGGCCGAAGCGGCCAGCTTCGATTGCGAAAAGGCTGAGCGAGCGGACGAAAAGGCCATCTGCGCGAACCGGGCGCTGAACGACAAGGACGTCGAGATGAGCGTCAAGTACCACTTCCTCCGCGGCCTGTTCGCCATGGGCGGCCGCGGCGCCATGCAGGACCGGCAGCAGGACTGGCTGCGCCAGCGCCGGCGCTGCGGTGGCGACACCGACTGCCTCTCCCGCGCCTACGCGCAGCGTATCGACGAGCTGGACAAGCAGTACGCGGGCATCGACAAGCCGCTCTGAAGCTAGCGTCCGCCGGCAGCGAACTGCAGTTCCGCCAGGCGCGCATAGAGCGGGTTCTCGGCGATCAGCCGGGCATGGCTACCAATGGCCACCAGCCGCCCCTGGTCGATCACCGCGATGCGGTCGGCGCTCTGTACCGTGGCCAGGCGATGGGCGATCACCAGGGTGGTACGTCCGCTCATCAGGCCTGGCAGGGCCTGCTGGATCAGGTGCTCGCTTTCCGCATCCAGGGCGCTGGTCGCCTCGTCGAGCAGCAGCACCGGCGCGTCTACCAGCAACGCCCGGGCGATCGCCAGGCGCTGGCGCTGGCCGCCGGACAGGCCGATGCCGCCCTCGCCCAGGTGGGTGGCGTAGCCCTGCGGCAGACCCAGGATGAACTCGTGGGCATGCGCGGCACGCGCTGCGGCCTCGACCTCGGCGGCGCTGGCATGCGGACGGCCGTAGCGGATGTTTTCCTCGACGCTGCCAAAGAACAGCGCGGGGTTCTGCGACACCAGGGCAAAGCTGCGGCGCAAGTCGGCCGGGTCCAGTTCGACGATCGGCTGCCCGTCCAGCAGCAGCCGTCCCTGCTGCGGATCGAAGAAACGCAGGAGCAGATCGAACAGGGTCGACTTGCCGGCGCCGGAAGGTCCGACCAGGGCCAGGGTTTCCCCCGGTTCGACGGCCAGGCTGATGTCGTCGATGGCCCAGTGTTCGGGACGGGTCGGATAGGCGAAGCGCACCGCCTGCAATTCGATCCTCCCGCTCACCCGTGCCGCCAGCTTGCGTGGTTGCGCTGGCGGGCGGATCTCGCTGCGCGCCCTGAGCAGCTCGGCGATGCGCTCTGCGGCGCCGGCGGCGCGCTGCAATTCGCCGATCACCTCACTGAGGGTGCCGAAGGCCATGCCGACGATCAGGCTGTAGAAGACGAACGCGGCCAGTTCGCCGGCCGAGATGCTGCCGGCGATCACGTCGCGGCCGCCGACCCAGAGCATGACGCCGACCGCGCCGAGCACCAGCACGATCACCACGGTGATCAGCCAGGCGCGCTGGGCGATGCGCTTGCGCGCGGTGTCGAAGGCGCGTTCGACGGTGCCGGCGAAGCGCTGGCGATCCTGCGCCTGGTGGTTGTAGGCCTGCACGGTCTTGATCTGACCGAGGGTTTCACCGACGTAGCTGCCGACGTCGGCCACCCGGTCCTGGCTTTCCCGCGACAGGCTGCGCACGCGGCGGCCGAACAGCAGGATCGGGGCGATCACCAGCGGCAACGCCAGCACCACGATGCTGGTCAGCTTGGCGTTGGTGACGAACATCAGCAGCACCCCGCCGACCAGCATCAGGGCATTGCGCAGGGCCATCGACAGCGAGGAACCGATCACCGTCTGCAGCAGCGTAGTGTCGGCGGTCAGGCGCGACTGGATCTCGGAGCTACGGTTGGTTTCGTAGAAACCGGGATGCAACTCGATCAGGTGGTCGAACACGCGCTTGCGGATATCGGCGACGAAGCGCTCGCCGATCCAGGACACCAGGTAGAAGCGCACGAAGGTGCCCACGGCCAGGCCGAGCACCAGCACGAAGAACAGCAGGATGTAGCGATTGAGCAATTCGGGCGAGGCGGTGAGGAACCCCTGGTCCACCAGCAGGCGGATGCCCTGGCCCAGGGACAGGGTGATCGCTGCGGTGAACAGCAACGCCACCAGGGCCCCGAGCATGCGCCAGCGGTAAGGCGCCATGAAGCGCCAGGCCAGGCGCAGGGCGATACGTTGGCGGGAGGAGAGAATGGCTGGCATGCGGCGCTCGCTCGGCGGCTGGGGTTCCGCAGGTTAGCACCGGGAACGCAGCGAGGCGATGCATGCCCCGGCCGGCAGCGCGATGATATCGACGTATATATCCGGGCAACTTAGCCGATAACTAATCGTGAACTTTTCATTATTCTCGATATAGGTGAGATAGAGGCCCGGAGAACTTTCTCGCATCAACTAATGCAAACATTGGAATTCATGCCGGGATGCGCGAAGGGAGTTATCCACCTGGCGGTATCCTGCGTCGCCCGGGGTCGGCGGAACATCCAGCCGCGGAGACCTCGAGCAGTTCACCGCCGGATCGCCAATGCCGCAGCGCCTCGCTCGGGTATTGCCTAACGGACTTTATAGAAAACAGCAGGTTACGTCCGAAATCTGATCGACAATATTCAAGATGAAATAAAACGCCGCTTCGGTTATAATGAACGGCCATATTTAATGCAGAGACAGGTCCCCGGATATGGCCATCATGAAGAAAACCGTCGCGCCGAAAGCCGCCAAGCCGGCTCCCGCGGTCGAAACCCGCGAGTCCATCGAAGCGCAGGTCGCCGCCTTCCTCCAGGCCGGCGGCGAGATCCAGAAGATCGCCAAGGGCGTCAGCGGCCAGGTCTACGGCCCGTCGCGGCAGATCACCATCAGCAAGAAGCGCTGAACGCCCGCCCCTCGCCGGGGACTACGAAGGGGATGGCAGGCCGGCACGCAGATGTGCCACGCTCCATCCCCTTTTTCATTGCCTGAATCCCGAGCCCTTCATGCCTGGCCATCCCGATCCACTGCACGGCGTCACCCTGGAAAAACTGCTCACCGAACTGGTCGCCCACCACGGCTGGGCGGAGCTTGGCAAACGGGTCGACATTCGTTGTTTCAGGAACGACCCGAGCATCAAGTCCAGCCTCGCCTTCCTGCGCAAGACGCCCTGGGCCCGGGAAAAGGTCGAGGCGCTCTACGTCCAGCTCAAGCGCAACCAAGGCTGAAGGCTAGCGCGCCAACCCCAGGCGCAGCAATTGCCCGTCCTTCTGGTCGGTGAGCAGGTAGAGATAGCCGTCCGGGCCCTGCCGCACGTCGCGGATGCGCACCCCGAGATCGCCCAGCAGGCGCTCTTCGTGGACGATCCGGTCGCCATCCAGTTGCAGGCGGATCAGTTCCTGCGTCGCCAGCGCGCCGATGAACAAATTATGCTGCCAGGCCGGGAAGCGCTGCGCATCGTAGAACGCCATGCCGCTGATCGCCGGCGACTTCTCCCAGACATGGTGCGGCGCCTCGGTACCTTCGACGGCCTTGCCCCTGGCTTCGGGGATCGGCAGCAGGGTGTAGTTGATTCCATGGGTCGCCAGCGGCCAGCCGTAGTTCCCGCCGGCCTGGGGTATGTTGATCTCGTCGCCGCCGCGCGGGCCGTGCTCGTGGGTCCAGAGCCGGCCGGTCCAGGGATTCAGCGCGGCGCCCTGCTGGTTGCGGTGGCCATAGCTCCAGATCTCCGGCCGCGCGTCGGCACGGCCGACGAAGGGATTGTCCTTGGGAACGCCGCCGTCCGGATACAGGCGGACGATCTTGCCCTGCAACTTGTCCAGGTCCTGCGAGGTGCTGCGCTGGTTGTTCTCGCCGAGGGCGATGAACAGGTGGCCCTTGCCGTCGAAGACCAGGCGCGAGCCGAAGTGATGGCCGCTGGAAAGCTTCGGCAACTGCCGGAAGATCACGTGGAAGCCCTCCAGCCGTCGCTTGTCCGCCGATAACCGGCCACGTCCCGCCGCCGTTCCGGCGCGGCCGTCCTCGCCGGCCTCGGCATAGGTCAGGTAGACCAGCCGGTCCTCGGCGAACCCCGGCGACAAGGCGACGTCGAGCAGTCCCCCCTGGCCGCTGGCGAAGACCCTGGGTACGCCTTCCAGCGGCGCCGACAACTGTCCCTCGGGACTGACGAAACGCAAGCTGCCGGGCCGCTCGGTGACCAATATGCCCTGGTTGTCCGGCAGGAAGGCGACGGCCCAGGGATAGGCCAGACCGCCAACCACCGGGGTGACCTCGACGGCGCCCAGCTCGCTGTCGTGGCGACCGGCGTCCACCGCCTCGACCGACGGAGCGAGCAGCGCGACGGCGCTCAGCAGGATGGCATTCAAAGACAGGCCCGGCATGCGTTCTCTCCTTCCCCAAGCGAAAAACACCACTCTAGTCGCAGATCCGCCGCGCCTGGCGGTCCGCACACGGGCTGTAACAAACCCGCCCCTCAAAGCAAGGCGACCATTTCCTTGAGAGTCACCGCCCAGGTGCCCTTGGCATTGATATAGCGATAGCCGAACCGGGAACCATGCGCCTCGCTGGTGATCACCGCGTTCCAGGCCTGCCCGCGCGGCAGGTCGTGGGCCGGGTCGAGGAGCAGGAAGGCGCGCTCGCTCATGCCGATGGCCAGGCCCCAGTGGCGGATATCGCTGCCCTTGCGGCCGTGGAAACCGAGCACTACCGGAAAGCCGGCCTCCAGGTATTCGCGGGTGTGCCGGACCAACCTGCGCCCCTCGCCCTTGAGGGCGAAATGCTCGGTATCGTTGATCTCGGCCAGCAGCTCCAGCAGGTCGACGCCGGTGGTGCCGACGCGCAGCAGCGGGCCGTGCTGGTCCAGCGCCTTCATCAGGCGCCCGTAGCGACTGCGACTGTCGACCCGCTCCAGGCCCTTGGCCTGGCGCCGGCGCAGTTGGCCGCGGACCAGCATCGCCATGACCAGGCAGTAGGGCCCGCAGGCGCCGTCCATGTCGCCCTGGCGCAGATGGACCTTGTCGCCATGGACGTTGCACAGGCCGCCGCTGCCATCCTCGTCCAGGTCCCATTCCAGGCCATCGATCAGGCGTGACTGCATGAGGGTCTCCTCTCCGGTTCCTTAAGTTGGGACCGAGCGGGCGCCGAATCATTCCTCGGCGCCCATCGCCACAACGAGTAAACTGGCGGTCTTTCATTCCAGTAGCCTCGCCATGACCGACCCGATCCGCCTGTCCAAACGCCTCGCCGAACTCACCGCCTGCTCGCGCCGCGAAGCCGAGCTGTACATCGAGGGCGGCTGGGTCAGCGTCGACGGCGAAGTGATCGAGGAGCCACAGTTCAAGGTGCTCGACCAGCGCGTGGAGCTGCTGCCGGGCGCCCGCGCGGAAACGATCGAACCGGCCACCCTGCTGTTGCACAAGCCGGCCGGCTGGCGCCACGACGATTTCGAAGGCCTGCTCGCTGCGGGGCGGCGCTGGAGCGATGACCCCAGTCCCTTGCGAGCGCTGAAAAAACACTTCGCCCGCCAGCGTCCCACCCTTGCGCTGGACAGCGAGGCTTCGGGGCTGGTGGTGTTCAGCCAGCAGCACGGCGTACTGCGCAAGCTGGTGGACGACGGTGCACGGCTGGAGCAGGAATACCTGGTCGAGGTCGCCGGCGACCTGGCCGCCGGCGGCCTCGAGCGCCTGCGCCACGGCCTCGCCTACCAGGGCCGCAGGCTATCGCCGTGCAAGGTCAGTTGGCAGAACGAAAGCCACCTGCGCTTCGCCCTCAAAGACGTGCTGCCCGGCCAGTTGCGCTTCATGTGCGAAAGCGAGGGGCTGGAAGTGCGGAGCATCCGCCGCCTGCGCATCGGCGCGCTGTCGCTGGCCAGGCTACCGCTCGGCGAATGGCGCTACCTCGGCCTCCACGAACGCTTCTGAGCGCTCATTCGAGGCCACGCAGGGCGCGCCCCGGCGACTGCCCGCAGACCCGCCGGTACATGGCGATGAACGCGCTGTCGCTGGCGTAGCCCAGGGCGTGGGCGACCTCGGTCACCGAGCGGCCTTCGGCCAGGCGCCTCCGCGCTTCGAACAAGCGCGCCTGGGTTCGCCAGCGGGAGAAACCCAGGCCGGTCTGCTCGGTGAACAGACGCGCCAGGGTCCGCCCGCTGGCGCCGACCTCACGTCCCCATGCCTCGATGCTCCAGTCCAGCGCGGGTTGCGCCAGCAGCGCCTCGGCCACCTTCAGCGCCCGCGCATCGCGCGGCATCGGCAGGCTCGCGGCGTGTGCCGGCGCGCTCGCCAGTTCATCGAACAGTGCGCGCAACAGCGTCAGGTGCGGCCCTTCCAATTGCAAGTCGGCTGCCCAGCCGGTCATGCGCAGGATCAGTTCGCGCATTAGCGGCCCGACTTCGAGGACCTGGACGCTGTCCGGCAGCTCGGCGAACGCCGAGGGTTCGAAGTACAGGCTACGGTAGGCGAAGCGGCCGTGCAGGACCGTGCGATGCGGCACGCCGGCCGGCAGCCAGGCGGCCTGGAGCGGCGTCAATTGGCAAATGCGCTCGGCGAAATACAGCGTGACGCTACCGGCCGCCATGTACAGCAACTGCGCGCGCCGGTGGCAATGCCAGTCGCTGCGGTGGCCGGTGCTGTCGACCTCGAGGCCGACCACCGGGCAGCGGGCGAAATCGGGATCCTCGACCCGTTCGTAGGGATAGCGCGGCACCTTGTCCTCTTCGCGATGTTTTCCGTCCTGACCGCAGCATTCTGCCAGGCGCAGGCGGCCTAGGCTTGGCTCTTTTTTCCGGAGCCATCATGCCTGACCGTCCTCGCCCTCCCCTGCTGCTGGTGCTCGCCCTGCTAGCCCTGCCGCAAGTCGCCGAAACCATCCTTTCCCCCGCGCTGCCGGCCCTGGCCAGCCACTGGCGACTGGACGACGCTACCAGCCAGTGGACCATGGCGCTGTTCTTCGTCGGTTTCGCCCCCGGCATCTGGCTCTGGGGCTTGCTGGCCGACCGCCTCGGCCGGCGCCCGGCTCTGCTCGGCGGGCTCGGCCTGGCGGCCCTGGCGACCTTCAGTGCCTGGGCCAGTACCGACTATTCCTACCTGCTTGCCTGTCGCCTGGTCCAGGGCCTCGGCCTGGCGACCTGCTCGGTGACGGTGCAGGCCAGCCTGCGCGATGTGCTGCAAGGCCCGGCGTTGATGAGCTATTTCGTCACGCTCGGCGCGGTGCTGGCCTGGTCGCCGGCAGTCGGCCCCCTCGGCGGCCAGTGGCTGGCCGACCTCGGCGGGCACCCGGCGGTGTTCGCCACCCTGGCGGTGCTGCTCGCCTCGCTGGCGGCGCTGGTCGTCCCGGCCTGGCCGGAAACCCGTCCGCTGCTGGCGGGCACGCCCGAGCCCGCGACCCTGGCGATCTTCCGACGGGTCCTGGCCGACCGCCCGCTACAAACGCGCGCACTGCTGGTGGCGGTGCTCAATGTGCTGGTGTTCTCCTTCTACGCCGCCGGGCCGTTCATGGTCGGCGACCTGCCCGGCCTGGGCTTCGGCTGGATCGGCCTGGCCATCGCCCTTGCCGGGAGCCTCGGCGCCTTGCTCAACCGACGCCTGCCGCGCACCTGGAACAGCGCTCGCCGGGTACGCCTGGGCCTAGCGCTGGCGGCCGCCGGCGCGACAGCGCAGACGCTGTTGGCCGCCGTCGGATACGCCGAAGGCCTGTACTGGGCGCTGCCAGCCCTGCCGATCTTCATCGGCTTCGGCGTGGCGATTCCCAACCTGCTGGGTCCGGCGCTGCACGCCTACGACGATTGCCGGGGACGCGCCGGAGCCCTGTTCGGGCTCGCCTACTACCTGCTGATCGGCCTCGGACTGGGCGCGTCCACCCTGCTACCGTTCGACCGTCCCTGGCCGCTGGCCGCGTACTGGAGCCTGCTGGGCCTGGTCGCACTGCTGCTGGCCAGGCGGCTGCCGGAATGAAAGCGGCGCCAGGTACGCCCGTGCAAACCGGACGACCGGCCCGGAAAGCCGGATAGGGCGGCCGTCGCGACGCTGCTATGCTGTGATGGCACAGCGCCCATGCGGACCCGCAGAACGTGGCCAGAACGACGCTCGAATCGATCCAGCACGCCATCGAGGTGAATTCGTCCCTGGCCCTTCCCATCGCCCTGGAGAATCTCTCGCGTCTGACCCACCTCGCGCTGCTGACCGTCCCCTTCAACCTGATCCACATCCTGGTGTTTTCCCTGAAGGACTTCCGCCCGGACCTCGGCCATCAGCTCTGGCGCCAGGAAATCATGTACGCCCATGGCGCCATGGCCCTGCTCTTCGGCGGCATCGGCCTGCTCGCGCTATGGCTGCGCCGCCAGCCGCCCAAGCTGTGGCGCATGCGCCTGCTGATCCTGCTGGGCGGCGCAGGGATCATAGGCTTCGGCGTCGCCATCGCCTGCATCGACCAGCGCATCACCAGCAACATCACGCCGCTGCTGCTGGCCTGTTTCGCCTGCGCCATGTTCATCCTGATCCGCCCGGCCTACGCGGTGCCCTTCTACGGTCTGGCGATGCTGGCCTTCGAGGTGGCGATGGACCACGCCCAGGCCGACCCGCAACTGCGCCTGTCGAACCAGGCCAACGGCCTCACCGCGTTCGGCCTCGGCCTGCTGCTGTCGCTGATCCTCTGGCACGGCCACGTGCGCAACCTGCGCCAGCAACGCAAGCTGGAGTTGCAGCGGCAGGAGCTGGAGGAGAAGAATCGCCAGTTGGAGTACCTGGCCGGTCACGACCCCCTGACCGGCCTGTTCAATCGTCGCGAGTTCGACCAGTTGGTGCTCATGGAGCTCGCGCGCATCGCTCGCCAACCGCAGCCGCTGAGCCTGCTGATGGTCGACCTGGATCACTTCAAGTACATCAACGACCGCTATGGGCACCCCTTCGGCGACGAGGTCATCCGCCATGCCGCCAACCTGCTGCGCGGCAATACCCGTAGCAGCGACAGCGTGGCGCGCCTGGGCGGGGAAGAATTCCTCCTGCTCCTGCCCGACACCGCCGAGCAGCAGGCTCGCAGCCTTGCGGAAAAACTCCGCGAACGCCTCGAAGGTACCCCGCTGGCGACGCAGGACGGCGTGCTCTGCCTGACCGCCAGCTTCGGCGTGGCCAGCCTCGACGGAGGCGGCCAGGCCAGCTACGAGCAGCTCTACAGCGCCGCCGACCAGGCTCTCTACCGGGCCAAGAGCAGCGGTCGCAACCGGGTGGAAGTGATTCGCCTGGCCAGCCTCGCGGAAAGCCTGCGGTAACAATTGATCGGCCGGCCCTGACGAGCGGTCGGTCAGCCGCCCGAACCTTGGTTAAGATGGTCCGTGGCGCTCTAGCTCGCCGCTCTTCCTGCCCTTCCGACCTGCCCGACCTCGCCCGGCCCCATGCCGCGGCCTTGCCGTTGGCGTCGTGCGGGAAGACCGGCGCAGCGCCGTTGTCCGCATTACCAGGGGAGAACCATGCTCAAGCACCTGCTCGTGCTCACCTGTGCCCTGCTCGCCAGCTCCTCGGCCCTGGCCCAGGTGATGGCCCGCGACCTGGGCGATTTCGAACTCAAGCTGGCCACCAGTCCGACCCGCAGCATGGCCCAGGGCCTGGTCACCCCGGGCAGCTCCGGCAGTTTCCACGGCGGCCTCGACCTAAGCCACGAAAGTGGCTGGTACATCGGCAACTGGACCTCCAACCTCGACCCCGGCAAGCCCACCGAGATCGACTCCTACGCCGGCTTCAAGCGCCCGCTGAACAACCGCCTGGGCTACGAAATGGGCCTGATCCGCTACAGCCGCCCGGAGCAGCCGGCCAACGACGCAGCCGAACTCTACGGCGGCCTGTCGATCTTCGGCAGCCGGCTCGGCGCGGCCCTGAGCAGCGACCCGGGGCGCAACGACACCACCCTGTTCGCCGACCTCGGGGTCAACCCGCCGTTCGGTTTCGACGTCACCCTGAAGTACGGCAACCATCGCCTGGACAACCCGGCGAGCCTCAGCGGCGGGGGCTACGTGAGCGTCTTCAACGACTGGTCGGTGAACCTCTCGCGGCCCTGGCTGGGCATCGACCTGAACCTGTCCTACAGCGGCACCAGCCTGACCGGCAGCGATTGCAGCGCCTACTCGGGACACAACAGCTACTGCGACACCACGTTCATGCTGAAGGCGTCGCGTCCGTTCTTCTGAGTCGTCAGTCGTCCTGGCGGCGGGTACGCTGGGCGAGTTCGTCGAGCTGTTTCTGCTCGCGCTTGTCCTCGGCCTGGCGCGCCTCTTCCAGGTAGCGCTCGACCAGCTTGCGCAGCCCTTCCAGGCGGGCGTATCTCTCCTGCCAGTTGAGCCGCGCCTTGTCCACCGCCTCGCGGTGCCAGGTCACGCTGTTGGCCTGCTGGGCGACGGCGGTCTCCAGTTGCGAGAGGAAGCGCTGGTAGTTCATCAGCCACTGGCCACTGACGCCCTTCTGGCCCTGGCTGATCCATTGCTGCTGGTAGTCGTTGCGGTAGCGTTCCAGCTCCGCCAGCTTCTGCTGTGCCGCGAGCAATTGCTGCTGGCACCTGCCCAGCTGGGTCGCGGCATCCCGCTCGGCCTTGCTGGCCATGTCCACCACCGGCGCCAGCCGCGCCGCGCGCTTCTCCATGCCTCAGGGCGCCTCAGGCCTGCCCGCCGGCGAGCAGGCTCGCCAGCCGCGCACGGCTTTCCGCCAGGCTTTCGCTTTCGTCGAGGCCCTGGCGCAGGAACTGGCGCATGACCGGGAAGCGCGCGATGGCCAGGTCGGTCTCGGGATCGCCGCCGGCCACGTAGGCACCGACGCTGATCAGGTCGCGACTCTGCTGGTAGCGCGACCAGAGCTGCTTGAAGCGCTGGGCGTCGCGCAGGTGCTCGGCCTCGACCACCTGCGGCATCACCCGGCTGATCGAAGCTTCGATATCGATGGCCGGATAGTGGCCTTCCTCGGCCAGCCGCCGGGACAATACGAAGTGCCCGTCGAGCACGCCGCGAGCGGCGTCGGCGATCGGGTCCTGCTGGTCGTCGCCCTCGGAGAGCACGGTGTAGAACGCGGTGATCGAGCCGCCACCGGCTTCGGCATTGCCGGCGCGTTCCACCAGCTTCGGCAGCTTGGCGAACACCGATGGCGGATACCCCTTGGTCGCCGGTGGCTCGCCGATGGCCAGGGCGATCTCGCGCTGGGCCTGGGCGTAGCGGGTCAGCGAGTCCATCAGCAGCAATACGTTCTTGCCCTTGTCGCGGAAGTACTCGGCGATCCGCGTGCAGTATTGCGCGGCACGCAGGCGCATCAGCGGCGCGTCGTCGGCCGGCGAGGCGACCACCACGGAGCGCTTGAGGCCTTCCTCGCCGAGGATCTCGTCGATGAACTCCTTCACCTCGCGGCCCCGCTCGCCGATCAGACCGACGACGATGATGTCGGCCCTGGTGAAGCGGGTCATCATCCCCAGCAGCACCGACTTGCCCACCCCGGTACCGGCGAACAGGCCGAGGCGCTGGCCGCGGCCGACCGTGAGCAGGCCATTGATCGAGCGGATGCCGACGTCGAGAGGTTCGCTGATCGGGTGGCGCTTGAGCGGGTTGATCGTCGGGCCGTCCATCGGCACCCAGTCTTCGGCGCGCATCCCGCCCTTGCCGTCGAGGGCGCGGCCGGCGCCGTCGAGCACGCGGCCGAGCATCGACATGCCCATCGGCAGGCGCCCGGTGTCCGGCAGCGGCACGACCCGCGCGCCGGGCGCGATGCCGGCGAGGCTGCCGACCGGCATCAGGTACACCTTGCTACCGGAAAAGCCCATCACTTCGGCCTCCACCTGCACCGGGTGGTAGCCGCTTTCGTTGATCACGTTGCAGCGGCTGCCGACCGCGGCCTGCAGGCCTTCGGCTTCGAGGGTCAGGCCGACCATGCGCAGCAGGCGGCCCTCGACCACCGGCTGCGCCGGCAGCGAGACAGCCTCGGTGTAGCCCTCCAGGCGCCTGGCGAAACTGGTTCGCTCAAGGCGCATCGACGTCTCCGGGGGCGTCGAGGTCGATCCGGATGTCGCTGGCCAGCGGATGGGTCGCCTGTTCGCGCTGTTGCTCGAACAGTTGCTTCACTGCCTGCGCCAGGCGCGTCTCGATGGTCGCGTCGATGCGACTGTGCTCGGTCTCGATGCGGCAGCCGCCGGGCAGCAACGAATCGTCCTCGAGAATCCGCCAGCTCTCTTCGTGGCGCTCGCGCAGCGCCTTGACCCGCTCGAAGTCCTGCGGGTTGACATGGATACGGATGTTCGCCGCGCCCATCGGCAGCAGCTTCAGAGCCTCGCGCAGGACCTGGCGGACATGGCTGGAGTCCATGTGCAGTTCGCGCTGGATCACTTGGCGGGCAACGTGGTTGACCAGGTTGACCATGCCCTGCTCGATCAGGGCGTCCTGCTCGGCGATGGGTTCCAGAAGCTGCGTCATCAGACGCTCGAGACTTTGCAGGCGCTCCTTCAGCGCCTCCTCGGCTTCCTGCCGCGCCTTCAACTGGCCGGCGTGGAAACCGTCGCGCTCGCCGGTGGCGAAGCCTTCGTTGTAGGCGTCCTGGCGGATCGCCTCGATCTCCTCCAGCGTCGGCGGCTTGACGGTCTCCAGCTCGACCTCTTCCACCGCCGGCGGCGCCGGCGCGGGTTCGGCGACCGCGGGCACCTGCGGCGCGGCAACGGCCGGCTCGTCGCGCGGCTCGTCGAAGCTCGGCAACGACCAGAGGCCGAAGGCCGCCACGTCCTTGCCGCGGATCAGTTCGCTGGGATTGTCTTTGTCCTTGTCGTGGGGGACCACCTCAGATCATCTCCTCGCCACCCTTGCCGCCCAGCACGATATCGCCGGACTCGGCCATGCGCCGGGCAATGGTGAGGATTTCCTTCTGCGCACCTTCCACTTCGCTGACCCGTACCGGCCCCTTGGCCTCCAGGTCGTCGCGCAGCAGCTCGGCGGCACGCTTGGACATGTTCTTGAAGACCTTCTCGCGGATCGCCTCGTCGGAGCCCTTGAGCGCCAGCACCAGTACGTCCGAGGAGACTTCCCGGAGCAGCGCCTGGATGCCACGGTCGTCGACGTCGGCGAGGTTGTCGAAGACGAACATCAGGTCCTCGATCTGTCCGGACAGGTCTTCGTCGACCTCGCGGATCGAATCCATCAGCTGGCCTTCGATGGAGCTGTCGAGGTAGTTCATGATGTCCGCCGCGCGCTTGACCCCGCCCATGGTGGTGCGGGTGGCGTTGGAATTGCCGGCGAACTGCTTCTCCAGGATCAGGTTGAGTTCCTTCAGCGCCGAGGGCTGCACGGTGTTCAGCGAGGAGACGCGCAGGACGATATCCAGGCGCACCTTGTGGTCGAAATGGCTGAGCACCTCGGCGGCCTGGTCGGGATCGAGGTAGGCGACCACGATGGCCTGGATCTGCGGGTGTTCGTAACGGATCACGTCGGCCACGGCACGCGGCTCCATCCACTTCAGGCTGTCCAGGCCGCTGGTGCTGCCGCCGAGGAGGATGCGGTCGATCAGGTTGTTGGCCTTGTCCTCGCCGAGGGCCTGGGTGAGCATCTTGCGGATGTAGCCGTCGGCACCGACGCCGAGGCTGGTCTGGTCGCCGACCACTTCGACGAACTCGCCCATCACCTGCTCGACCTGTTCGCGATGCACGTTGCGCATCGACGCCATGGCCACGCCGACCCGCTGCACCTCTTTCGGTCCCATGTGCCGCAGCACCTGCGCCGCGTCGGTCTCGCCGAGCGACAGGAGCAGGATGGCGGCCTTGTCGACCTTGGTCAGTTTGGCGGCGAGACGATTCTCACTCATGGCGCTTACTCATCGGCGTTGATCCACTCTTTCACGACCTGGGCGACGCGGCCCGGGTCCTGTGCGACCAGGTTCTTGATCGCGTTCAATTGCGCATCATACCCCTCCGTGGGGCTCGGCAGGAGGATGCTCGACGGCCCGCCGATGCTCACCCGGTCGTCGGCCAGCGAGCCTTCCAGGCCACTCTCGCCCAGCGCCAGGTCGCCGTCGCGACCGCCGCCGCCGGCCAGCGACTTGCCCTTGCCGCCGCCGGTGATGTTGCTCAGCACCGGACGCAGCACACCGAACACCAGGACCAGGATGAACAGCACGCCGAGCACCTGCTTGACGATGTCCCAGAACCACGGCTGCGAGTAGAACGGAATGCTGTCGATCTCTTCGGCCTGGGCCGGGGCGAACGGCGCGTTGATCACGCTGACGCTGTCGCCGCGGCTGGCGTCGTAGCCCACCGAATCCTGTACCAGGCGGGTGAAGCGCGCCAGTTCGTCGGCGCTCCAGGGCTGGTGGCTGACCTCGCCGGTCTTCGCGTCGACCTTCATCTGGTCGTCCAGCACCACCGCCACCGACAGTCGGCGCAAGCGCCCCTGCTGCTGCTTGGTGTAGCTGATCGAGCGGTCCAGTTCGTAGTTGCGGGTGGTCTGGTCGCGCTTGTCGGTCGGGTACGGCGCCAGCTCCGGCTTGCCGGTCTTCGGATCGATGATGGTCTGGCCGTTGGCGTCCTTCAGCGGCTGGCCCGGCGCGACGTAGTCGGCCGGCGCGCTGGCGGTGGCCTGCTGCGGCGCGCTGGCCGGGCCCGGCGGCTGGTTCGACAGCGCCCCCGGCACGCCCTGCGGGCCGGACGAATTCTGCCGTTCCTCGTTGTTGCGTTGCTCGCTGCGCAGGGCCGGCTGGTCCGGGTTGTACATCTCCGAGGTCGACTCGACCGCGCTGAAGTCAACGTCGGCGGACACCTCGGCCTTGTAGCGACCGTTGCCCAGCACCGGTTGCAGGATATTGTGCACGCGCTGGGTGAGCAGGCCTTCCATGCGCCGGGTAAAGTCGAACTGCTTGCCGGCCATGGTCAGCTCGGAGAGTTCCTGCTGGTCGGAGAGCAGGTTGCCCTTCTGGTCGACCACGGTGACCTGCGACTTGTCCAGCTCCGGCACACTGGTGGCGACCAGGTTGACGATCGCCATCACCTGGCTCGGCTCCAGGCTGCGACCCGGATACAGCTCGACCAGCACCGAGGCGCTGGGCTTGCGGTCGTCGCGGACGAACACCGAACTCTTCGGGATCGCCAGGTGCACGCGGGCGGCCTTGACGTTGTTCAGGCTCGACACGGTGCGCGCCAGCTCGCCTTCCAGGCCGCGGCGGTAGTTGGTGGCTTCCATGAACTGGCTGGTGCCCAGCGCCTGTTCCTTGTCGAGGATCTCGAAACCGACGTTGTTGTCGGTCGGCGCCACGCCGGCGGAGGCCACCTTCATGCGTGCCCGGCCGAGGTCGTCGGCCTTGACCAGCAGCGCGCCGGAGTTGGGTTCGACCTTGTAGGGAATGTCCGCCGCGGTCAGCGCTTCCACCACACGGTTCGCGTCGACCCCGTTGAGGCTGCCATAGAGCGGCTTGTAGTCCGGCTGCTGGGACCAGAGCACGACGGCGAAGCCGATCGCCACGCTGGCGGCGAGACCGACCAGCAGGCCGATCTGGCGCAGCATGGTCATCTCGGAAAGGTTGTCGAGGAACGACAGTCCCGGGAAGGATTTCTGCAGCATCCCGGCACCGCCGCTCTTGGCGGGAACCTGGCTGTCGATCAGTGCATCGGCCATGAACTAGTTATCCTCGCGCCGCTCAGACCGGCATCTGCATGATGTCTTGGTAGGCCTGGACCAGCTTGTTGCGCACCTGGGTCATGGCCTGGAACGACACGCTGGCCTTCTGGCTGGCGATCATCACGTCGGTCAGGTCGACGCCGCTCTGGCCGACCTCGAAGGCGTTGGCCATCGCGGTGGAGGCCTGCTGGGTCTCGTTCACCTTGTCCACGGCCTGGGAGAGCATTTCCGAAAAGCTCGGCGCCCCCGCTTCGGCCGGCGCCTGAGCCGGTTTGGCCTTGGCCATGGCTTCCATTTGCATGGAACGCATTTCCAGCATCAGACGATTGAACTCGACACCCTGACTCATGACTCTTCCTCCAACAGCCGCGGCTTTTTTGACGCCGCCCGGCACTTTGCAGAGGAGTTAGCAACAAGGGTGCCAAGTCGCCCCCAAGGCCCGGCATCGGCGTTCGCCGCCAATGCCCGCGACCGCAGCAGGGTCCGTCCCTGCTCCGGTTATCGGCAGGCGCGCACGCTCGAACAGCCCCGGGCGACGACCGGCGGCGGACGCAAAAGGCCCGCACGAGGCGGGCCTGGGGAACATGGCGAGCCCTCAGATGGCGTAGAGATAGGCCTCCACGTCCATCCCGGCGTCGCGCATCTGGGCGAGCTTGTAGCGCAGGGTCCGCGGGCTGATGCCAAGGCGCTCGGCGGCCTCCTTGCGGCGGCCGCGCTCGGTGCGCAGGGTATCGATGATCACCTGGAATTCGCGGCGGCGCAGGTCGTCGCCCAGCGCGCCGCTAGCGTCCTGGCCTGCGGCCGGCGACGGAATCTCGACGCTCGGCGGGGTGGCCGGTGGCATTGCCGGCATGGGCACCGGCACCGGGGCCGCGAGCGGCATGCCGATCGGCGCGGTGAGGCACAGGTCGGCGGGCTGGATCAGGCCGCCCTGTTGCAGGATCAATGCACGCTGGATGGCGTTGTCGAGTTCCCGTACGTTGCCCGGCCAGGCATGCCGGACCAGGCACTGGGCGGCCTCGGGGCCGAGCGCCACCGCGCCGAGGTTCATCTTGCGGCTGTGCTTGCGCAGCAGACGCTCGGCCAGCGGCAGGATGTCCGCAGGGCGTTCGCGCAGCGGCCGCCAGGCCAGCGGGAAGACCGACAGGCGATAGTAGAGGTCCTCGCGGAAACGCCCCGCCGCGACTTCCGCCGCGAGGTCGCGGTTGGTCGTGGCAAGCACGCGGATATCCAGGTTGATCGGTTTGCGCGCACCGACCCGCTCCACCTCGCGCTCCTGCAATACGCGCAACAGCTTGGCCTGCAGGCCGAGGGGCATTTCCGATATCTCGTCGAGAAGAATGGTGCCGCCGTCGGCCAGCTCGAACTTGCCGGGCTGGGCGGCAATGGCGCCGGTGAAGGAACCTTTCTCGTGGCCGAACAGGGTGGCCTCGAGCATGTTGTCCGGGATCGCCGCGCAGTTGATCGCAATGAACGGCTTGCCGGCACGCGGCGATTGCTGGTGGATATAGTTGGCCAGGACTTCCTTGCCGGTCCCGGACTCGCCGGAGATCAGCACGGTGGAATCGCTGCGCGCGACCCGCGCGGCCAGTTCCAGCAACTGCCGGCTGGCCGGCTCCAGGGCCACCGGACCATCCTCCTCGCTGCCCGGCAACTGGCCCAGCGCATGGCGTGCCACCAGGTCGAGCAGCGCCCGCGCCTCGAACGGCTTGACCAGGTAGTCGGCGGCGCCCTGGCGCATCGCCTCGACGGCGCGATCGACCGCGCCGTAGGCGGTCATCAGCAACACCGGCAGGTGCGGGTAGCGTGTACGGATCAGGCCGAGCAACTGGTGTCCGTCCATGCCCGGCATGTTCACGTCGCTGATCACCAGGCTGAAGGCTTCGCGGGCCAGGACCGGCAGCGCCGCCTCCGCCGAGTCCACGGCGACGAACTCGTGACCGCCCAGTAGCAGGGTGTCGCTGAGGGCTTCGCGTAGTGCGCGGTCGTCTTCGACCAGCAGGACTTTGGCTGCCATGGGGTTACTCCTGAATCGCAGAAAGAGGCGCCGCCGGAATCAGCGGCAGGATCAAGGTGGCGCAGGTGCCGCGCCCCGGCCGAGAGCGCAACTGCAATTGCCCCTGGTGGGCGCGCGCCACGGCCTTGACCACCGCCAGGCCGAGCCCGGTACCGGTGGTCTTGGTGGTGAAGAAGGGTTCGCCCAGGCGCGCCAGGGTCGCCGGGTCCATACCCGGTCCGTTGTCGCTGACGCTGAGGCGCAGGCTGTCGGCGCGGGCATAGAGATGCACCTTCAGGCGCAGTTCGGGCCCGCAGGCCTGGATCGCGTTCTCCACCAGGTTGAGCACGGTGCCCACCAGGGTGTCGCGATTGCACAGCAGCTCGCCGCCGCGCGCCTCGCACTGCCAACGCACCTGGAGCCCCTGGACATGGACTTCGGCCGCCGCGCGCAGGCTGTCGAACAGCGCCTTCGGCGCCACCCGGTCGGTCAGTGGCAGCTCGCCGCGGGCGAACACCAGCATGTCGCGTACCTGATGCTCCAGTTCGTGCAGGCGCTCCTTCAGGCGCCCGGCGAAGCGTTGCTGCTGGTCGGTCGGCAGCGCCTGCTCGCTGAGGTGCCCGGCATAGAGCAACGCCGCCGACAACGGCGTGCGGATCTGGTGGGCCAGCGAGGCGACCATCCGCCCCAGCGCCGACAGGCGCTCGTGGCGCGCCAGTTGCTCCTGGAGACGGCGGGTATCGGTGAGGTCGTTGAGCAGGATCAGTTGCCCCGGTTCGCCGTTCAGCGAGCGGGTGGCGATGGACAGGCGACGTCCGTCGCGCAGGGAAATCTCGTGACCGTCATCCTCGCGCGGAGCGAAGCAGCGGGCGATCACCTCACGCCAGAGCATGCCCACCAACGGCTCGCCAAGCAGGCCCAGGGCCGCCGGGTTGGCCTCGCGGACCACGCCATGGGCATCGATGACGATGACGCCGCCGGGAAGCAGGTCGAGCAGGCTCTGCAAGCGGTTCGCCAGGCGCTCCTTTTCCGCCAGCTCCTCCATGCGCTGCGCGCTGACCAGGGCCAGTTGCCCTTTCAGCTCGGTAACGCGCTCCTCCAGCAGGCTATAGGACTCGCTGAGCTGGCTGGACATCTGGTTGAACAGCGCGAAGGCCTGCTCGAGGCCGGCGCGGCTGGTGGCCTCGGCCGTATCGGCTGGCTGCTCGGGGAAGGCGTGGAGGGCTGGTTGCATTGCGTTTCTCTCGGTCGGCGCGACGTCATGGTTCTGTCGGTCGACGGAGATATAGCAATACCCGTGCCTAAATTTTTTTCATTTGAAAATCAAAGCGTTGCGAAACGACCTGTCAATCATCCGACAGGTCGTCGTCGCGCCGGCTCATGCCGTACTTGCGCATCTTCTCCACCAGCGTGGTGCGACGGATGCGCAGGCGTTCGGCGGCCCGCGCGACCACTCCGCCGGCGTCGTCGAGGGCCTGCTGGATCAGGCCCTGCTCGAGGTTGGCCAGGTAGTCCTTGAGGTCCAGGCCTTCGGCCGGCAGCATCGCCGGCGCGTCCATTCCCGGCAGCCCGGCGTTGATCGCCGCGCGCTCTTCCAGCTCTTCGCGCAGGCTGCTGGCGAGTTGCTCGTCCTCGTCGTCGACATGGCGGAATTTCTTCGGCAGTTCGCCGACCCCGATCACCCCGTAGGGATGCATGATCGCCAGGCGCTCCACCAGGTTCGCCAGTTCGCGGACGTTGCCCGGCCAGTCGTGGCGGCAGAGCGACATGATCGCTGCCGAGTTGAAGCGGATCGACCCGCGCTTCTCATGCTCCATCCGCGAGATCAGTTCGTTGAGCAGCAGGGCGATGTCTTCCACCCGCTCGCGCAGCGGCGCCATCTCGATGGGGAATACGTTGAGGCGGTAGTAGAGGTCTTCGCGGAAAGTGCCGTCCTCGATCATCTTCTCGAGGTTCTTGTGGGTCGCGGCGATGATCCGCACGTCGACGTTCTGCGTCTTGTTGCTGCCGACCCTTTCGAAGGTGCGCTCCTGCAGCACGCGCAGCAGCTTGACCTGCATCGGCAGCGGCATGTCGCCGATCTCGTCGAGGAACAGGGTGCCGCCGTTGGCCAGCTCGAAACGTCCGGCACGGCTGGTGATGGCACCGGTGAAGGCGCCCTTCTCGTGGCCGAACAGTTCGCTTTCCAGCAGTTCCGCCGGGATCGCCCCGCAGTTCACCGGGACGAAGGGCCCCTCGCGGCGCTTGGAATGGTAATGCAGGTTGCGCGCCACCACTTCCTTGCCGGTGCCGGACTCGCCGAGGATCAGCACGCTGGCATCGGTATCGGCGACCTGCTGCATCATCTGCCGCACCTGCTGGATCGCCCGGCTGGTGCCGACCAGGCTGCGGAACAGGTTCGGCTCGCGGGAACGGCCGCGCTCGCGGGCCTGGTCGTACATCTCGCGGTAGACCTGGGCGCGATGCAGGGAGTCGAGCAGCTTGTTGTAGCTGGGCGGCATCTCCAGGCTGGCGAGCACCCGGCGGCGCAGCTCTTCCGGCCAGTCGGCCGGGGCCGGCTCGCCGATCAGCAGGATCGGCAGGTACTCGTCCCAACTGGCCAGCTGCTTCAGCAGCTCTACCGCCCCGCCCTTCGACTCGACGCTACCGAGCAGCACGCACAGGGCTTCGCGACTGTTGCTCAGGCCCGCCGCTACCTCTCGCCAATCCTCGCTGTTGCAGGTCAGCTGATCTTCGCCGAGGAAGTTGAGAATGACTGCCAGGTCGCGACTGCGATCGAGATTGTCGTCAATCAGCAAGAGTTTGGTTTCGCGCCACATTTTGATCAGCTGCCTTGCATCGAATGGGTCTCGCTCGACCCGAAAGAGGGCTGGGACTAATGCCTATTTCTAATAAGCAGCCAGCATTTGGCCACTAGTTAAGTCAAATGTGAACGATTAGTCAATTTTATGGCGTGTTTTTTTTGCTGTTTCCGACAGGGAGAGGCAATAAAAAACCCCTACAGACCGCATGGAAAGCAGTACTGGCAGGGGTTTTGGGGGATATGTAAATTTTTCCGAAAAGCCTTGCGCCAAAGTAACGGCACAAAGCCATGAAAAACTTATCCGAACATCTGGTAGACCTTGGCGCCTTGCTTCGACTGGTTCAGCTGGATCAGATCGGTGGCCAGCTTGCGCTGCTCGCCCTGGCAGACATCGATCAGCTCGCGATACAGCGCCAGCAGCTCTTCCATCCGCGCCCGCAAGGTGGCTTCGTCCTGTACATCGAGCATCGCCTCGTCGACGGCCTGGCGGCAACGCTGGTCGAGTTCACCGATGGCCTCCCAGTTCTGGCTGGCCAGGGCAACGCGCAGGGCGCTACCGGTTTCTTCAAGGATCTGTACAGCTGCACTCATTGCTTGGTCCCTCTGGGGATGCCTCTCAGGGGGCAATCGCATCCCAACCGGATTTGATGTTGCGCAACAGCTCGGAAACTTCCTCGAGCTTGCCCGCGTCGTTCTTCAAGTTGGCTTCCGTCAGGCGCATCGACATGTAGGCGTAAAGGCGGTCGAGGTTGGCTGCCAGCTCGCCGCCCGCCTCGAAGTCGAGCCCTTCGCGCAGGCCACCGACGATGGCGATGGCCTTGCCGATCAGCTCGCCCTTCAGCGCCACTTCGCCGCGCTCCAGGGCTCCGCGGGCCTGCGCCATCCGGGTCAGGCCGCCTTCCATCAGCATCTGGATCAGGCGATGCGGGCTGGCATCGATAGCCTGAGCCTGGGTACTGACATTCTGGTATTGCCGCATGGCTGCCATTGCGTTCATCGACGGTTGCCTTGTTCGGTGACTGATACGCTCTATATCGGTCGGCTACCGCGATTCTTTAGCGCCGTTCGCTGTCTTCGCCCTGCGCTTCGGCGCTGCCAATGGCATCCCAGGCCTGCTTGATCTGGCCCAGCAGCGCCTCGACCTCGTCCAGCGGACGCGGTGTGTCGTCCAGCGCGACACCAGCCAGGCGGCGGGTCATGTAGTCGTACAACGCATCCAGATTGCCGGCTATCTCGCCGCCCTGCTGGTGATCGAGGCCAGCCTGCAAGGCGCCGATGATCGACAACGTGGTGCCTACCGCTTCGCCGCGCAGCGCCGGGTTGCGCTCCAGCACCGCGCGCCGGGCCAGGGCGATGCGTTCGAGCGCGCCGTCCAGCAGCAGCTTGACCACCTGGTAGGGCGGGACGTCCTGTGCGCTGCCTACCTGCCGGTAGGTATCGATAGGACGCGACATCAGCTTTTCTTCACAAGGCCAGGCAGGCTGCTAAGAGCCTGGGTCATGCGTCCGCTGGTCTGGTTGAGCTGGCCGATCAACTGGTCCATGGCGGTGAACTGCTTGAGCAAACGATCCTGCAACTGCTCGACCCGGCGATTGAGCGCTTCGCGCTGGGTATCCACCGACTTGATGGTGTCCTGCAATCCATCCAGGCGCTGCTGGAGCACACCGCCGGTCTGGGTGTAAGGCGTGAGCTTGTCGTCGAGACGCTTCATCAGGCCGGTATCGCCGGTGAACAGAGCGGAAACCGACTCGAACTTGTCCTTCAGAACCTTGTCGAGTTTCTTGTCGTCGATTTCCAGGGTGCCGTCTTTCTTGGTGGTGATACCCATGTCGGCGAGCATGCGAACATCGGTACCTTGCCCCGGCTGGACCATCTCGTTGCGCATGGTGGTGAGCAGGTTGCGCACGCTGCTGTCACCGACCAAGGCACCGACCACGGGAGCCTTGTCGTCGCCCACCTTGGTCACGCCGGTCAGTTCCGAAGTCACGCCGACCAGCTTGTTGTAGGCCTCGACGAACTTCTTGATGTTGTCCTTGACGCCGCCACGGTCCTGCTCGACCGAGATGGTGATCGGCTTGTTGGTGTCGGTGACCGTCTTCAGCTCGAAGGTGACGCCGTTGATGACCTTGTCGACCGTATTGGTCGGACTTTCCAGGGTCAGGCCGTCGATGCTGAACTTGGCATTCTTCGCCTGGGTGATATAGCCGCTGCTGCTGGAGGAGGTACCGTCCAACTGGGACAGGGTCAGCTTGCCATCGGCGCCGACGCTGCCGATGTTGAAGTTCTCCAGGCCGGAACTGCCCTGGACGAACACGTCCTTGCCGGCGCCGGAATCCTTGCCGGTGAAGACCAGTCGCGAGGTTCCGTCTCCAGGGTTGTTGACGATGTTGGCGGTGATGCCCTTGTCCTTCAGCTGCGCGTTGAGCGAGTCGCGCACTTCGGCGAGGGTCGCGCCCGCCGCGACGTTTACCGTGACACCGGCATCGTCGGCACCCTGCTTGATGGTCAGGGTTCCGCCGGAAGTGGTCTTGTAGCCATCGGCAAACGACGCGGTGGCCACCTTGCTGACGCTGGCCAGCTGGGTCACTTCGAGCTTGTAGATACCCGGCAGGGCGTCCTTGGTCGCGGTGGCGGTGGCGAACTTCTCGTCGCTGGTACTCGCCGAGCGCTTCTGGAACAGCTCGGGCTTGTTCAGTTCCTTGAGGATGGTCTGCAGGTCGGAGATCGCGCTCTTGAGCTGGCCGATGCCGGTGAACTTGGCGGTGGTGTCGCTTTCCAGACGCTTGAGCTGCGCCTCCTTCGGCGCCTTCTCGGCCGCCACCAGGGTGGAAACGATGTTCTTGATATCAAGGCCCGAGTTGTAGCCGTTGATCGTCGTACTGTTCGCCATCTTGCTTCACCTCGTCAGCTCATTGACGCTTTGTCCTTCCAATTCCAACAGACACTCAAAAGACGTGCCAATTCCGCTCAGGCTTCCGCCTTGAACAGCAGGCTGCGCGCTTCGTCCAGTCGCTCTGCCAGGCGCAGGGCCTCTTCGGAAGGGATTTGCCGGATGACTTCTCCGGAAGTCGAATCGGTCACCTTGACCACTACCCGCCCCGTGGAGTCGTCCAGGCTGAAACTCAGATCACGGCGGATGCTCTGGGTGAACTTCTCGATGGAGGAAACCGCCTCCTCGACCGCAGCGCGTTGCTCCTTGTCGCCCATCCTGACGTCGCCCGTCCGTTGCGCGCTTGCGCTGGCGGCCGCCTCGCCGGCCTGGCCGGCCGGGCGTGCGCCATCGGAAGAAGACGCCGAGCCGAACAGCCGGATTACCGGAGCAGCCGTCGAATTGTTGACATTGCTGACGTCCATCGTCGCTACCTCTCAATGAGATACGAGGGGAAGCGCGCCAGCGCTCCCCCTCGTGACTTCACCTTGACCTCGCCGAAGCTTAGCGCAGCAGGCTCAGAACCGACTGCGGCAGCTGGTTGGCCTGGGCCAGGATCGCGGTGCCGGCTTGTTGCAGCACTTGGTTCTTGGTCAGGTTGGCGGTTTCGGCTGCGAAGTCGGTGTCTTCGATCCGGCCGCGAGCAGCCGATACGTTCTCACCGATGTTCTTCAGGTTGTTGATGGTGTTGTCGAAGCGGTTCTGCACCGCACCGAGGTCGGCACGCTGGGCGTCGATCTGCTTGATCGCCTCGTCGATCACCAGCACGGCGGACTGAGCGCCCTTCGCGGTGGAGATGTCGATCTTGGCGACGGTGTCGTTGGTCTTGGCGAAAGCGGTAGCGGAAGGGGCTACGCCAGCCGCGGTGCCTACGCCGGTGCTGCCGGTGTCAGCGATGACAACGCCGGAAACCGCGCTAGTGATCGCACCGGAGCCATCCTTGCCAGCTTTGGAAACATAGCTGATGGTATCGCCGTCGCTGAAGGCACCGATGCCGACGTTGGCGTCGTTGACCGCTGCGGCGATCTTGGCAGCCGCCTGCTCGGCGGTTTCGTTGCCCTTCATGTCGACCTTGACGTTCACGGCGCTGCCGCCGGTGATGCCGATCGCGATGTCGACGGTGCCCGAAGCGGTTGCAGCAGTGACCGCGCCGCCGCCGTCAGCCTTGAAGTAGGTGCCGTTCAGCGACTCTGCGCTCATCTCGTCGATGCCGACGCTGATGATTTCGTTGGCGGCCGAACCCACCTGGAAGCTGGCGACGCCGAAGGAACCGTCGAGCAGCTTGCGGCCACCGAAGGTGGTGGTGTTGCTGATACGATCCAGTTCTTTCTGCAGTTGCTTCACTTCGCCGTTCAGAGCGGTACGCTCGGAGTCGCTGTTGGAGCCGTTGGCCGACTGCAGGGACAGGTCACGCATACGCTGCAGGATGTTGGTCGACTGCTGCAGGGCGCCTTCAGCGGTCTGCGCCAGGGAGATACCGTCGTTGGCGTTCTTGGTAGCCACGTTCAGGCCGTTGACCTGGCTGGTCAGACGGTTGGCGATCTGCAGGCCGGCGGCGTCGTCCTTGGCGCTGTTGATGCGCGAACCGGTGGACAGACGCTGCAGCGAAGTGTTCAGCGACGCGGAAGAGTTGTTCAGGTTCCGCTGAGTGTTCAGCGAAGCGATGTTGGTGTTGACGGTCAAGGCCATCTTGATGCCCTCCAAGGACGATATGTTTGCCTGAGCTTGCGACCTCGGGTGGGCATCGCCCAGGCACCCCTAAAGTTCGCATTCGTGATCTTTATCGGCGCTTCCCTGGGGAGCTTTAGGTTTTTTTTTGACCATCCTCGTTTTTCATGCATCGGCCCCGTCGGAGGGGTTCGCGCAAGGCCTCCCGAGCGCTGCGGACAGCGACGGAAAGCCCCGCCGGCCGCTCAGTCCGGCATCCAGGCACGATACCAGGCGCGCAAATGCTCGCCGTCGAGCATCCAATCCGCCAGCACCCGTTCGCGCAGGTTATCCCCTGCCCTGGCCGCGGCATCCAGGTCGCGGGTATGCATGCGGATCGCCTCCACCCAGTCGCGGAAACGGTTCTTCACCCGCGTCACCGGCAGATCGTCCTGGTAGCAGCGCACGTCGCTGCAGACCACCGGGAAACCGCAGGCGCCGTATTCCAGCAGGCGCAGATTGCTCTTGCACTCGTTGAACAGGTTCTGCTCCACCGGCGCCAGCGCCAGGTCGAGATCGAGAGCCGCCAATGCCCGCGGATAGCGTTCGATAGGCACCCCCGCATGCACTTCCCTGACGAAGGGACGGATGGACGGCGGGCACATGCCGAAGAACACCCAGTCGACTTCGTCGGCCAGTTCCCGGACCACATCGGCGATCAGTTCCAGATCGCCGGTATGGCTCGAGCCGCCCGCCCAACCGACACGTGGCCGCTCGCCGCGCCGCCGCTGCGCCCGCAGCCCCTGCCACCACCCCACCGGCAGGCGGTTCTCGATCACCCGGATATCCGGGTGGAGACCGGCGAAGGCCTCTGCCAGGGCCGGCGTCGACACCACGAAGCGGTCGACGTAACCCAGCCCGCGACGCAGCGTGCGCAAAATGTCCTTCGGCAGGTGCTGGCGATGGGCGCTCTTGAGGGGCACGTTGGGCAGATAGTCGTCCAGCTCGTAGACCTTGAAGGCCCGCGAGAACGCCTGCATCCGCCGCATGGCCTCGAGACGCTCCTCGCCGACCTGGCGCTGCAGCACCAGTACATCCGGGTCGTAGCGCTCCAGATCGGCCACGTGCATCAGGCCGATCGACAGCGCGCCATCGATGGATGCCGACTCGCGCAACGCGCTGAACGGCTGGATCACCCGGTAATGGCCGCAGCCGAACAGGTCGGCGGGGTGCGCCAGGACAGTGGGCAAGGGCCGCCACCCCTGCAACGGGCGCCAGGCCAGCTGCGGGTCGGCCAGCTTGAAACCGCCTTCGGCCTGCAACGAAAAGCCCGGGTTATAGGCGGGATCGCGTGCCAACAACGGTAGCCAGCGCGCGTACAGCGCATCTTCTTCCTCGACGCTCGCCGCCGTCGTGGCAGGCGCATCGAGCAACAGCCGCGCACGCGGCGTCCATACGTTCAGGTAGCCCGCCTGGACCGCCCGCAGGCAGATGTCGACATCGTCCCAGCGCGTCAGCGCCTCGTCGAAACCGCCCAATTCGAGAAACAACTCGCGGCGCATCAACAGGCATTCGCCAGCCACCGCCGAGTAGTTCTGGTCCACCTGCAGGCGCTGCAGGTAACCGGCGTCCTCGTGCGAACGCCCTTCGAAGGCCCGCCCGGCCGGTCCGCATAAGCCGAGCAGCCAGCCGGCGTGGCAGACCCGTCCGTCCGCCGCCAGGAGCTTGGCGCCTACCGCGCCGACTTCCGGACGCTGGCCATGGTTGAGCAACTGCTGCAGCCAGTCCTTGTCGAGGATGCCGCTGCCGGCATCGAGCCAGAGCAGGAATTCGCCACGCGCCCGGGACGCCGCCAGGTTGCGCAGAGCCCCACGGGATAACTGCCCATCGCCTCGCAGCACCCGCACCTGCTCGACACCCATGCCTTCGACGGCGAGCAGCCATTCGCGAACGTCGGCCGCTTCGCCACCCTGTTCCAGCAGAAGGATCTCGTAGTTGGGATAGGCGGTATTCTCCAGCACGGTTTCTACGCAACGCTGGAGCTGCGCCAGGCGCTCCCCGGCCAGCACCAGGATGCTGACCGGCGGTTGCCCGGCGTGGCCGTAGTCCAGCTCGTAGCGCCCCGGCAGCCGGCTTCCGACTGTCGCCTGCGCGTAGCCACGGGCACGCAGGTGGCCTTCGATCGCCGCACGCTCGGCGGTGCTGTCCTGCAGGCGCAGCGCTGGGCCAGACAGCAGTGGCTCGCTGATGTGTCCGATACAGCCCAGGCCCCGCTGCTCGACGAGACGCAACTGGTAGGCCAGCTCGAAAGCCTCGCCGGCGGTCTCGTCGAATCCGCCCGTGGCAAGCAGCGGCTCGCGGCGGAACAACCAGTGCCGGGACAGGCCGGCGGGGAAACTGAGCAGAAGGTCGAGATTCAGGTCCGGGCGCAACGCCGCGCCCAGCTCGCCGTCATCCAGGCGCATGAGTTCGTCGGCGTACACCGCCTGGCAGCTCTCCGGTGCCGCCAGCAGGTCCAGCGCCGCCACCAGCAGGCCGCTGACAGTGAATTCGACGCCCGCTTCGACCAGGAGCAACCAGTCGGTATCAAGCCGGGCAAGCGCCTGGTTGATCGTCGGTATCGGCCCCGCGGCAGGATCGAAGAGCATCGCTCCGTTCCGCGGACTCGTGCCCAGCGGCGCGAACAGGTGGCTCTCGACACGTGGATACGAATTGACGTGCTCCAGGCTCTGCAGGGTACGCTCCACGGCCTCGGTATCGCCGTGGGCATCGAGCACCAGCACCGCGAAGCGCGGCCCACCACCCTGCTCCTGCAGGAATCGATCGATCAGCACCTTCTGCACCGCATCCGGCCGCCGCGCCTCCAGCCAGGTCGACAGCGTGACGCTACCGAAGCCCGCCGCCCGCCTCAGCGCGGCGAGCAGGTTGACCGGCTTGAAGACACGGGCGTCCAGGCGGGTGATCGGTGCCACCCGGACGAAGCGGTTGTCGCCGGCCTGGCGATACCAACCCAGTTCGCGGATAGCCAGGCGGAAGTCGGCATGGCCCTGCTCGCCGATACCGGGCTGGTCGCGCCCGACCTGGCTGAACTGCTGGCGGGAGACGCGGAAACGGGTCAGCGGCCGCGACAGGAACGCCAGGTCGCCACGCTGTAGCAACTGCGCACACATGGCCAGGTCGCCGATCCAGTCGATGGCCCGGCCGTTGAGCATCATCAGGCGTTCGCAGATCTGCAGCAGCGCATCGCGCCGGGCCATCAGACAACTGGGTTCGCCGATGAAGTTGATGGTGTGGTCGGCGAGGAACGAGACCAGCTCGCGACCGTCGATCAGGACGTCGCCGGCGAACGGGAAGCAGGTCGCCAGGATGTCCGGCAGCGGCTGCCCTTCCTCGTCGATACGCAACCGCCGCGACGAGGCCAGGACCACGTTCGGCTCGCGCTCCATCGCTCCCACCAACGCCTCGACGCATTCGGGAAGCAACACGTCGTCGTCGTGGAGAAACTTGACGTACTCGCCCTCCGCCAGGCGGATGCCTTTCGCCGTGCTGCCCAGCTCGCCGAGGCGCGTCTCGTTGCGGAAGTAGCGGATCGGGAATGCCGCGGAGGCGCGCTTCTGCTCGACCAGCGTGGCGATCCGCTCGTCGCTGCTGTCGTCGCAGATGATCAGCTCCAGGGCCAGATAGGTCTGCCCGAGCACGCTGTCGAGGGCGTCCTCGAAGTACTCCAGCTTGTAGGTCGGCATGACGATGCTGACGAGAGCCTGTTCACCCATATTCATTGACCGTTGTCGAAATTGAAGAGCATCGATTCGCCAGGCTAGTCTCTGTCGGGCCTTGCCTTTGGGAATCATCCATAGCCGCGGGCTGCTGTCCGGGTGCGTGTGTCGCTACATGCCGTAAATACTCGTGCAAGGAATGTCATAAGCCGTCTCCGTGACGGAAACCATGCCGGGCACGCTTTGCCGCGCACAGAACAGATTGAACAGTTCCTGCATATCCTGGTTGCGCGAGTCTCCCGGCGGATAGCCATCGAAACCGGCCAGGAGAATTCGTCGCGCTCTGCCGCTGGCGGCCACCGCCAAGGCATAACCGATGACCAGTGAGTTCGGAGCGACGCAGCCCTGAGGGAACACTTCGAACCTGCCGGACCTCACTCCCAACCCGAAATCCAGAAGTTGCTTATCGTGCAACGACATCAGTAATTCGGTAGGCAGGCTCGAGACAGGGGTTATGAGAGGCTGCGGCAGGCGCGCATGGGTTTCGCAATCCGCAAGCAGGCGTACTGGATGGCAGGCTACGCGGAGATCAATCAGGCTGGCGTCGAGATCCGACTGGGTATTCAACGCGACTACCACTGGCCGGGTACGCCGGATATAGGACTCGAGGGCCTGGCGGTGCCTGACCACGCCTGCGCCAGCCCCCAGCAGCAATACTTCCCTGCCTTCCAGCCAGTCGCATGGGGACCAAATCCCTTTCGGCGTTTCATCATAGAGATGACGGGCACTGACGAGCATGTCGCGACGGAAGCTCTGTCCACCTTGCCGACGTAGATAGTCGATAGCGGCAAGCACGTCCTCTTCGCCATAGCGCGGGTCGCCCAGCATTTCCTGGACATAGGTCGGGTGGATGGCATGCTTCCCGGAAAGGTAGTAGAACGCGTTGGTCCCCCAGCCATGCCGCACCTTCAAAGGGGCGAAGTATTCTCCGATCAGGGCCAGCAAGGGGACCAGGTTGGCCCGCGGCTCGGCAAGCTCGATCAACAGTTCCTCGATGCGCACATTGCCGGGGCCGCGTCCCATTCCGGTGATGGTGGCATCCAACCATTCGACGCCCTCGGTCCGCGCGGTCAGGGTGTTCTGTAACGCCAGGCCCATGTTGTCGTGCGCATGAAAACCCAGCGCCCCCGACCAGCCTTCCCGCAGCCAGGCCACGGTCTCGCAGACATCCGCGGGCTTCATGCTGCCCGTGCTATCGGCGAAGTACAGCACGTCGACGGGCCAGTCACTGGCCGATGACGCAAGGCGACTCACCTCCTCACGGGTATGGCCGGCCATTTGCATCAGGTTGAAGCCAACGGCATAGCCTCGGCGCTTCAGCCAGTCGCACGCGGGCAATACACGCTCGAACTCGTGGAAGTGGCAGGCGATGCGCACCATCTTCAGCGCGCTGGTTTCCGCGCTCTCTGGAACCAGTTGTTGCAACGCTGCCTCCAGGCCCATCTCGCCCAAAAGGTCGGCGCCGTTGAGCATCACCGCCAGGGCCAACCCTTCGGGAATGGCAAGGCTGCGGATGAAGTGGTCGGTGGTGTAGGCACAGGCTCCCTTGAACCCTTCGTTGCGCAGAAACCGGAAACCCAGCTCCACGACGTCGACCCGCGCCGCACGCATCGCATCGAGATAACGCTCGATGATCGTGGTGGGGAAGTCCCAGGCGGTGTAGTAGCCACCATCACGGAGGGTACAGTCGAGCACCTTGCTGGTGATCGCCGACAATGGCTGGACCATCCATCAGCTCCTGAGCGTGCAACGCATGTGGCTGCTCGCACCTAGCACTTTCAGCCATTGTTGGAATATAGCCAGGTGCTCCCTGGGCAACTGGTGGATGTGTATAAAAGGAGAGTCCATGGCGTCCTTCGGCAACCAGTTGGCAACCATGTCGACATCGAAATTTCCAGGAGTGTCCATCTGAACGATGCTGTAGCCCGAACGCATGGCGAAATGCCCGATATTTTGCGGAGTGAAAGCCTGCAAATGCATCGGCGGAAAAATACCATGGGCCAGCGCACGAAAGCTGTTGTAACCCAGTGCCTGGTTGTCCATACCGAGCGCGTTAGGTGTATGGAAATGATGGAGCCCTCCATCGCTCATGAGCTTCTTCGTGGCGACCATAAAACCGTGAGGATCGAACAGATGCTCGATCAGCTCGAAATGGATGATCAGGTCGAAGACCCCGCCACTACCGGCAGCAAACTCCTCGGCACTGGCAGCATGGAGCGTGAGGTCGCGGTCTTCGTTCCTAGCGATGGCCGAAGCGTCGATATCAATGCCGGTCAACTCGCATCGGTGCAGGAGATCGCTGGCGTGAAGGGCAGCCTTCAACTCGGATAACAAGCCGCCCGAATTGCAGCCGACCTCAAGGATGCGTATCCGCGCCCGGCCCAGCAGATACTCATCGATCAGAGTGAGGAGAAAGCGCACCCGATCGGAAATTATCCGGTCGCCTGAGCGCTGACGCGCCTTCAACAGGTCGCCGAGCATGCCGTTGCAGCGGCACTGGCTGTAATAATGACCAAGTACCGCCGGCGGCGGGCAAGGCGTTACATACGCGGTGGTGCAGCGCATGCATTTGGCGACACAATAGATACCCTGGAAAGGTTCGAGGTCGGCGCGCTCCTGCGCTCCGCAACAAGGACAACACCTTTCCACGAATGCATGAGAAAACTCCGTGTAAATCGCCAACGCATCGGCGATACGCTGCTCATAGATCGCCAACGCCTGTTCCCGGGTCCGGTTCTGCTGCAGGAAGCTGACATAGGCGGGCACGGAATAGAGCCCCATGCTGCTTTCAACTACCCCCTCTGCAGCCGAGTGGACGTAAGGAGATTCGCTCATGAGTCGCTCCGCCTATAGACCAACTCGTCCCAATCGGTAGGCAGCCTCTTGGGACTTTTCGATAGATTGGCGATATCCCACAACGCGAAGCCGATATCATCCATCTGCTGGAAGGCCTTCGCGGAGATATCACTCCTGCCGCAGAAACCGAAGAGAGACGCTTCGATGGCTATGTAATCGACTTGCCCAGGGGAGACAGCCTCCATCTCCTGGCACTCGTAGCCGTGCATGTCGATGTGGGCGTTACGCAGACACTCGCAATCCTCAACGCTATCGAGACCTGACTCGAGAGAATCCAGTCTGCACCCCAGGTCAACAAGCTTGGAAAACCACAACGACTCGCCAGGCTGTGCGTCGATGCCAAGTATGGTCGGAGCAATCGAGGACGCCAATTGCTCACAGAAGCGCCGAGGCAAATAGGTCCGAGCATAGTCGGCATCGCACCACTCGAAAGTACCGCAGCGAGACGAGTAGGCCGCCGAGTCGTCACGGGGCATGCTGGTCACCTCCAACGCTAGCGGTTCGCGGCTTGCGCTGGAGGATTGCGTCCAACACCCGCTCCACATCCTCGAGGTTATCCACTGAGATGGACTGGTCGCTCATTTCGATCATCTTGACTTCCCAACCCAATTCGAGAAAGCGCAGAATCTCGATGTCCTCGACCTCCTCCAGTGAAGTTTTCGTCGGCCTGGCTGCGAACGCTCGCAGCGCCTCACGCGGAAAGGCGTAGGCACACACCTGACGCCAGGCCCGACTAAACTCGCCTTGTTTGGTCGTCGGAATGGCTGCCCGCGACATGTAGAGCAAGCGTCCATCCGGACGAAAGACCACCTTAGGGACCGATGGGTTGCGAAACGTCGTTTCGTCAGCGATGCCACAGTAGCCATTGATAATCGCTTCCGGGCTCGCCTGGGCTGCATCGATCAGCTTGCGCAGATCGTCAGGATTGAACAGCGGCTCATCGCCCTGAACATTGATGAAGATTTCCGCTGAGACCCGTCCGGCCACTTCGGCGACCCGGTCGGTTCCGGTCAGGCAACGGCTCGAGGTCATGAACGTGCGAATCCCCTCGCCTTCGCAGACTGCGCGGATGCGTTCGTCGTCGGTGGCAACCAGCACATGCTCGGCGTCCACCGCCTGGATGCATTGCCTGTAGGTCCTGACGATCATCGGCACGCCGCATAAGTCGAGCAAGGGCTTGCCTGGCAAGCGTGTCGACGCATGGCGTGCGGGAATGACAACGGCGTACTTCATGGAGTCCCTCATCCGATGGGCGGAAACTGCGTTTTCCGCGACATTTAACCGACCCTACCCCGCCAGAAATCCCGCGAGTTCATGGCAAGTCGGCTGGCGGCCTCCGCCCGCAGCAGAGCTCCATCGCTATCGGAAAACAGGCGGTTCCAGCTTTCAGCGGAAAACGAATAGAACGTGTCACGCTCCAGGTTGAACAGCGCGGTGAACTTCAACGAGTACCAGCTCATATACGGCTCAAGGGCCAGGAGGCGCGCCTGTGCAAAACGGTAAGAGTCGGCCAGGGACTCCACAGGAAAGCCCAGACGCCGGGCATAATCTCGCCAGAGCGCAGATTCGAAGGTGTACTGAGACAGCTCCTGGTAATGCCGCTCCGGCGACAGTTCCAGCCGATCGGACAGCTCGTCGGCGGCCCAGTCTGCCGGACGCGGATCCTCGGGCAGGGACCAGAGCGCCAGCATATCCTCGGTTCTTGCAATCATCGCTTTCTCCGAGAAGTGGAACGGCATGTACTGCCAGGAAGCACCCAGCGAAACCGCGATCTTCCCGGCATTGCGGCCATGCGAGAAGAGTCCGTTGAGCGCCTGGTGAAGCGAACCATGAAGAATGTTGTCGCTGCGGCAACGAACAGCGAACTCGATCCCCTTGTCCGCCAGGCGCTGTACACCCAAGCGTGCCGAACGCAGGATCACATTGCGGTTCATCAAGCCGAGATTCTCCGGCTGTGGAACCAATATCAACTCATCCAGCCAGGGGCGGCAGCGCTCGAGCAATTCGCTGGACTGATGGTCCCAGGTCACCATGCACTGGTAGGCGGACGGGAAATGCGAGCGGTTCCAGGCCAGCACCAGCGGCGTGAAGTCGAACGCCAGGCCCTGGACGAAAATACCCATCCGACTGGAAGGCAGATCGCGCCTCATCGTCAGACTTGGGAGCAGCTCGGCGACGTCCTGCATTTCATCGAGCAGCGCCACGTTGCCCGGATCGAAATCGATAGCGCGTACCGTGCGGAACCTGCCATGAAACTGACTGATCTGGTTCATCACTTCGGGGAAGTGGTTGGCCATGACCACGATCACGGTGTGCTCCAGCGATTCCTGTTCGAGTGCAGACGGCGCCCGAACTTCCACGCCGTGGATGCGCTTCCCCTGATTTTCGGGATAGGGACAGATAGTGTATTGCAGGTTCAGGTACTCGCTCACACACGGGTAGAAATCCTGGAAAAACTGCCCCGCCCCCCATCCGACTAGGCGAACCTTGGAGAGGTCCAGGTCAGGGTACTTGAGGCGTGCACGCAGCAAGGTTCCGGTAACGATAGACATGTTCAAGACTCTTCAGATTACGAGACGAGCATTCGACGTCCACGACGACATTCATCCGCTGGAAGGTCATGTCTTACCCTCCGGGCCATGGAACGGAAGCCATAGGTGTCGATAGGGAGACGGCCTTTCATGCGGAATACTCCGGCCAGTCGACATACAGAATGGTGTCGTAGAAAAACATCGAATAGTGCCGTAGCCGCAACCGAGCCCCCGGGGCGATCTCATCGATCGCAGCGACAATCTCCAGCAGGTCCGCCACGTGGTGATAACAGGTAATGGCCATGCGCGGCCGGCATTCGCCGATCAGGCGCGCTGCGCCGCGGAGGACCCGCGCTTCGTGGCCCTCCACATCCATTTTGAGCAGGCTCATACGGTCCAGGACGTCGTCCAGGCGCACACAACGCACTTGAACCGCACCATCCGCCTGGACCCGACTGCCCATGGTGCCGTGCGCAGCGAACGCAAGATAGCCCTCATCGTCGGACACGGCCAGGTTGTGCAGCTTCAGCCTGGCATGTCCGTTTAGGGCCGCGTGCATGCGCTGGTAGTTCGCTGGGTCGGGCTCGAAGGCGTGGATCGAGGCGTATCGATGACGGGCTGCCAGCATGAATTTCTTCACCGTATCACCGTCGAAGGCGCCGATATCCACGTAGTGCTCGTCGGTTCGCAGGTCGATCGGATGTCCGGCGCCGCGGTATAGGGAAAAGTATTCCTGCTCTCCCGGACACACGACATCCAGCAGAGCGGAACGGTTTCCATCCAGGCGCAAGCGCATGATGGCATCCAGGGTCTTGCGGCTTGGCTCGTCGGCCAGACGCTCGCGCAGCGAGACGAACTCGGCATGATATTTCACGGCCAGCTCGCGAGTCAGCGCACCGGTCTGGTAGACCAGCGGAATATCCAGCAGATAGAGGAGTTCAGGTAAGTCGAGGGTGGCGCATTTCGCGGCGCTTGAGAGACGGTCCAGCGTCAGCCATGCAGACAGCGAATAGGCGCAGTTCACCGCCGGCCTCCCGGCATGACGGGGATCGCTCAGGTGAGCAGTGGGGATCACTTCGTCGAAGCCATCGACAGTAGTGCCTTCCCTGAAGAGCACATCATCGACGGCGACCAGGCGCACATCAGGCAGGCGCCTGGCCAGGCCGGACGCGATATGGGGTCGATAGATACGCCCGAGATAGGAGCTAGGCACCAGCAACATGAGATATCCACTCTGTTCGCAACGCGCTAGAAAATCCGCTTGTGCAATGCTGCCACCATCCACCATCGACCACCCCTCAATTGTTCAGGATGCGCGCCCCATCGGGCATGAGTTCATCGTAAAAGGAGTAATTGGGCAGCTCCCGGGGAAGCCTGCCCGGCAACAACCATTCGCAGTGTCGCCCCACCCGGGTGTCGGCGAGCGCGACGCTGCCCGCACCCAGCGTGCTGCCCTGGCCGATCTCCACTCGCCGTCCCAACTGCACGCCAGCGAGCAGCGTGCTACAGGTTCCGACCCGGCAGTCCTCCTCCACCAGGACCTGCAGCTCCAGCCAACTGCCAGTGCCGATGCGGGCACGACCGGCGAGCACGCAACCGGCGCCGACGAACACGTTGCCCAGCAGTCGCACGCCTTCGCCGACGATGGCCTGAGGCGAGACGATATCGAATAGCCGGTAGCCCGCCAGGCGGATGTCCGCGATGAGCTTGTGGCGGGCGTAGTTCACCGCCCGCTCGTCCAGCGCCACGAATACTTCGCTTTCCGCAGCGGGGTAGCGTTCGAGCAGAGGCGCAATATCGAAGTTGTGTCGATCCGCAGCATTCAGCTCCAGGACCCGGTGTTCCAGTCCCCGTTCCCGCGCGGTACTGTCCGCCCGTTCGAGCGCGCGCCCTTCCCCGACGATGATCGCTTGCTTCATGCCCTCTCCCCCAGTACCTGCGCGCGATACCACAGGTGCTGGCGCACCAACTGCACCTCGTAGTCGCCGTGCATGAACGGCGGCGAATGTGCACCCAGTCCCTCCTGGAGGCGTTCCAGGACCAGGGTGTCCTCGCCGATCACGTTACGCTCGCCGCGAATCAGGGTGCTCAGCAAAGCGCTGAAATCGGTCTTCGGATCCTTGCGCCGGGCAGTCATCATCCACAGGTGGTAGTCGGTCTCGCCGGGTGCCACCGGATCGTACTGCTGGAGCAGGAAGTGCTCGCCACGGACGCTGCAGAAGTTCACGTTCGGGTAGATGAACCAGTTGTAGTAGGCGTGCTCGTCGCCGTAGCCCTCGCAGAGGTCGGAGAACCAGCTCTTGTAGGGCTGGATCGGCGCCTTGGTGGGGAAGCTCAGCGAACGCAGCTCCGGCGTTTCGCCTTCCTGCAGCAGGCGCAGCACCTCGGACGGCACCGCAGCCTCGCGTGCCAAACCGCGCACCGGAGCGGTCATCACCGGGAGGAAGGTCTTCGGATGGACGAAAGGAACGTGGTTGTAGTCTTTCACGTTCTCCATGTTCAGCTTCCAGTTGTAGCGCACCTTGTGGCAGCTGTAGATCAGCCGCGTATCCAGGTGCGAGGAGACCTCCCGCAAGGTTTCCAGGAATCCATCATCGAACTGCTCGCGCAGCGGCAACGGGTCGTCCGCCAGGTTGACGAACAGCAGTTGCCCCACCTCTTCCAGGTGCAGCTTGCGCAAGCCGATCCGCGCCCGCTCCTCGGCGCTGAACTGGTACAGGCTGGAGTTCGGAATGCCCTGTAGCTGCCCCTCGGCACCGAACGACCAGGCATGGTACGGGCAGACCAGCGGTCGCTGGCCGGTGCATTCGGTCTGGATCGCCGACAGACGATGCGGACACTGGTTGAGAAAGGCCCGAATGCCGGACTCGGTACGCTGCACCACGACCGGCACGCCGGCGATCTTGCGGGTGAAGAACTGGTTGCGCTCGCGCACCATCGAACTGAAGCCGACGAAGATCCAGAGCCTGCCGAACAGCCTTTCGCGCTCCAGCGCGAGCGTCTGCGGCTCGGTGTAGTGCGCTGCGTCCAGCGCATGGCGAGTCATGTCCACATCCACAACCTTCACTTGCTGAAAATAACCCGGGCCGGATTGCCGACCACGGTCTGTCCGGCCGCCACGTCCTTGAACACCACCGCGCCCATGCCCACCACGGCGTCTTCGCCGATACTGACGTCGCGGGCGATCATCGCCCCGGAGTTGATCACCGCGCGATCGCCCACCTTCACGTAGCCAGCCAGCAGGCAGCGCGGGCCGATGTGTACATAGTCGCCGATGACCACGTCGTGGCCGAGCATGGTTTGCTGGTCGATGAAACCGTAGGCGCCGATACGGCAGTCCACGCCGCTGCTCACGTCGTAGCCGAAGAAGGTCGGGCCGTAGCTGGTCCGCACGCCAAGGGTGCAGCGGGTGCGGATAGCGACGAACTCGGCGCCCTTCGCCAGCAGGCATGCGACCTGCTTCTGGCGACTGAGCGGATCGCCGACCGCGGCGACGAACAGTTGGTCAGGCTCGGCGACGAAGCTCTCCGGATACCCGAGCCACGGATAGTAGAGCGACTCCGCGACCGCTTCGGGGCCGCGCTCGTCGAGAAACCCGCCGATCACCCAGTCGATGCCGTGACCGTAGTCGACCTGCAGCTGGGCCAACACCTGACGCCCCAACCCACCGGCGCCGAGGATGATGATCCTCTTCATTGCATCGTCCTCAACTGATGGTCAGGCCGCCGTCCATCACCAGGGTCGTGCCGGTCACCCAGCGGCTGGCATCGGAAAGCATGAAGATAGCGGCGTTGGCGATATCCTCGGGCTTGCCGAAGCCCAGCGGATAATTGTTGCGCTCGGTGTCCATGGAACCCACGACCTGGGCCGTAGCTTCCAGCAGCGGTGTTTCCACCAGCGCCGGCGACAGGCAATTGACCCGGATCCGCCGTTTCACCACTTCCATGGCCAGGCAGCGGGACATGGCGATCAGAGCGGCCTTGGTTCCCGAGTATGCGCCCACTCCGGCAACCCCGATGTGGGCGGCGATGGAAGCGATGAACAGGATCGAGCCGCCGGCCGCGATCAGGTTGCGCTTCAGCAGCGCCTGGGTAAGCAGCATCGGCGAGTCGACATTGATCGACTGAACCTCGCGCAGGTGCGCTTCGCTCATCATACGGACCGGACATAGACGGGAGATCCCCGCGCTATGCACTACCCCATGGATTTCGCCATCGAGCGCCGCGACCAAGGCGGCACGCTGCTCGGCGACCGTGAGATCGACCTGGATCGCCTGGTGCGACAAATCGGAAATCGCCTGCAACGCTTCCAGGCTGGCGCCCAGGCGCTGTGGGTCGCGACCGCTGACGATCAATTCGGCGCCCATCCGCGCGCAGCTCTGCGCGATGGCCAGGCCCAGGCCGGAACTGGCGCCGGTGACCAGGATGCGCCTGCCCGACAGGCTGAAGGGATTGAAGGAAGTCTCGTCGTTCACTTGGCTGATTCCGCGTTCAAGGCACTCAGGATTCGATCAGATCGGGGAACTTCGCCCCTTCGATATCCACCAGGCAGGTACCCCAGGACAGGCCGATACCGAAGCCGCAGAGCAACACGCGATTGCGGCCGGCCTCGAGTTCCCGGTTGATCCGCGCGGTCATGGTCACCGGCAGCGAGGCGCCGCTGGTGTTGCCGAAGTCGCGCAGGGTCGAAGGCACCTTCTCTACCGGCAGGCCGAGCTTCTTGCGGATGGTCTCGTTGATCATCCGGTTGGCCTGGTGGAAAACGAAGTAGTCCACTTCGTCCTTGCTCGCACCGGCATAGTCGAGCAGCTTTTCCACCGCCGGCGGTACGCGCTGGGTGGAGAAGCTGAGTACGGCGGTGCCGTCGAGCTGCAGGTCGATGGCACGGTGCCAATGGTCGTTCTCGTCCTCGCGGAACGGCATCAGGTGCTGCACGCCGACCGGTTCGCGATGGCCGCCCACCGGCAGGATGATGGCCTTGTAGCCGCTGCCGTCGCTGTTCAGGTCGAAGTGCATCGGCGGCGCGCCTTCGCAGAACTCCAGCGCCGTCGCGGTGCCCGCGTCGGAGAAGATCGGATCGTTGACACTGGCGCCGCGGTCGCCGACCAGCACAAGGCCCTTCTTCACCCCGCCGGCGGCAATCAGCGAACCCAGCAGGTTGAGGGCGAACGGATAGGCCGAGCAACCCAGGTTGACGTCGAAGGCCACGGTGGAATGCGGCAGCCCCAGGCGGTCCTGGAGGATGATCGCGGTAGCCGGCGCCAGGTAGTCGGGAGACTGGGTCACGACGATCAGCGCATCGACCTCCTCGCGCTTCCACTCCAGGCTTTCCAGCAGGCGCTCGGCGGCGTCGAAGGCCAGGTCGGAGAAGCACTGCCACTCCTGCGCCATGCGCCGCGTCTCGATGCCGATGTTGCGCACCAGGCGTTCGCGCTCGGCGCGCAACTGCGGCTTGCAGTCGGTCAGGTTGGAGATAACGCGCTTGGGGACGCAGGTCGCCATCCCGGCGAAACGGACGTTCTTCAGCGTGGAGGTGGCCATGGTCAGAGTCCGAGCATCTGGTAGAGGTCGCCCACCGTGCGAGCCTTGATCAGGTCTTCGCCGGTGATGGTCTTGCCGTATTCCATGTCGAACATGACGATGACCCCGAGCGCGGCCAGCGAGTCCCATTCCGGCAGGTCTTCGAGCTGGGTGTCCATGCTGACCTCGACGGGATTCTGGAAATCGGTGGCGGAAAGGAAGTCTTCGATGAATTTTGCTTGGCTCATTTATTGTCTACCTGAGTGAGGCGGTTGTTCATTCTGTTATCGGTCGCGACGGGCTCAACTTGATGCTCGCCGCCGCGGCATGGCGGCGGAAGCGATCAGGCCGGCGACGAACTCGACGTCTGCGGCGGCCAGCCCGGGATAGATCGGCAGGCACAGCACCCGCGAGGAAATCGACCGCGCCACCGGAAGATTGGCGGGCGCCGCCGAGGGCAGCGAATGGTACATGGGGAAGTCGCTGATGAGTGGGTAGAAGTAGCGCCGCACCAGCACATCCCTGTCGCGCAGGCGCTGGTACAGCTCGTCACGCGAAAGCGGAAAATCGACTTCCACCAGGATCGGGAAATAGGCGTTGTTGGCGAAGGTCTGGGTACCAGGCCGGAGGCACTGGATGCCAGGGACGCCGGCCAGCAGGCGCCGATAGCGCTCGGCGATCTCCCTGCGCTGCTCCAGGGCCTGGTCGACGTGCTTGAGTTGCAGCAGCCCGAAGGCAGCGCCGACCTCGTTGAGCTTGCCGTTGATGCCGGGCATGACCACCGTGACCTCGTCGACGAAGCCGAAATTCTTAAGGTGGTTGAGGCGTTGCCGGGTGTTTTCGTCCGAGCAGATGATCGCACCGCCCTCGAAGGTGTTGAACACCTTGGTGGCATGGAAGCTGAGGATGCTCAGGTCGCCGTGGCGCAGCACGCTGCCGCCGGCGTCGCGCACGGCGAAGGCATGCGCGGCATCGTAGATGACCTTCAGGTGGTGGATATCGGCGATCCGCTGGATCGCCTCGACATCGCAGGGGTTGCCGTAGCAATGCACCGGCAGGATCGCGGTGGTCTGCGGGGTGATCGCCGCCTCGATCCGCGACGGGTCGAGATTCATGGAGTCCTGATCGATGTCCACGAAGATCGGCTTGAGCCCGTTCCACAGCAGCGCGTGGCTGGTGGCGACGAAGGAGTACGGCGTGGTGATCACCTCGCCGGTCACCCGCAATGCCTGCAGCGCGGTGATGAGCGCCAGGGTGGCGTTGGCGAAGAGCACGATGTGCTTCACCCCCAGGTATTCGCACAGGGCCTCTTCCAACGCATGGTGCATGTCGCCCCCGTTGGTCAGGAAGCGGCTCTCCCAGATCTTTTCCAGGTAGGGGATGAACTCTTCCAGGGGCGGCAGCAGCGGGCTGGTGACCGGGATCGTCTTGTTGTTCATGTAGGGCCCTGATGAATGGATACTCAGGCGAGTAAAGGGCGAAAAACCCGAGCACGCCACTCTATGCAAGGCCCGTACCCAAAGAGCCTGATGCAGGTCAAAGCCCCTGGTCGCGCGGCCCCTGGCTGTTCCACAGGCGCTGCGGCGCGAATCGGCAGTCAAACTTCTGACAAATTCTCCCGTGTTTCCGTAGACCTTGCGGAACATACCCTCCAGCGACACAGGTCCAGTCCCTGCGAACGAAAAGGCCCATGACGGAGTCATGGGCCCTGTTTCACAGAGGGACTGTCACTTCAGGTAGTTGAACAGGCTCAACCCCTGGATCTTCACGTAGCTCTGCTGCGCGGCATCCATGATGGTGGACTGCAACGACAGCCGCGACAACGCCTCGGCGTAGTCCAGGTCCTGGATCTGCGACATCACCGACGCATTCACCAGCTTCACATCGTCGATGAAGGTCTCGGTGCTTTCCACGGTATTCAGGCGCGCGCCGATCTTGCCCTGGCCGCCATCCACGGCGGCAGCCACGGCGGAGAGGTTGGTCAGGGCCACCGCCGTCGCATCGCGGATGGCGTCGTTGCCGGCCTGGTTGTCGGTGGAGCTTTCCAGGGCCTTGCGCAGGTCCGACACCACGTTCAGCAGGCTGCGCTTCTCGCTGCCCGGCTTGTAGTTGACGTTGAACTCGTCGCCCGCCTTCGGCGTGCCGTCGATCGTCACGCTGACGCCGGCGTAGAGCACCTTGTCGATGGTCTTCGGGTCGTCGTCGATGGCGCCCTTGGACAATTGCCAGGCCGGCGGCGAATTCGGATCGTAGGTGGTCCAGTCATAGCCCGGAGGCAGGCTCTTCGGATCGTAGACCACATACTCCTTGTCGCTGACGAAGTGGATGTTGAAGCCGTCGGTTGCCGCAGGCGGATTGCTCGCCGGGAACTGGCTGTCGAAGGCCAGCTCGTCCTCGACCAGGCCGACCGAGATGCGACCGTCGCCGGTATTGCCAGCCGCCGCCTTGGTATCGAGACGAGCGGCATTGACGATGTCCTCGAACAGTACCTTGCCGCTGTCGCTGACCGGAATCCGCGTGCTGCTGGCGATCTGCACCTCGCGCTGGCTCTCGTCGCCCATGTAGCTGTAGGTGCCGTCCTCGTTGCGCACGAACGGCTGCACCGAGCCCTGGGACCCGGAAAACAGGTATTTGCCACTCGCGTCGCGGCTGTTGAGCAGGTTCAGCAACTCGTCCTCGCGCTGGCGCAACTCGCTGGCCAGCGACTTCTTGTCGTTGGAGTCCAGTGCGCCGTCGCCGGCCTGGCCGGCGATCTCACGGATGCGCTGGAGGACGTTGCCAACCGAACGGAGGATGGTTTCTTCCTGGCTCAGGCTGTTCTTCGCCTCGGTCATGCCGGTCTTGTACTGCTCGTTCAACCCCTGCTCCTGGTCCAGGCGCAACAGGCGTACCGAACCGACCGGGTCGTCCGCCGGTGTCAGGATGCGCTTGCCGGTGCTGATCTGCTCGAAGGTACGGTTCAGGTCCGCGTAGTTGCGGGAAATCCCGTTGACCGAGTTGTTGAAGGCCTGGATGGTGGAAATGCGCATGGTGGCGGTCTCGCTGGCTTAGGCCCCGTCGAGAGAACTCAACGGAACGCTCCAATCAGGGTATCGAACAGAGTGCGGGCAACTTGAATCACCTGGGCCGAGGCACCGTAGTACTGCTGGAACTGGATCAGGTTGGCCGCCTCTTCGTCGAGGCTCACCCCGGACAACGAATCGCGGCTGTCCTGGGCCTGCTTCAGCACCGTGGCGCTGGCCTCGCTGCTGGCACGCACCTGGGCGGTCAGGGTGCCGACCCGCTCGACCAGGCCACCATAGGCCTCGTTATAGGTGGAACCGGTGTTGTCGGTGCCGCCGACGGTCGGCTTGGTCTGCAAGGCCAGCAGGTTGAGAGCGTTGCGGTTGTCGGAAATACCCTTGTCGTTGAAGCCCAGCTTGAAGCTGTCGGAGTTCTGCGGTACGCCGCTGAGCTCGAATTCGTAGCTGTATTTCTGCCCGCTCGGGTCGGTGAACGCCATGCGCACGGTATTGGTATTGCCGCTGGTCAGCGTCGGGCTGCCGGTCAGGGCGTTACCGTCCTTGTCGACGTAGCTCCAGCCGGCCGGCAACGGCGAGGACAGGGTATAGGTCTTGCCGTCGGCGCTGAGCGTCGCGCCCAGGCTGATCCCGTTGGGCCCGAACGCGCCCTGTAGCACAGTCGGATCCACCGGCGACGGACCGCTGGTGAGGGTCGGCGCGCCGATCTTGCCGGTGCCGCGGTTTTCGGTGGTCGACTCGGTACGCGCGGTACCGGCGAACGCCAGTTGCGAGGCATTCTTCAGCGTCGCCTCGATATCCGCCGCGCCACGCCGGGTCGGCTGCAGGGTGAAGCGGTCGCCGGCAGCCGGGAGCTGGTCGAGGGTCAGGTTGAAGCCCTGGTCGACGCCGTTGGCATCCTTGAACGAGAGGGTGTAGGGACCGGTACCGCTGACCGTGACCTGCATGCTTGCGTCGTCGCCCAGGCGCCGCGCGGTAAAACTGGTGCCGTCGAAGTCCAGGCGGAAATCGCTGGAATTCAGCTTGCTGGTATCGGTGATGTTCAGGTTGGCGTGGACATTACCGGTGTTGCCATTCTTCGCCAGGACCCGCAGCGCGGTGATGTCCGGATCGTTGATGTCGCCGAACAGGTTGGCGCCGGCCTTGCCGGCTAGGTCGAGGCCCTGCCCCAGCTGCTTGTTGATGGTATCGGCGAGGGTGATCGCCAACTGCCCGAGCTTGTTGTAGCTGCTGTCCAGGGCGCTGTTGCGGTAGGCCAGCAAGCCACCCATCTCGCCGCCGGACACCAGGCCGGTGACGTTCTGTATGGAGTTGCCGTTGCTCAGTTGCACCTGGTAGCGGGTAGGGTCATCCAGCCCGGGCACCACGCTCAGGGTCGACACGGTATTGCCCACCACCAGCGGCTGGCCGCTACCGATGAACAGGCTGACGCTGTTGTCGTCCTGGGTGACCGCGGTCACCCCGATCATCTCGGACAGCTTGCGCACGGCTTCGTCGCGCGCATCCATCAGGTCGTTGGGCACCGCGCCCGCCGACTTGGCCTTGGCGATGGCATCGTTGTAGCTGGCCACGCTCTGCGACAGATGGTTGACCTGCGAAGCCAGCGCGCCCAGTTGCTGGTTGATCAGGCTGTTCTGCTTGTCCAACTGGTCGTAGAGGGTATTGAAGGTCTTGCCCAGCCCCTCGGCCTGGGCAAGCACTGCCTCGCGCGCTTCGGTCGAGGAGGGATTGTTGGCGGCGGCCTGCAGTGCGGCGAAGAAGCGCTGCATGGCCGGGCTGACGCCGGTGGTGGTGTTGGACAACAGGCCGTCGAGCTGCTCGATCTGGCTACGGAATGCGCTCAACTCGCTGTTCTGGCTGGTGGCGTTGCGCAACTGGCCGGTGAGGAAGTCGCTGGCCAGGCGGCGCACGTCGACGATCTGGCTGCCCGAGCCCATGTAGCCGGCACCGCTGAACTGCGGGACCTGGGTCTGCTGGATGGCATCCTGGCGACTGTAGCCCGGCGTCTTGACGTTGGTGATGTTGTGCCCGGTGATGGTCAGCCAGGTCTGGCTGGTGCCGAGGCCGGACAGGCCTATCGAGAGTAGGTCGGACATGGGTCAGTTCCTCCTTGCTCAACCCAGAGGCGGCGTGCCGGCGGCGGCGACGGCCTGGTAGGTCTGCATCTGTCTGGCGATCTGCGCCACCTTGCGGGCGTACTGCGGATCGGTGGCGTAGCCGGCGCGCTGCAGTTCCTGCATGAAGCGCTCGGGGTTGGCGGCGCTGTCCAGGGCGTTCTGGTAGCGGTCGTTGCCCTGGAGGAAGCTGACGTAGTCGTGGAAGCTCTGCTCGAACGACGAGTAGGAGCGGAACGCCGCGACTTCCTTGACCGCCTTGCCGCCTTCGTATTCGGTGGTGAGAGCGCGCGCCGAGGCACCATCCCAGCGGCTGCCGGTCTTGATGCCGAACAGGTTGTGGCTGCTGCCGCCATCCTGCTGGCGGATGATCGATTTGCCCCAGCCGGTCTCCAGCGCGGCCTGGGCCACCAGGTAGCGGGCATCGACGCCGATCCGCTCGGCGGCCTTCTGGGCCATCGGCAGCATGGTGGCGATGAACTCGTCGGCCGAGGCGAACATCGACTTGCCCCTGGCCAGCGGCGGCTGGGCGATGCGCCGGCTGCCCTGGCTGTCGACGCCATCGGTGGAGAAACCGCGGCGGCTCGCCGCCGGGTAGCTCTGCGCCGGCAGGTAGCTGTCCTGGCCCAGGCTCTGCATCTGGCTGGCGGCCGGCGAGGCGGAGGGAACGATGCCGGCGAGCATGCGCTCGGTCAGCTTGCCCGGCAGCGCCAGGCGCCTCTGGTTGAGCAGCTTCGAGTCGTCGCGGCCGGCTTCCGGCATCGGCAGGGCCTTGCCGGCCTGCGCGCTGGGGTTGCTCGGCCAGCGACCGGCGCCGTTCTCGGCGACCCGGGCGAACGGGTTTTCGCCGTTGCCCCTGGAGCCTTGCTTCATCTTCGACAACTGGCGCACCAGCACGTCGGCCAGGCCGATGCCGCCGGCATTCTTCGACAGGCTCACCGACAGTTGCTGGTCGTACATGTCCTGGTACTGCTTGGTGGTCTGGCTGTTCATGAAATTGCCGTCGCCCAGCGCTTCGTTGGCCGAACGCATGGATTTGAGCATCTCGTTGAGGAACAGCGATTCGAATTCCTGGGCGACCTTGCGGATGTTCGCCTCGCCGTCGCGGTCCTTGCCGACCTTGAGCTGGTTGAGGCGGTTGAGATCGGTATAGGAGCCGCTGTCGGGGCCTGCGCCGATACCGCTGAGCAAACGGGAATCCATGGCGTCGTCCTCAGATCACGATCAAGTCGGCCTGCAACGCGCCGGCCTGCTTCAGGGCTTCGAGGATCGCCATCAGGTCGCTCGGCGCGGCGCCGACCTGGTTCACCGCGCGGACGATGTCGTCCAGGGTGGTGCCGGGACCGAACTTGAACATCGGCTTGGTCTCCTCCTCGGCGTTCACCCGCGAGCGTGGCACCACCGCAGTCTGGCCGTTGGAGAAGGCACCGGGCTGGCTGACGATCGGGTCCTCGGTGATGCTCACGGTCAGGCTGCCGTGGGTGACGGCGGCCGGCGATACCTTGACGTTCTGGCCGATGACGATGGTGCCGGTGCGCGAATTGATGATGACCTTGGCCACCGCCTCGCCCGGCTGCACGTCGAGGTTCTCCAGGATCGACAGGTAGTCGACCCGCTGGTTCGGGTCGAGCGGCGCGCTGACCCGCACCGAGCCGCCGTCCACCGCATGGGCGACGCCCGGACCGAGCAGTTCGTTGATGCGGTCGACGATGCGCTTGGCAGTGGTGAAGTCCGGGCGGTTGAGGTTCAGCGTCAGGCTGTTGCCCTGGTCGAAGCCGCTCGGCACCGCGCGTTCGACGGTGGCGCCGGCCGGGATACGTCCGGCGGACGGTACGTTGACGGTGATCTTCGAGCCGTCGCGGCCTTCGGCGTCGAAGCCGCCGACCACCAGGTTGCCCTGGGCGACCGCGTAGACCTGGCCGTCGATACCTTTCAGCGGAGTCATCAGCAGGCTGCCGCCGCGCAGGCTCTTGGCGTTGCCGATGGACGACACGGTGACGTCGATCGGCTGGCCCGGCTTGGCGAACGGCGGCAGGTCGGCATGCACCGATACCGCGGCGACGTTCTTCAACTGCACGTTGCCGACGTTGGCCGGCACCTTGATGCCGAACTGCGCCAGCATGTTGTTGAAGGTCTGCAGGGTGAACGGCGTCTGCGTGGTCTGGTCGCCGCTGCCGCTCAGGCCGACCACCAGGCCATAGCCGATCAACTGGTTGGTCCGCACGCCCTGGATGCTGGCGATATCCTTCAACCGCTCGGCCTGGGCCGCGCCGGCGGCCAGGAGCAGCGCGGCGAGGGCCAGCAGGTGCTTGAACTTGGTCATCGCGAGCGTCCTCAGAACGGCCACAGCGGGCTGAGGAAGAAGCGGTCCAGCCAGCCCGGCTGACTGGCATCGGCGAAGGCGCCGGTGCCGGAGTAGGTGATCCGGGCGTCGGCCACGCGGGTCGAGGACACGGTGTTGTCGGTGGCGATATCGTCGGCGCGGACCAGGCCGGCGATGCGCACCAGCTCGTTGCCGGTGTTCAGGGTCATCCACTTCTCGCCGCGCACGGAGAGGATGCCGTTGGGCAGCACCTCGGCCACGGTCACGGTGATCGAGCCGGTCAGGCTGTTGCTCTGCCCCGCCTGGCTATCGCCCTTGGCGTCGCGCGAGCCGCCGTATTCGGCGCTGAGGCTGAGGTCGCCGCCGCCGATCGGGTTGTTGGTGGTCATGCCGCTGCCGAACAGCGAGGTCAGCCCCATCTTGGTCTTGCTGTCCTTCTGGATATCGGAGTTGGCTTTCTTGCTCGCCTGGGTCTTCTCGTTGAGGGTGATGGTGATGATGTCGCCCACGCGGAAGGCCTTGCGGTCGTCGTAGAGGTTCTGCTCGAAGCCGGCCTGGTAGATCGCGCCGTTGTTCTGCGCGGCGGGCAGCGGGGTGCGCGGCAGCACCGGCGCGTAGTACGGATCGTTCGGCTTCGGCGGTGGATTGACGCAACCGCCCAGGGCGGTGGCGATGCCAAGCAGGGAGACGATCATCAGCCGGTTCATATCAAGCTACCTCGCGGCGTACAGCCAGGGCCCGGTCAGGGCCCGTCAAAGATTCTGGGTGACGAAGGACAACATCTGGTCGGCGGTGGAGATGACCTTGGAGTTCATCTCGTAGGCGCGCTGGGTGGTGATCATGTTCACCAGTTCCTCGACCACGTTGACGTTGGAGTTTTCCAGGGTGTTCTGGGCAACCGTGCCGAGGCCGTTGAGACCCGGCGTACCGACCTGGGGCGCGCCGCTGGAGCCGGTTTCCAGGAACAGGTTGTTGCCGATGGCCTGCAGGCCGGCCGGGTTGATGAAGTCGGCGGTCTGGATGTTGCCGATCACCTGCGGCTGGGCGTTGCCGGTGGTGGTCACCGAGACGGTGCCGTCCTGGCCGACGGTGAAGGTCTGGGTCTCGTTGGGCACCACGATCGCTGGCTCCAGGGCGAAGCCGTTGGAGGTGACGATCTGCCCGTCGGAGTTCAGGTGGAAGCTGCCGTCGCGGGTGTAGGACACGGTGCCGTCCGGCAGCAGGACCTGGAAGAAGCCGCGCCCGTTGACCGCCATGTCCAGCGGCTGCTCGGTGGTCTGCAGGCTGCCCGGGGTGAAGATCTTCTGGGTGCCGACGACGCGCACACCGGTACCCAGTTGCAGGCCCGAAGGCAGCTCGCTGTCCTGGGTCGACTGGCCGCCCGGCTGGCGCCGGATCTGGTACAGCAGGTCCTGGAACTCCGCGCGGTCGCGCTTGAAGCCGGTGGTGGATACGTTGGCCAGGTTGTTGGAAATGGTGGTCAGGTTCATGTCCTGGGCGGACAGACCGGTCTTGCTGACCCACAGTGCCGATAACATCGTCGTGCTCCTCGGGTGCCGGTTTTATGGCACCACGCTCAAGTGATTAGCTGATTTGCAAAACCCGCGCCATGGCCGCCGAATCGTCCTCGGCGGTGCGCATCATCTTCACGTGCAGCTCGAATTGACGGGACAGCGAGAGGATCGCGGTCATCTCTTCCACCGCGTTCACGTTGCTGCTTTCCAGGAAACCGGAGACCACCTTCACGTTGGCGTCGGCCAGCGGCGCCTGCTCGCCCGGCTGCGGCTTGTAGTGCAGCAGGCCGTCGGTACCCTTCTCCATCTGCTTCAGGTTCGGGTTGACCAGTTTGATCCGGTCCACCACGGCGACCACGTTGGGGTTCTCGCCAAGGGCGCGGATGCTGATGGTGCCGTCCTGGCCGATCTCCACCTTTTCCTCCGGCGGCACGGCGATCGGCCCACCGTTGCCGAGCACCGGCAAGCCGTCGCCGGTGCGCAGCATGCCGAGGGCGTCGATATGCATGCCGGCGGTACGCACGTAGGCCTCGCTGCCATCCGGCGCCTGGACCGCGACGAAGCCGTCGCCGTCGATGGCGATGTCCAGCTCGTTGCCGGTTTCCTGGAGGCTGCCATGGCTGAAATCGGTACCGGGCCGCTCGCTCATGGCGAATACCCGCGCCGGGAAGCTGTCGCCGAACACCTGCATCGAACGCGCCTGCTCGAAGTCGCGACGAAAGCCGCTGGTCGAGATGTTCGCCAGGTTGTTGGCATGAGCACGCATCGCCAGGGTGTTCTGGCTGGCCCCGCTCATGGAGACGTACAGCATCTTGTCCATCGAATCCTCCAGGCACCGGCACAATCCGCCGGGCTTTCTTGCAGGTTATCCAGCAAGCACCGTGCCAGAATTCGAAAAAACAATTAATACATTGATTTAAAAGGATTTTATAAAACAGAAAGCCTCCTTTCGGAGGCTTCGGGGGCAACCCCTGGCCAGGGGTTGCCGCTGGCGGCAAGGGCCTTGCCGGTGCCCGGACGGCACCGGCACGCCGTCATCAGCGCAGGTTGATGATGGTCTGGGTCACCGCATCCTCGGTCTGGATGGTCTTGGCATTGGCCTGGTAGTTGCGCTGGTGGACGATGAGGTTCACCAGTTCGTTGGAGATGTCCACGTTGGACGCTTCCAGCGCGCCGGATTGCAACGCCCCCAGGGTGCCCGAGCGCGGCGCGCCGACCGCCGGCTCGCCGGACTCCGAGGACTGCACCCAGGAGGTCTTGCCGATCGGCGTCAGGCCCTGGATGTTGGCGAAGTTGGCCAGCACCACCTGGCCCTGCACCTTGGACTGGCCGTTGGTGTAGCGGGCGAAGATCACCCCGGTGTCGTCGATTTCCAGGCCTGCCAGCTGACCGGTGGTGTAGCCGTCCTGGATCGGGTTGCTCTGGGCGAACGCGGTGGAGTACTGGGTGGTCTTGCGCATGTCGAAGGAGATGCCGCTGGCGGCACCGGTCGCGCCATTCCAGGCGTAGGTCGGCGGGGTCTTGCCGTCCGAGGCCGCCGGAATCCAGCCGGTGCCGGGAGTCGGCGGATTGCCGGTGGCCGGGCTGAACTGGATCACGTTGGTGGTCGCGTCGATGCTGAAGCCCGGCCCGCTGGTGCTGCCGTCCGGAGCCCGTACCGAGGTCATCTGGCCGCTGGCGTCGAAGGTGACGTTGAAGCTCATCGGCGTCTTGTTCGACGGGTCGAGCGGATTGACCCCGTCGATCAGCACTTTCATGGTCCAGCTGTTCTCCGGAATCGGCGGGGTCGCATTCGGATCCGGCTCGTTCTTGATGAAGAACTGGCTCATGGTGTGGGAGTTGCCCTGGCTGTCATAGATGCCCAGCGAAGAGGACGAGTTGTAGGTAGCGGCGTCGGACGGATCGAACGGCGTCACGGTCGGCGGCTTCAGCGTCGAGTTGAGGTTGTACGACTGCTGGATGCTCGAGGTGGCCTGCGGCGCCTGATTGGCGCGCTCGACCTTGAGGTCGGTGACCACGCCGTTCTGCAACTGGCCGTTCGGCCCGACGGCATAGCCCTGCAGGCGGTAGCCGTTGTTGTCGACGATGAAATCCTGCTTGTCGGTATTGAAGTAGCCGGCGCGGGTGTAGCTGATCGCCCCGTTGTTGCTGGTGACGAAGAAGCCGTTGCCGTTGATGGCCAGGTCCAGCACGCTGTTGGTCGAGTCGATGTTGCCCTGCTTGAACATCTGCGAGACGTCCGAGAGCAGCACGCCGCTGCCCTGCGGGTTGCTGCCCGAACCCAGCACCGAGGCGGCGTAGACGTCGGCGAACTCCGCGCGGGATTGCTTGAAGCCTACGGTGCCGGCGTTGGCGATGTTGTTGCCGGTGACGTTCAGGCCGCTGGAGGCCGCCTGGATGCCGCTCAGGCCGATGTTGAAACTCATGGATAGCTCCTTGCCGGAAACGCCGGCTTACTGGCCGATGATCTGTACTTTGGACAGCGCGATGCTGCCCAGGCCTGCGAGGTTGAGCATCAGCTCGCCGCCGTTCTGCCCCAGGGTGACGCTGTCGACGTTGGCCGGCAGGTAGGTCTGGAGCCCGTAGGTCTTGCCGTCGATCGAGGTCTGCGCCTCGAACTTGTAGGTGCCCGGCGGCATGATGTTGCCGCTGCTGTCCTTGCCGTCCCACATGAAGCTGACGCTGCCGGCAGCCTGCTGGCCGAGGTTGATGCGATTGACCACGGTGCCCTTGTCGTCGTAGACGTTGACCCATACGTTGCTGCTGGAGACCGGCAGGTTGAGGGACGCCTTGAAGGTGTCCTTGGTGTCCACCACCGACTTGTCGGTCGCCACGATGACCTTGCGCCCCACCAGCGACGAGGCTTGCAGGGCCTGCGACGACTGGTAGTTGGAGAGAATGCTCTCCATGCTCTTGTTCAGCGACTGCACGCCTTCCACGGTGCTGAACTGGGCCAGTTGGGCGATGAACTCGCCGTTCTGCTGCGGCGACATCGGGTCCTGGTTCTTCAACTGGGCCACCAGCAGCTTGAGGAATTCGTCCTTGCCAAGGTTGCTGCTGCCCTTGACGCTCTGCCCGGTCTCGGTGGCGCCGCTGCCGGCGGCACGCTTGCTGCCGTTGACGTTGCCGGTGTTGCTGCTGGTGCCGCTGACGTTATCGATGCTCATGCTCTACTCCGCTCACTGACCCAGGGTCAGGACCTTCTGCATCATCTGTTTGGCGGTATTCATCATTTCCGCGTTGGTCTGGAAGGCACGGCTGGCGGAAATCATGTCGGCCATTTCCTCGACCACGTTCACATTGGGGTAATACACGTAGCCGTTGGCATCCGCGGCCGGATGGTTCGGCTCGTAGCGCGGCATCAGCGAACTCTGGTCCTCGACGATGCCCAGCACCTGCACGCCGGCGCCGGAGCTGTCCTGGTCGGCGAACAGCGAGCCGCTGTCGCCCTGGGCCTGCTGGAACATGGTGGAGAACACCGGATGGCGGGCGCGGTAGGTCTTGTCGACGCTGGAGGAAACCGTCTCGGCGTTGGCGATGTTGCTGGCCACGGTGTTCAGGCGGGTGCTCTGGGCGCTCATGCCGCTACCGGCAATGTTGAAGACACTGGCGAGGGACATGGCGGTTACTCTCCACGCAGGGCGCTGACCAGCCCTTTGAATTTGCTGTTGAGGAAGGTGAAGGACGCCTGGAAGTGCATGGCGTTCTCGGCGTAGTTGGCCTGCTCGATCTGGGCGTCGACAGTGTTCTGGTCGATCGACGGCTGGACCGGGATGCGGTACTGCAGGCTGCCCTCGCCCATGCCGAAACCTTCGGCGGCGATATGCCGCTCGTTGGTGGTGCGGATGGCGAAGGTACCCTTGGCGGCCTTGTCCTTCTGCTCGGCGAGAACCGCGGCGAAGTCCAGGTCGCGAGCCTTGTAGTTCGGGGTATCGGCGTTGGCCAGGTTGTTGGCCAGCACTTCGGCGCGCTGGGCGCGGAAGCTGAGGGCCTGCTGGTGGATACCGAGTGCTCTGTCGAAACTGATGCTCATGGCTGCGAACCTGTTTGCCGGTGTGGCTTTCGTCGCCAACACTTCAGCAAGGCCCGTGCCAAATTATTAAAAACCTTTATATTCAATAACTTGAGTTTATTTAAGAGCAACCCGGAAGCGGCAAGCGGCAAGCCGTTTCCGCTTGCCGGCAAGGGTGGCAAGCCCCTGGAACGGCCTCTCCGGCAAACGAAAAAAGGCCCGATATCGTCGATATCGGGCCTTTCCCATGCTTCCGGCCGCCGGGGACACGGCTCACTCGTGGCGAATGATCCGCTCGAGATCCACCGGTTCGCCGGGATGGGCATGCAGCTTGGCGCGAATATCCTCGAACATCGCATCGTATTCCTTGTGCACCCGGGTGATCGCGCCGAACTTCGGGTGCAGGCCGTGCTTCTGGGCGACCCGCGTGGCATCGCTGGCGAAGTTGAAGGCGGTATCGCGCGGCAGCTCGAAGGAGTCGCTGAACGGCTTGCCGTCGATCTCGCCGTCCATGTCGAAGTGCACATAGGCGCCGGATTCGGCGTTCTGCCGCACCTCGTAGCGGATATGGATATTGATGTCCTGCTGGTCGAGGCCGGGCAGGCTGACCAGATGGAGGTGGCCTGGTTCGAACATGACGAATCTCCTGGTGGGAATCGGAATCAGTCTAGCCAGGGTCGAGCGAAAGAAAACCGCCCTGGATCAGTGCAACGTCGCTTTTTCCGCGCGTTCCTGAATGACCACCCAGGGCGCCACCACCACCGCCCAGAGGGTCGGGTCGCGTTCGAGGAAGTCCTTGGCCGCATCCTCCCCGACCTTGCTCAGGCCGCCGCCGGAAAGCCAGGCGGCGACCTTCTCGCGGTCGTCCCCGGCCAGGGCCTCGGCGACTTCCACCAGGTCCAGCGCGGCATCGACCTGGAGCAAGGCGCCACGGGCGAAAAACGGTTGCAGCTCGGCCCAGGAAATGACCGCGGTCTCGCCGAGCAGCTTGGCATAGAGGGTGCTAGTTTGTTCTGTCATGGGATCTACCTGGATTGCATGGGCGCCATGATAACGCCCGCCGGTAGCCCACGACAGCCGAAGGGAAACCGGGCCCAGGGAGGTGAGGCAGGTCCGCGCCGTTTTTCTATACGTTTATGTCAACCAGGCGACACGACTCACGGGAGCTCGCCGTGCCGTGCTTTTCAAGCGACGAAGCGCCGCTCTACACTGTACCGGTACAGTTCCCGGGGTCCGTCCATGACGATCACCCGGTCTCCTCCGGCCCCCGCGGCCGCGAGACTACAACAATGACAACACACAAGAAGAGTGGAGCACTATGAAGAAGGGTACTCAGCGTCTATCCCGCCTGTTCGCCGCGATGGCCATTGCCGGGTTCGCCAGCTACTCCATGGCCGCCGACACCATCAAGATCGCCCTGGCTGGCCCGGTCACCGGTCCGGTAGCCCAGTACGGCGACATGCAGCGCGCCGGTGCGCTGATGGCAATCGAACAGATCAACAAGGCAGGCGGCGTGAACGGCGCGCAACTCGAAGGCGTGATCTACGACGACGCCTGCGATCCCAAGCAGGCCGTGGCGGTCGCCAACAAGGTGGTCAACGACGGCGTCAAGTTCGTGGTCGGCCATGTCTGCTCCAGCTCCACCCAACCCGCCACCGACATCTACGAAGACGAAGGCGTGCTGATGATCACCCCGTCGGCCACCGCCCCGGAAATCACCTCGCGCGGCTACAAGCTGATCTTCCGCACCATCGGCCTGGACAACATGCAGGGCCCGGTGGCCGGCAAGTTCATCGCCGAACGCTACAAGGACAAGACCATCGCGGTACTGCACGACAAGCAGCAGTACGGCGAAGGCATCGCCACCGAGGTGAAGAAGACCGTGGAAGACGCCGGCATCAAGGTTGCCGTCTTCGAAGGCCTGAACGCCGGCGACAAGGACTTCAACGCGCTGATCAGCAAGCTGAAGAAAGCCGGCGTGCAGTTCGTCTACTTCGGCGGCTACCACCCAGAAATGGGCCTGCTGCTGCGCCAGGCCAAGCAGGCCGGGCTGGACGCGCGCTTCATGGGCCCGGAAGGGGTCGGCAACAGCGAAATCACCGCGATCGCCGGCGACGCTTCGGAAGGCATGCTGGCGACCCTGCCGCGCGCCTTCGAGCAGGATCCGAAGAACAAGGCCCTGATCGACGCCTTCAAGGCGAAGAACCAGGATCCGAGCGGCATCTTCGTCCTGCCCGCCTACTCCGCGGTCACAGTGATCGCCAAGGGCATCGAGAAAGCCGGCGAGGCCGATCCGGAGAAGGTCGCCGAGGCCCTGCGCGCCAACACCTTCGAGACTCCCACCGGGAACCTCGGGTTCGACGAGAAGGGCGACCTGAAGAACTTCGACTTCACCGTCTACGAGTGGCACAAGGACGCCACCCGGACCGAGGTCAAGTAAGCATCGTTGCAGTACGGAGCCCACGTCACCCACCGTGGGCTTTGTTTTAGTACCCGCATGATTCCGCGAGCGGCGGCCCGGCAAGGGCAGGCGAAGACCGGCAGCGTTCACTCCTGGTGGACGGGAGCGCGGCTTTCCCCTGCCTCCCGCCGGCCCGCCGCGCGCCGGATCGTGACGGGTCTCAGCAGCGTTCCGGCCCCACACCCGCGAGCCGAACGTCTACCTGCCGTACAACGGCGGGCGTTTAGCGAGAGAGTCCCATGCCCGAGATTTATCATTACCTACAACAATTGGTTAACGGCCTGACCGTCGGCAGCACCTATGCGCTGATCGCGATCGGCTACACCATGGTCTACGGCATCATCGGCATGATCAACTTCGCCCACGGCGAGGTGTACATGATCGGCTCGTACATCGCCTTCATCGCCATCACCCTGCTGGCGATGATGGGGCTGGACAGCGTTCCGCTGATGATGCTCGCCGCATTCGCCGCCAGCATCATCGTCACCAGTGCCTTCGGCTACAGCATCGAGCGGGTCGCCTACCGCCCGTTGCGCGGCGGCAACCGCCTGATCCCGCTGATCTCCGCGATCGGCATGTCGATCTTCCTGCAGAACGCCGTGATGCTCTCGCAGGACTCCAAGGAAAAGGCCATCCCGACCCTGCTGCCCGGCAACTTCGTGTTCGGCGAAAGCAGCATGAACGGCGTGGTGATCTCCTATATGCAGATCCTGATCTTCGTCGTCACCTTCCTGGTGATGTTCGGCCTCACCCTGTTCATCTCCCGCTCCCGCCTGGGCCGCGCCTGCCGCGCCTGCGCCGAGGACCTGAAGATGACCAACCTGCTGGGTATCAACAGCAACAACATCATCGCCCTCACCTTCGTCATCGGCGCCGCCCTGGCCGCCGTCGCCGCGGTGCTGCTGGGCATGCAGTACGGCGTGATCAACCCCGGGATCGGCTTCCTCGCCGGGATCAAGGCGTTCACCGCCGCGGTGCTCGGCGGCATCGGTAGCATCCCCGGCGCCATGCTCGGCGGCCTGCTGCTGGGCGTCGCCGAAGCCTTCGGCGCCGACGTGTTCGGCGACCAGTACAAGGACGTGGTGGCCTTCGGCCTGCTGATCCTGGTGCTGCTGTTCCGACCTACCGGCATCCTCGGTCGTCCGGAGGTGGAAAAAGTATGAGCCAGTCCCTCAAGCGCGCGCTGTTCAGCGCCCTCCTCGTGATCCTGGTGTCCTATCCGATCCTAGGCCTGAAGCTGCGCACCGTCGGCATCAAGCTCGAGGTCCTCGGCGCCGATGCGCAGACCCTCTGGACCATCGCCGCGGCCGCCCTGGCCATGTTCGTCTGGCAGCTGTTCCGCGACCGCATCCCGCTCAAGCTGGGTCGCGGCGTCGGCTACAAGGTCAACGGCAGCGGCCTGAAGAACTTCCTCAGCCTGCCATCGACCCAGCGCTGGGCGGTCCTCGCCCTGGTCGTGGTGGCTTTCGTCTGGCCGTTCTTCGCCTCGCGCGGGGCGGTGGACATCGCCACTCTGATCCTGATCTACGTGATGCTCGGCATCGGCCTGAACATCGTGGTCGGCCTGGCCGGCCTGCTCGATCTCGGCTACGTCGGCTTCTACGCGGTAGGTGCCTACACCTACGCGCTGCTCGCCGAGTACGCCGGGTTCGGCTTCTGGACCGCCCTGCCGATCGCCGGGATGATGGCCGCGCTGTTCGGCTTCCTCCTCGGCTTCCCGGTGCTGCGCCTGCGCGGCGACTACCTGGCGATCGTGACCCTCGGCTTCGGCGAGATCATCCGCATCCTGCTGCGCAACATGACCGAGATCACCGGCGGCCCCAACGGCATCGGCTCGATCCCCAAGCCGACCCTGTTCGGCCTGACCTTCGAACGCCGCGCGCCGGAAGGCATGCAGACCTTCCACGAGTTCTTCGGCATCGCCTACAACACCAACTACAAGGTCATCCTGCTCTACGTGGTGGCCCTGCTGCTGGTGCTGCTGGCCCTGTTCGTGATCAACCGGCTGATGCGCATGCCGATCGGTCGCGCCTGGGAAGCGCTGCGCGAGGACGAAGTGGCCTGCCGCGCTCTCGGTCTCAACCCGACCATCGTCAAGCTCTCCGCCTTCACCATCGGCGCCAGCTTCGCCGGTTTCGCCGGCAGCTTCTTCGCCGCCCGCCAGGGCCTGGTGACGCCTGAGTCCTTCACCTTCATCGAGTCGGCGATGATCCTTGCGATCGTCGTACTCGGCGGCATGGGTTCGCAGCTCGGCGTGATCCTCGCCGCGGTGGTGATGGTGCTGCTCCAGGAAATGCGCGGGTTCAACGAATACCGCATGTTGATCTTCGGCCTGACCATGATCGTGATGATGATCTGGCGTCCCCAGGGACTGCTGCCGATGCAACGCCCGCACCTGGAGCTGAAGCCATGAGCCGACCGATTCTCGAAGTGAGCGGCCTGACCATGCGCTTCGGCGGCCTGCTGGCCGTCAACGGCGTCAACCTGAAGGTCGAGGAAAAGCAGGTGGTCTCGATGATCGGCCCGAACGGCGCCGGCAAGACCACCGTGTTCAACTGCCTGACCGGCTTCTACCAGCCCACCGGCGGCCTGATCCGCCTCGACGGCGAGGAGATCCAGGGCCTGCCCGGTCACAAGATCGCTCGCAAGGGCGTGGTGCGGACCTTCCAGAACGTCCGCCTGTTCAAGGAAATGACCGCGGTGGAGAACCTGCTGGTCGCCCAGCACCGCCACCTCAACACCAACTTCCTCGCCGGCCTGTTCAAGACCCCGGCATTCCGCCGCAGCGAGCGCGAGGCCATGGAGTACGCCGCGCACTGGCTGGAGGAAGTCAACCTTACCGAGTTCGCCAACCGCAGCGCCGGCACCCTCGCCTATGGCCAGCAGCGACGCCTGGAGATCGCCCGCTGCATGATGACCCGCCCGCGGATCCTCATGCTCGACGAGCCGGCCGCCGGCCTCAACCCGAAGGAGACCGACGACCTCAAGGCGCTGATCGCCAAGCTGCGCAGCGAGCACAACGTGACGGTATTGCTGATCGAGCACGACATGAAGCTGGTGATGAGCATTTCCGACCATATCGTGGTGATCAACCAGGGCGCCCCCCTGGCCGACGGGACGCCGGAGCAGATCCGCGACAACCCGGACGTGATCAAGGCTTATCTGGGGGAAGCGTGAGCATGCTGAGTTTCGACAAGGTTTCCACCTACTACGGCAAGATCCAGGCGCTGCACGACGTCAGCGTGGAAGTGAAGAAGGGCGAGATCGTCACCCTGATCGGCGCCAACGGCGCCGGCAAGTCGACCCTGCTGATGACGCTCTGCGGCTCGCCGCAGGCGGCCAGCGGCAGCATCCGCTACGAAGGCGAGGAACTGGTCGGCCTGCCCTCCTCCACCATCATGCGCAAGAGCATCGCGGTGGTCCCGGAAGGCCGCCGGGTCTTCTCCCGCCTGACGGTGGAAGAAAACCTGGCGATGGGCGGCTTCTTCACCGACAAGGACGACTACCAGGTGCAGATGGACAAGGTGCTGGAACTCTTCCCGCGCCTGAAGGAACGCTACGAACAGCGCGCCGGGACCATGTCCGGCGGCGAACAGCAGATGCTCGCCATCGGCCGCGCGCTGATGAGCAAGCCAAAGCTGTTGCTGTTGGACGAACCTTCGCTCGGCCTGGCGCCGATCATCATCCAGCAGATCTTCGAGATCATCGAACAGTTGCGTCGCGAAGGCGTCACCGTGTTCCTCGTCGAGCAGAACGCCAACCAGGCGTTGAAGCTCGCCGATCGCGCCTACGTGCTGGAGAACGGCCGGATCGTCATGCACGACACCGGCGCCGCCCTGCTGACCAACCCGAAGGTGCGCGACGCCTACCTCGGCGGCTGAGCACCGTCCCGCCGGAGACTTCAGCGCATACGAAAACGGCCCTCACGGGCCGTTTTTTATGCCGAGGCGTACCGGCTACAGGCCGTAGCGCTCGATAGCGTCCAGGTGCGGCTGGGTGTCGACCTCCGCCGCTTCCGCCAGGCGCAGCCAGCACATGCGGTGCGGCCATTGCCCGGTGGCCTCCTGCAACGCCTGGTGCAGGTCGCGCGGCGCCTGCTGCGCGGGTGTCGCGACGGTGAAGTAGATCGCCCGCAGTTCCTCGCCGCTGCTGGCATCGGTGACCTGGTAGTCGCGGTTGCTGTGCACCCAGACCTTCCAGCCGCGCGCGTCGAGCGTTTCGCGGAAGGCGTCGAAGGCCTCGTCGCCCGGATAGACGCCGTCCACCAGCCAGCTCGGCGAGTAACCACCGCTCTCGAGGACGTGCACCACCGCATAGGTGGGAACGAAACGCTTGCGTTCCTCCTCATCTTCCGGAGCCGGATAGATCAGGCCGGCGTCGAACACCACCCAGTCACCGACCCGCTGGCTGCGGTTGCCCGGCGCGTTCTCGAGGACCCGCGCGGTCACCGGGCCGGTGCGCCGGGCGTAGTAGTCGAGCGCTTCGCCATCCTCGATGTAGCGGACGATCACCCAGCCCCAGTCTTCCTCGATCGGTCCGTCGCCGGCGGCGAACTCCATGCCCATGCCGGCAGCGACCTCGCGCAGCATCGTCCAGTCGCGCGCGGCGCTGGCGGCGGTCATCTGGTCCCACTGCACCGACTGCGGCTCCTCCAGCTTGCCGGCCAGACGCTGGTAGGCCAGCGCCGCCTCGGCGAAGCGATCCTGCTCCATCAGCGCCTTACCCAGCAGGCTGTGGGCTCCCAGCGAGCCGGGAGAAATTTCCAGCACCGATTGGCAGGCGCGCTCCAGCTCCGGCCAGTCGTTGAGTTTCTCGGCCAGCTTGACTTCGCTCCACAGCGCGATCAGCGGCACGCTGTCGGCGTAGAGCCGGCCGAGGCGCTTGACCTGGTCGTACTCGCCGCGGGCCAGCAAGGCATTGAGCAGGTAGTAGGCCAGTTGCTGCTCCTCGTCGGTGTGGCGCTCGACGTACTCCCAGAGCAGGTCGATGGCCTCGTCGTCGGCGGAGCAGGCCTGTAGCGCCGAGGCGGCCACTTCGCGCAAGGCGGTGTCGTCGGGCCGCTCGGCCAGCGCCTGGAGCAGCCACTGCACTTCTTTCTCCGGGTTGCGCGGCGCGTCTTCGCTGCCCTGCGCAGCCAGCCAGTCGAGCAACTCCGCAGCCGGCACCGGCAGCTCCTGCTGCTGCGGCGCGGCATCGATCTCCTCCCTCAACCCGGCGAGCAACTGGCTGGCGCCCCGATCGCGCTGCAACTGTTGAGCATGCTGTTCGGCCAGCGCCAGGTGGCGCCTGGCGCTCCATACCGAACCGCGTTGCAACGCGAGGCGGATGGCCTGGCTGGCAACATCGATGACCACCCGGTGCGCGCCCTTCTGCGAGTAGTGTTCGAGCATCTGCTGCAGGCGCCCGCCGAAGTCCCAGGTGTTGCGCTCAGGGGTCCGTTGCAGCAGCAGGTAGACGGCGCGCAGCCAGATCGTACGATAGCGCGGGGCAATCTCGGAGAACGGCAGCAGCGCCTCCAGGGCCTCCTCGTCGCGCCCCAGCAACGCCAGGCCGTGGGCCTTGTACAGACGCCGCGGCTGGCTGATGTTGTTCCACTCCGCGCCCTCGACCTTCTCCTCCATCTCGCCGATCAGGGCCAGCGCCTGTTCCGCGCGCCCCAGGTTCAGCAGGATCGCCACGCGCATCTCCAGGAGGCTGTCGAATACCTCCTCGCCGGCGGCGAGGATCTTCTTCTCCTGTTCGGCCAGGAAGGCCAGGGCATCTTCGCCGCGCCCGTCGTCGAGCAGCGCCTCGGCCTTCTCGTTGCTCAGACAGTGGAAGCAGGCCCAGGTCGGGTCGATCCGCGCCAGGGTCTCGTCGCACACCTCGATGCGTTCCTCCACCCAGCCCGGGCCGTCGACGTTGGCGTAGCACGACGCCAGGTCCTGGGTCACGCAGACCGACTGCGGGCAGGCCTGGGTGTCGTCGCGGTTGGCCAGTTCGAACAGGGAAACGGCGTCGGCCAGGGCGGTCTCACCCTCCAGTTGGTTGCCGACCCGGTTACGCATTTCCCAGTGGCGGACGAAGATTTCCAGCCACGGGTTGTTCAACGTCCGGCTCAGCGCCTTGACCTCCGGCAACAGCGCCTCGGCGCGCTCCACCTCGAGGTCGCAGACGTACGCGGTGAGTTCGTCGATCAGCCGCGCACTCTGCTCCTGGCCGGCCTCACGCAGGTCGGCGCGGAGCTTCTCCACCCAGTTCCAGATATCCATATGCTTCAGTCTCCATCAGGCGTGTTGCGAATTTTCTTATTGCCCCAGCAGGCGCTTCACCGAATCGGCGAGTCCGGCCAGGGCCTGGTTCAGCGAGGTCGCGGGCTGGCCGCGTCCCTGTCCGGCGATGATCACTTTGAACGAGCGCAGCAGCAACGCCGCATGGGCCGCTTCGTCGCGTTCCTCGCCGACGGCCGCGAGCAGCGCCTGCACCGCCGGATTGTCGAGGTTGACGTAGAGCCGGCTCGGCTGGCAATTGTCGAGCTTGCGGGTGAACTGCCGGGCCAGGCGCAACGCCGCGGTGGAAATACGCTTGTCGGCCTCGTCGTCCTCCAGTCGCCGCTTGAGTTCGGCGTCGCGGTCAGGCACCACCACAAGCGGCAATTCCTCGGGGCTGAAGCGGGCGATCACCAGCTGCTCCTCGGCGCCGCCCAGGTGTTCGGCCAGCCAGCCGGTCTCGCGCTCGGGCAGTCGGTCGAGGCGGAACAACTGGCGGTTGCCCTGCTCGGTGCCCAGCTCCACCAGGCGCATCCCCTTGGCCTGCGCCCAGCGACGGAGGAAGGGTACTACCGCATAGCGATTGCCATGGGCCACCGGTACGCCCATGGCACGGAACAGCATTTCCTCGAAGCCGCTGTCGTTGTCCAGCAGCACATGCACCGCTCCGCGCGAAAGGAGTTCGGAAGCCGGGAGGTCGCCCTGGGAGGTGGGTACGCGCAGGCTGTCCATCATCAGCGCGAACAGACGCTCGTCGCACAACGCCGCTCCCAGCAGGGCCTCGTTGTGCCGCAGCAGGACCCGCCGCCAGGCCTCCGGCTGCTGCCGCGCCACCTCGCCGAGCCCGGCGATCAGCGCCTCGGCCAGCGCATGCTGGATCGCCGCGTAATGGTCGTCACGCTGCAGGTCCTCGCGGCTGGCGGTGGGCGTCAGGCGGTTCGATTCGATCACCCCGCCGACGAACCCGGCCCAGGACGGCAGCAGGTCGCGGGCGTCATCGTCGAGCAGCATGCCGCGAAGGAATACCGAGAGATTGCGGTTGTCGCTGGTGCCATAGGTGCCGCCGTCCTGAATCCACAGCAGGCCCTGCACGTCGACCCGCTCGTCCGGGCGCACCGGCAGGCAGCAGATCGGCTCGAAGTCGTGCTCGAAGCGTGCGGCGAACTCCAGGTCGCGGCGCTGCCGTTGCAGCGGGTGCAGCGCGGCGTCGGCGGCCAGCCGCCACGGCGGCGGCTCCGGGTTGATCGACTGGGCGTCGCCGCCGACGTGGATCGGCTCGCGCAGCAGCACGCAGTAGCGTTCGAGGATCTCGCGCAGGCGCGCGGCCTGGGTCAGCGCACTGTATTCGTCCTGCATTTCGAGGGTGATCTCGGTACCCACCGGGCGCGCCGGCATCGGCGTCACGCTGTATTGCTCGGCGTTGCTGGAGACGTAGCAGAAGCCCAGTTCCGGCTGCTGGTAGGACGTGGTCCGCACGCTGACCCGGCGGGCCAGGACGAAAGCGGAGAGGAAGCCCAGGCCGAACATGCCGATCAGCCCGCTGTCCTCGTGGCCGGACTGGCGCAGTCCGCGGGTGTAGCCGACGCCGACGGTGGCCAGGTAGGCGTGGATTTCGTGCTCGGTGAGCCCGGCGCCGGTGTCGACGATGCGCACGGTGTTGCTGGCACTGTCGCCGATCACCTCGATTCGCGACGGCCCTTGCCAGTCGGGCTGCTCCAGGCGGCGACGGAGGATCGAGTCGTGGGCGTTCTGCACCAGCTCGCGCAACGCCACGGTGGGCGTGGAATAGAGGTGCTTGCTGAGCACCGACATCACGCCGTTGAGGTCGACTCCAGCGCGACGGATCTGGGGAGTGTTCGATTGCGGAAAGCTGCTTTGCATGTCCCTATCCAAGCGTTCGATGAATGGCGTCCGCTCGCACGCGAGCGGTCCGGTGCGGGATTCTGCCACGTTCCGTCACGTTCCTTGTGCAACGACGTGCCCGCGATGAGCTTCAGGCCGCATGGAAGCGGCCCGGAGTGCAATAGAGCCGCGTCGCGGCGAAATGTTCAACCCTCCAGGCCGATCAATTGTCGCCGGCTGCGCTCGAACCAGTCGAGCAGGTAATCGGCGAGTACCTGGGTGCGCCGCGGCAGGCCGCCCTGGAACGGATGGACGAGGAACATCGGCGTGCTGCGCGTCTGGTAGTCGCGCAGCAACCAGGCCAGGCGGCCGTCGCCCAGTTCGTCGTGGACCATGTATGACGGCAGCCGGGCGATGCCGGTGCCGGCCAGCGCGGCCTTCTTCAACAGGCTGTAGTGGTTGCTGGCGAGAAAGCCGGAAACCCGTACCCGCTCCAGCCGATGGCGGCGGTGATAGAGCCACTCCTCGTGGCCGCTGTAGTGCGAGTTCAGCAGGCACTCGCGCTCGGCCAGCTCGGCCGGGCGTTGCGGCTCGCCGTGTCGCGCCAGGTAGGCGGGACTGGCGCAGGTGATTTCCTGCAGGACGAACAGCGGCCGCGCCACCAGCCGGGCGTCCTGCTCGACCCCAGAGCGGATCGCCAGGTCGAAGCCCTCGCCAACCAGGTCGCGCAGGCCGTTGTACAGGTCCAGCTCGACACGCAGCAGCGGATGGCGCTCCTGGAAGTCCTCCAGCAGTGCATCGAACAGGGTCTCACCCAGCGAGACCGGGAGGGTCACCCGCACCCGTCCTTCCGCTCGCTCCTGCAAGCGCGCCACCGCCTGCCGCGCGCGCTCGGCCTGCACCAGCAAGGCCTGCGCCTCGGGCAGCAGCGCGGCGCCGGCGGCGGTCAGCGAAAGACGGCGGGTGGTGCGGTGCAAGAGGGTCACGCCGAGCTTCTGCTCGAGGACGCCAATGCGCTTCGACAGTTGGCCCTTGCTGCAACCGAGGCGCTCGGCGGCGCGGGTGAAACTGCCCAGGTCGTGGAGTACGGCGAAGGCGGCGAGATCGTCCAGGTCCTTCACGATTGTTTCCCTATGAAAACGGTAGGTTGTCGATTGACAGGATTATCCATGGCAAAAGCGACTCTACACTGGAAACCACTCACCTTCACTCAACGAGAGGCCTGTATGAAAATCATCCTGATCGGCGCCAGCGGCACCCTTGGCAAGGGTATCGACAAAGAACTCGGCGAGCGCCACGAGATCGTCCGGGTAGGCCACAGCAGCGGCGATTTCCAGGTCGACATCAGCGACTCAGACTCCATTCGCGCCCTGTTCGAGAAAACCGGTCGCTTCGACGCGCTGGTCGCCGCGGTCGGCAAGGTGCACTTCGGCGCCCTGGAGGAAATGGGCGAGGCGCAATACCAGCTCGGCCTGCGCGACAAGCTGATGGGCCAGGTCAACCTGGTACTGCTCGGCCGCGAGTACGCCAACGACGGGGGCTCCTTCACCCTCACCAGCGGCGTGCTCGCCGAGCAGCCGATCCGCTTCGGCAGTTCGGCGAGCATGGTCAACTGCGCCGTCGAGGGCTTCGTCCGCGGCGCAGCCCTGGAGTTGCCGCGCGGCCTGCGCATCAACGCCGTCAGCCCGACCGTGGTCAGCGAGGCGCTGCCCGGCTACGCGCCCTACTTCCGTGGCTTCAAGCCGGTTCCGGCGGCGGACGCCGCGCTGGGTTACGCACGCAGCGTGGAAGGCGCGCAGACCGGCCAGGTGTACCGCATCTGGTAAGCGATATTTCTCAGGAGAGGCGGTCGGCGTAGCAGGTCGGCGAACTACCCGGCTGCTGGCGGTCCAGCTCCTCCTCGAGGAACTCGGCCAGCACCACGGCATTGTTGTGCTGCTGGTCGTGGGCGCCGTAGAGCAGCGTCAGGGTGCCCTCGCGAGCGCTGTCGAGCAGGCCCCACCAATGTTCCGGGTGCGCCTGCAACTCGGCGCGGTAGTGTTCGCGGAAGCTGTCGAAGAGTGCCGGATCGTGGCAGAACTGCTTGCGCACCTCGTTGGAGGGCGCCACGTCCTTCAGCCAGTCGTCCATGGCCAGGGCTTCCTTGCGGATGCCGCGCGGCCACAGCCGGTCCACCAGTACGCGCCGGCCATCGGCGGGCGACGCCGGTTCGTATACACGCTTGCATTGGATCATCGATCGACTCCCTGGTTGCGATGAAGTCCGATCCGGACTTGAGCTAGGCCCGGACGCTCGGTAACGTGGGCGCATTTTCGATGGAGTCTTCCCTATGCGCCCTGCCCGTCTGCTGGTCTACAGCCTGCTCCCCTTGTTCGCCGCCTGCCAGGTGTGGAAGCCCGAATCGCCGAGCACCAGTGTAGACACCCGCTTCCAGGGCGAACTGGTGAAGATCAACGGCGCGCTGCAATTCCGCCCCTGTACCGAGAAGCGCCTGTTCAGCATCGAGGACGTGGCCAATACCGGCCTGCGCCGCGAAGCCGACAGCCTGTTCGACGACGGCGCCCAGGGCCTGTTCGTCGACCTGCGCGGCACCATGGGACCGGCCAAGGTCCGCGGTACCGACGGCAAGCTGGAGGTCAGCCGACTGTACCGCGTGCAGAACGAGGGCCCCGGCTGCGACGACCCGAACTTCAAGCTGCTGACCTTCGCCGCCAACGGCAACGAACCCTTCTGGAGCGCCAGGGTGAACAACCAGGGCCTGCGCCTGGACCGCCCCGAACACGAGACCCTGGCCTTGCCTTACGTCGCCGAGGAACTGCCGAACGGCAGCACCAGCTATTCCAGCGAGGCGAACGGCAAGAAGGTCGAATTGTGGATCGCCCCGTCGTCCTGCACCGACAGCATGAGCGGCGCCTTCAGCAGCTACTCCGCCGAACTGCGCATCGATGGCGAGACGCTGCGCGGCTGCGCCTATCCGGGCGCACTGGGCAAGTGAAGCGAGGGGCCGCGCGACGGCCCTTTCCCTACAAGAGCAATCCGGCCTGCTCCAGGCGCCGCCGCAGCGCCGTCAGGCCGCCCTCGTACTCCCAGTAGGCGACGCGCCCGTGGGAGGCGCTGACCAGCAGGTATTTCTCGCTGATCGACTGGATCCGTTCGATGCGCAGCAGTTTCTCGACGAAGCGTTCCTCGCCGATCTGCTCGACGATTTCCCGGTTGTCCGCGTCGTAGCCGTGGACCATGAAGGCGGCGCGCACCTTGAGGCGGATGAAACTCATCGCACGGCTCTGCGCTGGAGGGAAAGATTGCGATGGCACACTGTCGAGCGCCCCGAGCCGTTCGGTCGCCGCGCCGGATCGGCGTAGGTTTCCAGCTCGACGAAGCCGGCCTTGCGCATCATTCCCGCCGACGCCAGGTTCTCTTCGTGACGATCGATATAGACGTCCTCGATGCCTTCGTCGGCCAGTTGGGCCAGCACCGCCTCCAGCAACGCGCTGCCGAGCCCCTGGCCGGCCGCCGCCGGATGCACTACCGCCTCGCAGATGTAGGCCCGCGGCGCATCGGCACGCTGCGGCTGGTAATGGGCGAAATCCTCGGTGCGACGGAAGCTGGCGAACCCCAGCAGCCGATCGTCGCGCTCGGCCAGGACGGCACGTACCTCGCCGTCGGCGATGGCTCGCAGATGCGCACGCACCCCCTCCTCCGGCAAATGGTTCCAGGGATTCGGCCCGTGGCGCAGCAACAGGTCGGTCATGGCCTCGATATCGCCGGTTTCGGCAGCTCGCAAACGGTGCATATCCACTCCTTCAAAGTCCAGCCACCAGCAGCCCGTCGGGCAACGCCACGCCCCGCTCGATGCAGGCAGCCAGCGCCTCGACCAGGGGTTCCAGCGCATAGCCCTGCCTGGCCAGCCAGACCGGATCGTAATAGGTGGTCACATAGCGTTCGCCGCCGTCGCAGAGAATCGCCACCAGCGAACCCTTCTCGCCGGCCGCGACCATTTGCCGTGCGGCCACCAGGGCGCCGATCAGGTTGGTTCCGCTGGAGCCGCCGACCCGCCGCCCCAGGCGTCGGGCCAGGTAATGCATGGCCGCCAGCGACCAGGCGTCCGGCACCTTGACCATCGCGTCGATCACTTCCGGCAGGAAGGACGCCTCGACCCGCGGCCGGCCGATGCCCTCGATCCGCGAACCGCAATCCAGGGTCAGGCCACGGTCGCCGCTGACATAGGCGTCGAAGAACACCGAACGCTCGGCGTCGGCGCAGAGTACCCGGGTGCAGTGCTGGCGATAGCGCACGTAGCGGCCGAGGGTCGCCAGGGTGCCGCCGGTACCGGGGCTGGAGATCAGCCAGGTCGGGGTCGGGTACGGCTCGTGGCGCATCTGCTGGAAGATCGATTCGGCGATGTTGTTGTTCGCCCGCCAGTCGGTGGCGCGCTCGGCATAGGTGAACTGGTCCATGAAATGGCCACCGCTCTCCCGCGCCAGGCGTTCGGACTCGGCGTAAATCTGGGTGGGGTCCTCCACCAGGTGGCTCTGGCCGCCGTAGAAGGCGATCTGGGCGATCTTTTCCTTCGAGGTGCTGGCCGGCATCACGGCGATGAAGGGCAGGCCCAGCAGGCGTGCGAAATAGGCTTCGGAAATCGCCGTGGAACCGCTCGATGCCTCGATCACCGGCGCGGCCGGCCTGAGCCAGCCGTTGCACAGCGCATAGAGGAACAGCGAGCGCGCCAGGCGATGCTTGAGGCTGCCGGTGGGGTGGCTGGACTCGTCCTTGAAGTACAGTTCGACGCCAGGCAGGCCGGGAGTCTCCAGGGGGATCAAATGGGTATCGGCGCTGCGCTGGAAATCCGCTTCGATGATGCGGATCGCCTCGCGGGCCCATTGGCGGTGGTCGACGGTCATGGAAACTCCTTCAGTTCAGGACGCCGGCCGGAGGCGGCGGCGGAGCGCTGCGCCACTGGCTGATGGCGACGCCGATGAAGACCAGGCCGGCAGCGAGCATCTGCGGGCCGTTGAGGGTTTCGCCGAGGAACAGCGCGGCGAATACCAGGGTGAAGACCGGGATCAGGTTGATGAAGCCCGAGGCCTGGCTGGCCGGCAGTCGACCGACGCCGAAGTTGTACAGGCCGTAGGCGCCCACCGTGACCACCACGCCGAGATACACCACCGCCTGGATCCCCAGCGCGCTGGGCTGGCTCGGCAGGTCGGCGCTGGCCAGCGCCAGCGGCAGGAAGAACAGCGTGCCGACGAAGGCCTGCATGGCGGTCAGGGCGAATGCCGAGTAGCGCGCCGAAAGGTGCTTCAGCAACAGGGTATAGCCGGTGGCGCAGAGCATCGCGAGAAGTTCGAAGAAGTTGCCCAGCAGCGGCTGCGGCGCGTGCAGGTCGGGCTCGCCGGCGAGGCTCAGCCAGATCGAACCGAGCACCGCCAGGCCAAAGCCGATCCAGGTCATCCGGCCGATCCGTTCGTGCAGCAGCAACCAGGCCCCCACCGCCACCAGCAACGGCAGCAGCGCGGTGATCATCCCGGCCTGGGCCGCGCTGGTGTATTGCAGGGCGAAGGATTCGCAGAGGAAGTACAGGCAGGGTTCGCAGACGGCCAGGCCGAGCAGGTACTTCCAGTCGCCCGGGCGGTAGTCGATGCGTCCGCGCCAGCGCCAGGCAACGAGGAACACCAGGCTGCCGAGGGCCATGCGACCGAAGATCACCCAGAGCGGCGGCAGTTCGCGGAAAGCGACCTTCAGCACCACGTACGAACTGCCCCACAGCGCCATCGCCAGGATCAGGCAGGCCAGGGCGAACCAGCGCGTCCGAGTCAAGGGAATCTCCACCACGGGCGCCGCCGCGGCGCCGGAAAAAGGACTCCCAGTATAGGCAGCCGGCTAGCTGCGCCGACAGGCACAGAAAGCGGGCAAAACTGTTGCGCCGGGCCTCACTGCTCCCAGGGCTTGCCGCGAGTCTTCTTCTCCAGCGGCAACTGCTGCAGCACCGCGGCCTTGGCCAGCATGTAGGCGCTGACCGGGGCGCTGATGAAGAGGAACAGGCTGATCAGCAATTCGTGCAGGCTGATGCCCGCCTGGCGGTTGGAGAAATAGATCAGCGAGGCGACGATCACCCCGCCGACCCCGAGGGTGGTGGCCTTGGTCGGCCCGTGCAGGCGCATGAAGAAGTCCGGCAGGCGGTACAGGCCGATCGCGCCGATCAGGACGAAGGCGCTGCCCAGCAGGAGGAACGCCGAGACGATGATTTCCAGCCACAGGCTCAGGGGTTCGCCAGTCATTCGATGATGTCTCCGCGCAGCATGTATTTGGCCACCGCCACCGTACCGACGAAGCCGAGCACCGCGATCAGCAGCGCCGCCTCGAAGAACAGGTCGCTGTCGCGCCAGATGCCGTACAGCACCAGCAGCGCGATGGCGTTCACGTAGAGGGTGTCCAGCGCCAGCGCCCGGTCCGGCAGGCACGGCCCCTTGACCAGGCGCGCCAGGGTCAGCAACAGGGCCAGGCCGAGCAGCGCCAGGCACAGCGGGATCACGTAAGCGAGCATGGGAAGATCTCCTTCAGCGGCGCTTCGTAGCGTTGCTTGATCTCGGCGATCAGCGCCGCCTTGTCCGGCACGTCGAGGCCGTGCACCAGCAAGGTCTTGCGGTCGTCGCTGAGGTCCGACGACACCGACCCCGGGGTCAGCGAGACGATGCTCACCAGCACGCTGATGGCGAGGTCGTTCTCCAGCTCGATCGGCACCTCGACGAAGGCCGGACGCAAGCGCTCGATCGGTCCGAGGGTCAGGCGGGCGACCTGGATGTTGGCGACGAGGATGTCCCACATCACCAGCGCCAGCAGCTTCAGCAGCAGCAACGGATGCCACTCCTGGCTGCGCCCGACCAGCAGGCGGTTGGTCAGCAGCGGAATGCACACGCCGAGGAAGGCGCCGAGCAGCCAGTGGCCGATGGCGAAGGAATCCACCAGCAGCAACCAGACCAGCAACAGCAGGACACTAAGCACGGGATGAGGCAGTACGCGAAGAAGCGGACGCGGCAACGAGCGGCTGATCATGCGGCACCTCCGCGGGTGATGATCTGGCGATACAGGTCGAGGTCGTGCAACTGCGCCGCGGTGGCCTGGACGTAGGCCAGCAGCGGCTTCGCGGCGAACACCAGCAACGGGCCGGCGGAGAGCAACAGGATGCAGGCGAACAAGCGGCCGTGGTCCAGTTCGGCGCTACCGAGCACGGTATGCCCGGTGCGCCAGAACAGCGTGCTGCCGGCCCGGCTCAACGCCACCAGCGCCACCAGGCCGCTGCCCAGTACCACGCTCCATAGGGCCAGCGCCTGGCTGCCGGGAGCGACCGACTGCAAAAGCATGACCTTGCCGAAGAACCCCGACAATGGCGGCAGACCGGCAACGGCGATGGCGCCGATGAAGAAAGCCCCGCCGAGCAACCGAGGATTCTGCAACGCCGGGCCCTGGACTAGGTCGCCGGCCTTGTCGCCGCGCTGGCGGGCGACCAGGTCGGCGAGCAGGAACAGGCCACCGGCGATCCAGGTACTGTGCAGCAGGTAGTACAGCGACGCCGCCAGCGCCCGCTCGCTGCCCAACGCCACGCCAGCCAGGAGGGTTCCGGCGGAGACCACCACCAGGTAGGCCAGCAGGCCTTGCAGGGTCCGCGCCGCCAAGGCACCGATCGCGCCCAGGCCGAGGGTCGCCAGGGCCAGCGGCCAGAGCCAGGCCTGCGCCAGGTTGGCCAGCTCGCCGGCGGCATCGCCGAAGACCAGCGTGTAGACCCGCAGGATCGAGTAGATGCCGACCTTGGTCATGATCGCGAACAGCGCCGCCACCGGCGCGCTGGCCGCGGCATAGGCGCGCGGCAGCCAGAAGTACAGCGGCAACAGCGCCGCCTTCAGGGCGAACACCACCAGCAGCAGGAGCCCGGCTGCCGCCAGCAGCGGCGCGCGCTCGGCATCTGCCATGGCGATCTTCTGCGCCATGTCGGCCATGTTCAGGGTGCCGGTGAGGCCATACAGGGTACCCACGGCGATCAGGAAGAACGCCGAGCCGACCAGGTTTAGGATCACGTAGTGCAAGCCCGAGCGTACCCGCTCCGCGCCGCCGCCATGCAGGAGCAACGCGTAGGAGGCGATCAGGAGTATCTCGAAGAACACGAACAGGTTGAACAGGTCGCCGGTCAGGAAGGCGCCGTTGATACCGAGCAGCTGGAACTGGAACAACGCGTGGAAATGCTTGCCCAGGCGGTCGTCGCCACGCAGCGCGTAGATCAGCGCGGCGCTGCCGAGCACCGCGGTGGCCAGCAGCATCAGGGCGGCGAGACGATCGAGCATGAGCACGATGCCGAACGGCGCGGCCCAGTTGCCCAGGGCATAGACGCTCAGGTCGCCGCTGGCGGCCGTACGTATCAGCAGCAGGCTCAGGGGGATCAGCGCCAGCGCCGCGAGCAACGACAGGCCGCGCTGCCAGCGCTCGGCCAGCGGTAACAGCAGCAGGCTGCCGGCAAACAGGGGGAGCAGGATCGGCAGGATCAGCCAATGGCTCATGGGCGCGGCTCCTCCTCGTCCGGGCGTCCATCTACGTGGTCGCTGCCGAGGTCACCGAGGCCACGCAGGGCCAGGACCACGACAAAGGCGGTCATGGCGAAGCCGATGACGATGGCGGTCAGCACCAGCGCCTGCGGCAACGGATCACCATACTCCCCGGGAGTGCCGATCACCGCGACGCTGCCGCCGAGCCGGCCCATGGCGAACAGGAACAGGTTGACCGCGTAGGAGATCAGCGTGAGACCGAGCACCACCGGGAAAGTCCTCGCCCGCAGCAGCAGGTAGACGCCGCTGGCGGTGAGCAGGCCGAGGGTGATGGCGAACAGGGCTTCCATCAGAGCGCCTCCTCTTGTGCGACGGGTTCAGGCATCAGGCTGAGCTTGCCGAGGTAGGACAGGATCAGCAGCGCGGCACCGACCACGGTGAGGTACACGCCGAGGTCGAACAGCATCGCCGTGGCCAGCTCGATCTCGCCGATCAGCGGCAACTCGAAGTGGCCGAACGCGGAAGTCAGGAACGGATAGCCGAACAGCCAGCTGCCGAGCCCGGTGAGCCCGGCGATCAGCACTCCGGCGCCAGCCATGGCCGCATAGTTCAGCGGCAGGCGCTGCTCGACCCACTGCGAGCCGCTGGCGATGTATTGCAGCACCAGGGCGATGGCAGTCACCAGGCCGGCGATGAAACCTCCGCCCGGCAGGTTGTGGCCGCGCAGGAAGATGAACACCGAGATCAGCAACGCCAGCGGCAGCAGCACCCGCGACAGGGTTTCCAGGATCAGCGGGTGCTTGGCGTGGGCCCAGTTGCGACCCTGCGGGTCGCAGGTCGGCTTGTGCAGGGCGAAACCGGCGAGCATCGCGTAGATGCCGACGCCGGCGATCGCCAGCACGCTGATCTCGCCGAGGGTATCGAAACCACGGAAGTCCACCAGGATGACGTTGACCACGTTGTAGCCGCCGCCCCCGGAGACGCTGTTCTCGACGAAGAATCCGGCGATGCTCTCGTAGGGCCGGGTCAGCACCGCGTAGGCCAGCAGCGCCACCAGCATGCCGACCCCGCCGGCCAGCGCCACGTCGCGCAAGCCGCGCAGGCTGGAGGACTCCGCCGGAGTGCGCGAGGGCAGGAAATACAGCGCCAGCATCAGCAGGACCATGGTCACCACTTCCACCGACAACTGGGTCAGCGCCAGGTCCGGGGCCGAGAAGCGAGCGAAGGCCAGGGCCACCAGCAGGCCGGCGACGCTGAGGATCAATAGCGCGACCAGGCGCATACGATGGAACAGCGCCGTGGCCAGGCCGCTGAAGGCCAGCACCAGCATGCCCAGGGCGGTGATACCGTCCAGCGGGGTCAGGCCGCGCGAGCCGGTCAGCCTCGCCAGCGGTGCCAGCTCGACCGCCACCACGACCAGCGCCGCGCCCAGCAGCCAGGCCAGGTAGCGCTGCAGTGACCCGTTCTCCAGCCAGGCGGTCAGGCGCGCGGCCAGGGCCACCACACGTTGCACCTGCTGCTCGAAGACCAGCTTGGCGTCCACCTCCGGTAACCCGGCGTACCAGTTGAACAGCGGCTTGCGCAGGACATAGACCAGCACACCGCCAACCAGCGCCACCACGCTCATCAGCAATGGCAGGTTGAAACCGTGCCAGATCGCCAGGCTGTATTCCGGCAGTTGCCCGCCAAGGCTGGCACTGGCGGCGGCGGCCAGCAGCGGCGCCACGGTGTAGGCCGGCAGCATGCCGACCAACAGGCAGAGGAACACCAGGATCTCCACCGGTACCTTCATGTAGCGCGGCGGCTCGTGGGGCGGGAACTTCGGCAACCGGGCCGGCTCGCCGTTGAAGAACACGTCGTGGATGAAACGCAGCGAATAGGCCACCGAGAACACGCCGGCCAGGGTCGCCACCGCCGGCACCAGCCAGTTGAAGCTGCCCAGCAGGTTCTGGCTGAGGGTTTCGCCGAAGAACATCTCCTTGCTGAGGAAGCCGTTCAGCAGCGGCACCCCGGCCATCGCCAGGGAGGCGACGATGGCCAGCACCGCGGTATGCGGCAGGTACTTCCACATCCCGTTGATCAGGCGCATGTCGCGGCTGCCGGTCTCGTGGTCGATGATCCCGGCGGCCATGAACAGCGAGGCCTTGAAGGTCGCGTGGTTGATGATGTGGAACACCGCGGCGACGTTCGACAGCGGGGAGTCGAGGCCGAACAGCAGGGTGATCAGGCCCAGGTGGCTGATCGTCGAGTAGGCCAGCAGCCCCTTCAGGTCATGCTGGAACAGTGCCATGCCGGCCCCCAGCAACAGCGTCACCAGGCCGCTCAGGCTGACCAGGTAGAAGAACCACTCGGTGCCGGCCAGCGCCGGATACAGCCGGGCCAGCAGGAATACGCCGGCCTTGACCATGGTCGCCGAGTGCAGGTACGCGGAAACCGGGGTCGGCGCCGCCATCGCGTGGGGCAGCCAGAAATGGAAGGGAAACTGCGCCGACTTGGTGAACACGCCGAGCAGGATCAGTATCAGCACCAGCGGATACAGAGCGTGGGCGCGGATCAGCTCGCCAGCCGCGAGGACCTCGGTGAGTTCGAAGCTGCCGGCGATGTGGCCGAGCAGCAGCACCCCGGCCAGCAGCGCCAGGCCGCCCCCTCCGGTAACGGTCAGGGCCATCCTCGCACCCTTGCGGGCGTCGGAACGGCTGCCCCAGAAGCCGATGAGCAGGAACGAGGACAGGCTGGTCAGCTCCCAGAAGAGCATCATCAGCAAGAGATTTTCCGCGAGCACCACGCCGAGCATGGAGCCCATGAACAGCAGCAGGAAAGCGAAGAAACGCCCCATCGGCTCCTGTTCGGAGAGGTAGTAGCGGGCGTAGAGGATCACCAGCAGGCCGATGCCGAGGATCAGCAGGGCGAAGAGGAAACCGAGGCCGTCCAGGCGCAGGCTGAGGTTGATGCCGATTTCCGGCAGCCAGGAATAGCTGGCGGTCAGGGTCTGCCCGGCGAACACCGTGCCGCGCTGTCCGAGCAACAGGATCAGGCCGATCAGCGGCGCCACGCCGGCGGACGCCGCGCACAAGGTGCGGCCGCCACGCTCGGCAAGCAGGGGCAACAACGCCCCCATGAACGGCAGCGCGATGATCAGCGCCAGAATCATGGGCTACTCCTCTTCGATGGCGGAGCCCCCGGCATGCCTGGCCGGCGGTGCTTCCCCGCGGTTGTCGGTGCGCGGCCGGATCGCCAGCAGCTCGAAGCCCCATCGGCCACCGGCAGGCGCGGCGCGACGGAACTACGATTATCGCAATCTATCGAACGAACGTCATGGATTGAATTATTACAAAATTCAGGCGTTCCGACTGCCGGAAAGCCGAAAAAAACTCTGCAACGGCAACGACTTGAAGCTTAGCAAGACAACGCCGGCAGTGGTTCGGCGCTACAACGAAAACGGCCGGCGAAATGCCGGCCGCGGGATAACGTGGGAAGAATCAGTGGGCGACGCGGCTGGTGCCGTTGACGGTCAGGATGCGCACGCGCTCGCCGACGCGGAAGATCTGGCCCTGGTCGACCTGCTGGACATAGGCGCGGGTGCTGCCGTCGTCTTCGCGCACGGTGATCTCGACGCCCTGGGTGCGCGTCAGGCCTTCTTCGGTAGCCGCGCCCAGCAGGCCGCCAGCGACCGCGCCGATGATGGCCGCGACGTAGCTGCCCTTGCCGCCGCCCACCGCGCTGCCGGCGACACCGCCGACGCCGGCACCGGCGATGGAACCGATCGGGGTCTTGGTGCCTTCGATCTTGACCGGGCGCAAGGCCTGGATGGTGCCCATGCGTACAGTCTGCACGGTACGGGCTTCCTCACGGCTGTAGGTATCGCCGGTGAGGCTGGATTGGCAGCCGCCAAGAGCCAGGGCCATGGCGGTGAAGGAAGCAACGATCAAGGCAGACTTGCGCATAACGGCATCTCCGAAAGGGATAACTGACGAATATTAGACTCTCCCGCAGCCGCTCCTGTCACCTGGCCGGCGCGAGATAATCGAATCGATTCAGCAATGGTACAGGTTCGTTCAGTTTCGACCGAACCCTCCCGCTTTCATCGGCGGGACCGATCGGCTAGGGTGAGCGCCCGCAGAAGGAACAGCCATGGACTATTTCATCATCGTCGTCACCACCGCCGCCGGCCTGTATTTCCACTGGTGGATCTACTGGCGCATCCGCCGCTGGATGGACCGCGACCTGGCGCTGTCATTCGCCGGCGACGACCCGCAAAAGCGTGACTATCTGTTACAGCGACTGGCCGAGGCCAAGGCCAGCAAGGTGAAGCGGCGCGACCTGCCGGCCTGGCTGGAGCGCGCCGCCGCCGACTACCCTTCCCGCGAAGCCTGAGCCAGGCGCCAGAGCCGGGCGATCTGCTCGGCGCGCGCCTCCAGTTCCGCCGCCGCTCCGGCACAGGCCTGCTCCAGGCTGATCGGTCCCGGCGCCAGGCTGAACGCCGCATCGATGCCGGCGTCGTGCAGGCGCTGGTAGCCGTCGCCCAGGCTGCCGGCCAGGGCTACCACGGGAACGCCGGCCTGGCGCGCGATCCGCGCCACGCCCACCGGGGTCTTGCCGTGCAGGCTCTGCGCATCCAGACGGCCCTCGCCGGTCAGCACCAGGTCGGCACCGACCAGCGCATCGGCCAGCCCGGCCAGCTCCGCCACCAGTTCGATGCCTGGGCGGAAACGCGCGCGGAGGAATGCCCTCGCGGCGAAACCCAGGCCGCCGGCGGCGCCGACGCCCGGCACCCGGCTGAAGTCCTCGCCAAGGGTCGCCGCGACCACCTTGGCGAAGTGCGCCAGGGCGGCATCCAGTTGCGCCACCTGTTCGGCGCTGGCGCCCTTCTGCGGACCGAACACCGCCGACGCGCCGCGCGGCCCGCATAGCGGGTTGTCGACGTCTGCGGCGACTTCCACCGCGACATCCACCAGGCGCGGATCCAGCCCGCCCAGGTCGAGACTGTGCAGGCCAGCCAGCGCGGCGCCGCCGGGCGCCAGTTCCTCGCCGTCGGCAGCCAGGAAACGCACGCCGAGCGCGCCCAGCAGGCCGGCGCCGGCATCGTTGGTAGCGCTGCCGCCGAGGCCGAGGATAATCTTCCGCGCCCCGGCGTCCAGCGCCGCACGGATCAGCTCGCCAGTGCCACGGCTGCTGCTGCGCGTGGCGTCGCGGCGGTCGCGCGGGACCAGGTGCAAGCCGCTGGCGGAAGCCATTTCGATCACTGCGGTGGCGTCGTCCAGCCAGCCCCAGTGCGCCAGGGTCGGCTCACCGAGCGGGCCTTCGACACGGCATTCGCGACGTTCGCCGGCGGTGGCGGCGAGTACCGCATCGACCGTGCCTTCGCCGCCGTCCGCCAGTGGCCGCAGCAACACCTCGGCCTGCGGGAAGACTCGCCGCCAGCCGCGGGCGATAGCCTCGGCGACGTCGGGCGCGGACAGGCTTTCCTTGAACGAATCAGGAGCAATCACGATTTTCATCAGTCACCTCGCAGGGCCGGGAGTCCCCGGCCCCGCTTCAATCAGAGCAGCACAAGGCTGAGCAGCCATACCGCGAGCATACCGGCGATACCCTGGACCAGGGTCGCCAGGGTCTGGGCGCGATAGGCAGTGGATACGGTCATGCGGCTGAACTGTGTGACCACCCAGAAGAAGCTGTCATTGGCGTGGGACACCGTCATCGCTCCGGCACCGATCGCCATGACCGTCAGCACCCGGCCCATCTCGCTGTCCAGGCCGAGCTGCGGCAGCAGCGGAGCGACCAGCGCCGAGGTGGTGACCAGCGCCACGGTGGTCGAGCCCTGTGCGGTCTTCAGCGCGGCCGCCACCACGAACGGCATGAACAGGCCGATGCCCAACGCTGACAGGGTGCTGCCCAGGTAGTCGCCGAGCGGAGTGATCTTCAGCATCGCACCGAAGGCGCCGCCGGCGCCGGTGATCAGCAGGATCGGCGCGGCCGACTGGATGCCTTCCACCACGCGCTCATGGAATTCCTCGCGCTTGCTCTGGCCCTTGAGCAGGGTGCAGGCCAGCGCCAGGCCGACCAGCAGGGCGATCACCGGTTGACCGAGGAAGTTCAGGCAGGCGAACAGTACGCCCTCGCCCAGCGGCTTGCTCGGGAATACCGCGACCGAGCCAAGGCAGATCAACAGGATCGGTACGAAGATCGGCGCGAACGCCTGGGTCGCGCTGGGCAGCTTGCCGTAGCGGGCACGCAGCTCGCTGAAGTCCTCTTCGGTCTGGACGACCTGGCCGTCGTCGACCAGGGGAATGTCCTTGCCGACGAAGCGATTGGCCCACCACATGCCGGCCATCGCGGTGACGAAGGCGACCACCAGGCCGACCACGATCACCAGGCCAAGGCTGGCGTCCAGGCCGAGGTTGCCGGCCGCGGCGATCGGTCCCGGGGTCGGCGGCACGAAGGTGTGGGTGGCGTAAAGACCGGTGGCCAGGGCCACGCTCATGGCGATGGTGGATATCTTCATCCGCGCCGCCAGGGCGTTCTTCAGCGAGTTGAGGATGACGAAGCCGGAATCGCAGAACACCGGGATCGACACCAGGTAGCCGATGATCGACATGGTCAGGGTCGGGAAGCGTTCGCCGAGCAGGCGGATCACGCTTTCCGCCATGGTGATCGCCGCACCGCTGCGCTCGAGGATCACCCCGATGATGGTGCCGAGCACGATGACGATGCCGATGTAGCCGAGGATGCTGCCGAAGCCGCCGGTAACGGTCTTGACGATTTCCGCCGTGGGTACCTGGTAGGCGAAGCCGGCGATCAGCGCGGCCGCCAGCAGGGCGAGGAACGGGTGCAGCTTGAGTCGCGTGGTGGACAGGACGATAAAGGCGATCAACGCCAGCAGGATCAGGACCAGGGTCATGAGCCGCCTCCTTGTTGTTATGGGTGTGGGATGGGCGCCCAGGGGCGGGTCATTTTCGCTCCGTCGGGACCGGACACGCCTTGTGCAACGGCCAGAGGAAGACGGCGCTGGAAGGGGAACATTTTGTGCGACTGCACAGTGAATCGATTGATCGCCCGTTACCCGCGGCGCGGAACGAGCAATTGCAGCCCCAGCAATAATTGCTGGCGGTGCTCCAGGCGAGCGAGATCGAGCCCGCTGATCGAAGCGATGCGCTCCAGTCGGTAGCGCAGGCTGTTGCGATGGATTCCCAGCGCCTGGGCACAGGCCTGGGCGTGCCCGTCATGGGCGCACCAGGACTCCAGGGTAGCGGCCAGCGAACCTTGCGGATCGTGGTCGAGCAACCGCTGCAAGGGCGCCAGCAGCTGCCGCACCTGCCAACTGTCGCGCTGGCTGAACAGCAGGCTGGCGAGGCGGTGTCCGTCCAGGGTCACGACCCGCCGACCGGGCAACCGGCTGCGCGCATAGTCCAGCAGGTCGCGCGCGGCGCAGGCCGAGGCGCGCAGCTCGGCCAGGTCATGCGCCGGGTCGCCGGCACACAGGCGCGCCACGCCCCAGCCGCGCGCGTCGGCGCGCTCCAGCCAGTGCTCGAGCGTATCTGCGTGGGCTACCGGCCGGCACCAGAACACCAGGCGCTCGCCCAGCGCCGCGCTCCAGTGCTCCGCCCGGCCGCCGAGTGCCGCCAGCAGGCGAGCCTGGCAAGGCAGCGGATCGGCATGCTCGGGCAGCTCCAGGAAGACCGCCTGGCGCGGCCAGTGCATGGCCAGCCCCAGGTGTTCGGCATCGGCCGCCAGCGCCCCGAGGCCGTGGCCGGGATCGAGCAACTGGCGCAGCCAGGCTTCGTGACGCTGGCGTTGCCAGTGTCGCTCGTCCTGCATCTGGCGCTGTTCCATGAGCATTTCCGCTGCCATCCGCACCAGCTCGGCATAGGGCCGGACCACCTCCGGCGCGCCGGTGATGCCGAGCACGCCGACCAGCCGCTCGGCGTGCAGCAACGGCAGGTTCACCCCTGGCCGCACCCCGCGCAGGCAGGCGGCGGCCTGCTCGTCGATTTCCACCACCCGCCGGTTGGCCAGCACCAGTTGCGCCCCTTCGTGGCGGGTATGCAGGCGCGATGGATCGCCGCTGCCGATGATCATGCCCTGGGCATCCATCACATTGATGTTGTGCGGCAGGATCGCCATCGCCCGATCGACGATGTGCTGCGCCAGCGTCGAATCCAGTTCGAACATGGAGGACTCAGGGCGCCAGGCGTTCGCGCGACCAGCCGCCGTCCTGGCGTCGATAGTCGAGACGGTCGTGCAGGCGGCTCGGCCGCCCCTGCCAGAACTCGATGCGCTGCGGCAGGAGACGGTAGCCGCCCCAATGCTCGGGACAGCTCGGCGGCTGGTCGGCGAAACGCCGCTCGGTTTCCGCGAGCAGCCGTTCCAGCTCGGCGCGATCGGCGATGACCCGGCTCTGCGGCGAGGCCCAGGCGCCCAGGCGACTGCCCAGCGGACGCACCTGGTAGTAGGCGTCGGATTCCTCGGGAGTGACCTTCTCGACGCTGCCTTCGATGCGCACCTGGCGCTCCAGCGCCGGCCAGAAGAAGGTCATGGCCGCCCGCGGATTGGCCGCCAGTTGCCGGCCCTTGGCGCTTTCGTAGTTGGTGAAGAAGGTGAAGCCGCGCTCGTCGAGGCCCTTGAGCAGGAGGATACGGCAATGCGGATAGCCGTCGGCGTCGACGGTGGCCAGGGTCATGGCGTTGGGTTCGACCGGCAGGCGCTCGGTCTTCACCGCGTCGTCGAACCACTGGCGGAACAGGCTGAAGGGATCGCTAGGGGCGTTGGCCTCGCTGAGGCCATCGCGGGTGTACTCGCGGCGCATATCGGCCAGGGACTGGGTCATGGCGCATCTCCAGGGGGAAATGCGCCATAGCTTAACCGCAGACTCCGCCTCGCGCTTGATCCGGGACAATGGCGCCAAGCGCCCTGCCCCGGTTCGGCTCAGTTGCCCTGGGCCAGGGACAGCAGGCTGGCGCGCTGGGTATAGAGCACTTCGACGCGACGGTTCTGGGCGCGGCCGGCAGCGCTGGCGTTGTCCGCGCGCGGCATGTCGGAACCGACCCCCTTCAGGCGCAATTGGTCGCCTTTCAGGCCGCTGAGGCGGAAGATCGCCGCCACCGACTGGGCACGCTCGAAGCTCAGCTTGTCGTTGACCGCCTTGCTGCCGGTGCTGTCGGTATGGCCGAGTACCAGGATACCGCTCTGCGGATCGGCCTGGGCCATCTTGGCGACCTTGCCCAGCGGGTTGAGGGTGATCGGCATCAGCATGGTGTGGCGCTTGGGATTGAACGAGTAGTCGGCGGGGGCGATGACGATCAATGCGTTGTCGCGGCGTTCGAGGGTAAACTCGCTACCGGCGATCGCTTCGCGCAGGGCTTTCTCATGGGCATCCAGCCACTCCTTGGTGACCTTCTGCTGGACCAGTGCCGGCTTGCCCGACGCCTTGCTCGCCGAGCTGGCGCCGAACGGCCACCACCAGGGGTTGGCGGCCTTCGGCTCGGCTGCGGCGGCGACTTCTTTCTTCGCCGCGGCGATCTCGGCCTTCTGCTCCGCAGCCTTGGCGGCTACGTCCCGACCGCCTTCGTCCTTGCCGAACGGCCACCACCAGTGGCTGGAGCCGACATGCTCGGCTTCGGCCTTCTGTTCCGTGGCCTGCTTGGCGACGGTCTGTCCGTCGTCCTTGCCGAACGGCCACCATGAATGGCTGGAAGCCTGCTCGGCCGGAGCCTTGGCTGGCTGCGAGGAAGCGTCCTGGGTCTGGAAATAGCTGCAGCCGGAGGCGGTCATGCAGAGAAGAAGCGTCGAGGTCTTAAGCAGTTTCATACGTCGGGGTCCGTTGGAAGTGAAAGAAGGCGAGCCCGATGGAACATTCGGCTCAACCGCCGGTCACATCGCAGCGATGCCGGAGTCGATCCACTGCCCCGGCAACGCCCTATCTCATACGACGCTTTAGATTGTGTCGCTAAGCCATTATTTGGCAATGAAATTTAGCGTCGAGCCGACAAGCGGTTAAAAGTTAACCAACGGATTACAGACACTCCCCCGCGACACGCGCCAGCTGCTGCGCCCGCGGATCCATCAGCACATACGGCCCCAAGGCGTTGCTGACAAAGGAAAAAGCCAGGTCGCGCTCGGGATCGGCGAAGCCGATCGAGCCACCCGCCCCAGGGTGGCCGAAGGCCTTGGGGCCGAGTCCGTAGGTCGCATTGGCCACGCCCGGTTGGTCGAGCATGGTGCCGAGGCCGAAGCGGGTCCGGGTCAGCAAGGTCCGATCCTCGCCTACCGCGTGTTCGTGGGCCAACTGGCCCAGCAGTTCATCTTCCAGCAAACGTCCCCGCAACAGGCCGCTATAGAAGCCGGCGAGCGCGCGCGCGTTGCCATGGCCATTGGCGGCCGGCTGCTGCATGCGTCGCCATTCCGGCTTGTTGGTGCTGGTGAGGATCGACGGCGGATTGGTGAAGGCACGGGTGGTCAGCGCCAATGGCTCGCTCATCATGGTCTTCAGCATGCGCTGGGCGGCAGCGTCGCCGAGGCTGCCCTTGCTCCGTGCCATGTGGGCGACGCGGCCGAACTGGCTGTCGTCCAGGCCGACATGGAAATCCAGGCCCAGCGGTGCCGCGGTGCGCGCCACGATGGCCTCGCCCGGCTCGCGGCCGTCGACCCGGCGGATCACCTCGCCGAGCAGCCAGCCATAGGTAATCGGTGCATAGCCGTGCGCTTCACCAGGCGTCCACCAGGGCTCCTCGGCGGCCAGTGCCGTGGTCATCGCCTGCCAGTCGTAGAGTGCCTCGGGCGGCATCTGCTCGCGCAGCGCCGGCAGGCCGGCGCGATGGCAGAGCAACTGGCGCACGCTGATCGCTGCCTTGCCGGCCGCGGCGAACTCGGGCCAGTAGCGTGCCACCGGCGCGTCCAGTTCGAGCTTGCCCTCGGCCACCAGTTGCAGCACGGCAACGGCGGTGAAGGTCTTGGTGCAGGAGAACAGATTGAGGATGGTGTCGCGCTGCCAGGGCTGCTCGCCGTCCTTGTCCGCGACGCCGCCCCAGAGGTCGACCACCGTCTCGCCACCGACCTCCAGGCACAACGCCGCGCCGCGCTCCTGCGGATTGTCGAAAAGCCGGGCGAAGGCCTCGGCAAGCGGGGCGAAACGGCTGTCACAGTGGCCTTGGGGCGTCATGGGCAAGTTCCGGTGGGAAAGTGGTCGGGGCATTCTTCCAGCCCTCGGCGGCCTTGTGAACCCTGACATAAGAGGGGTTCGCCGCAAGCGGGCGGCGGTGAATGCGCGCTCATGAACCGGCTGAATCCTCGCGCGGCGGCAGAGGCTCGACGGCAGGCATGGACCTGGCCATCGCCGACAGTCGCGACAGGACGGCAAGGTTGCTTCGGCGCACCGTGTCGACGAAGCCGGCGAACGGCAAGCCCGTGATCCCGACCAGGCCTATATGGCCGTTCTCGCCGTCCAGCAGACGCCCGCTGGCCGGTTGGTCGAGGTACTGGAACCAGTGGGCGCCGACGATATACGGACTCTTCAGCGCCGCCTCCAGGAACGTTCGGTAGGAGTCGCCGCGCGCCCGCTCATTGGCCGCCTCGCTGACACCACCCCAGAACGGACCGCGATCCCGCGAGCCGAAGTGGAACTCGCTGATCAGCACCGGCTTGTCCAGCCGCGCCAGCAGGGAGTCGTCCAGGCCCTGCCCGGGCAACGGCGTATAGAGGTTGAAACTGAGGAGGTCGCAATACCGGGCGCAGGAGGTGATCGCCTCGGGAGTGCTGACGGCGAAGCGGCCGCCGAGCAGGAGGTGGTTCGGTGCGTGCCATTGCAGGGCGTCGCGCAGGGTCTTGAAGTAAGCGTCGGCATACAGCCGGAGGAAGGCGCTGTAGTCCTCGGCGATGGCCGGATGCCCCTCGCCCGGCAGCGGAGCCGCGTAGCCCGGCGCCTCCAGGGCCTCCCAGGCGGCCAGCTCGATGCCCCAGGCCTCGGCCAATGCCTCATGGCCCAGGTACTTGGCTTTCAATTGCTTGACGAAGGCGCGCTTCGCCGGACTGTCCATGGACAGCGTCAAGGCTCCGAAAGCGAGGCCGTAGCGCGCCTGGGCCGAGCCGTCGCGCCCGGCCCAGGCCAGTTCGTTGTCGGCGTAGTAGCCGAGCAGCCAGGGATCGTCGCGGTGGTCGCGAGCAGCGATGGCGATGACGCGCTCGGCGGCCATGGCGAAGCGCGGGTCGAAGGGATCGGGCATGGCTCCCCACCAGTCGAAACCGCTGCTGACCGTGGCGTAGTCGCCGGCGATCGACAGCGGCAGGCTGTAGGGCATCCGCGTCTGTGCGGCGAGCGCCGGATCGCTCCAGTTGCCGAGGCTGTTGAAACCCCATGCCGAGAGGCGCTCCAGGGTGCGCTGGCGCCATTCGCCGGCGAGCTGGTCGGCACTCGCCTGGGGAGCGATGCGCTGGCGATTGGCACCGAGGAAATCGAACCAGCGACCATGCCCGAAGCGCCGCCCGGCCTGCGCGGCGACGCCGCGGCGGTCGTCGCCCTCACCGAAGAATGCGGCCAGCGGCTCACCCTCCGCCGGCAGTTCGGCGAACATCGGCTCGCGTCCTTCGACGTAGGTCCGGCTGCCGTCGGCGGTCACCGCATTAACGCCCAGCGACCAGAACGGATGTCCTTCCGGAGTAACCAGCCACCAGCGCCCGCCACGTTTTTCCGTGCGGAAGAAACCGCTGGCTTCGAACACCGGCCCACCCAGCAGGCCGCCGAAACGGTCGCGCGCCGGTGTCTGCCGTTCCCAGTCGCGGAGCTGTGCGGCCTCGGCCGCATAGGCGCTGCGCAACTGTTCGTCGGAACGAATCTTTTCCGGCCAGTCGGCGCGGCTGTACTGGCCATAGCGATCGATCAGGCCGGTCAGGATGCTCCGCTCCACCGCTCTCCCTGCGCGTATGCCGAAACGTCCGAGCAGGATGCTCTGGGGAGCTTGCGGCGAGCGCAGGGACAGGCTCAGCGCCCCGACCCTGGCGCGGTCCAGCGAGCCCTCCACGCGTGGCGCCAGCAGCACCCGCTGGCCTTCGACCATCTGCGGCATCGGCGGCCCCGCACGCATGCCCAGAGCCTCTGGCGAAACCGCCCGCAACGGCACCAGCAGGGTCTGCGGCGGGCCTGCCGGAAGCTCGATGGATGCCTGCAACCCCGGCGCGCCCTGCTCGCCCTCGATCGCGACCTCCAGGGTCATGTCCCAGCTCATCGCGTTCTGGATGCGCAGGCTCACGTAGTCCGCTGCGGACCAGTCCCAACGGCCCTGCGCCGGACTCATGCGCAAGGTGGGCCGTTGCGCCGGGCTGAAGGTGACGCGACGGAGAATGTCGCCCTCCGGGGTGGCCTCCGCCGTCACGCTGGGCAGGTCGGCATCCTCCAGGGTGATGCCGACCACGGCCATTGGCTTGACGAAGTTGAACAGCACCTGCTGGGTGTCGTTCGCCGCCAGCGGCGCGGCCACCGCGAGCAGGCCGAGAAGCAGGGGAAGATGCCAACGCGAACGGATCATGAAGCCTGTTTTCCTTAACTCCATCCCGGCATGGACAAATGCCGGGAATTTCCCGATGCGGCTCGGACGTGAAGGCTGGCGCCCTCCGCGCAGATCAGCGCGTCAGGCGATTTCCCGGCGGAACGGCGGCAATGCATTGAGGATAGCCTTGCCGTAGCGCTGGGTGACCACGCGGCGATCCAGCAGGGTGATGGTGCCGCGGTCCTGCTCGGTGCGCAGCAGCCGCCCGCAGGCCTGGACCAACCGCAGCGAGGCGTCTGGCACGGCGATCTCCATGAACGGATTGCCGCCGCGCGCCTCGATCCACTCGGCCAGCGCCGCCTCCACCGGGTCGTCGGGTACCGCGAAGGGAATCTTGGCGATCACCACGTGTTCGCAATAGGCCCCCGGCAGGTCCACGCCTTCGGCGAAGCTGGCGAGGCCGAAGAGCACGCTGTCCTCGCCGTCGTCGACTCGCGACTTGTGCTTGTTCAGGGTTTCCTGCTTGGACAGGTTGCCCTGGATGAACACCCGCTTGCGCCAGTCGCGGTCGAGACCGTCGAAGACTTCCTGCATCTGCTTGCGCGAGGAGAACAGCACCAGGCTGCCGCGCGCGCCCTTCACCAGTTCCGGCAGCTCGCGAATGATCGCCGCGGTGTGCTCGGCGGCGTTGCGCGGATCCGCCTTGAGGTCGGGGACCCGCAATACCCCGGCCTCGGCATGGTGGAAGGGGCTCGGCACCACCGCGGTGACCGCGTTGCGCGGCAGGCCCGCGCGCATGCGGTAGCGGTCGAAGGTGCCCAACGCGGTCAGGGTCGCCGAGGTCACCAGCACGCCATAGGCGACGTTCCACAGGTTGCGGCGCAGGGTCTCGGCGGCGAGGATCGGGCTGGCGTTGGCTTCGATGTCGTAGAAGCTGCCGCTCTCGGCGAGGGTCAGCCAGCGCGCCATCGGCGGGCTGTCCTGCGGGTCCTCGCAGGTGAAGGCGGTCCACAGTTCCCAGTTGCCCTGGGCGCGCGCCAAAAGACTACCGAACAGCGGGTACCACTCCTCCGCCTGGTGGCTGGCGATGCCGCCGGCGCCTTCGCCGTCCATCGCCTCCTTGAGGATATCGGTGAGGCGGGTGAACAGGTCGGTCAGCTTGGAGAAGCCTTTCTTCAGCTCGATGCCCATCTCGCGGATATGCTCGGGGACCACCCCGCCGACGAAACGGTGACGCGGCCGCTCGCGACCCTCCATGTCCTCGCCGGCGCGGAAATCGCCGATCTCTTCGCAGGCGGTGAACATGAACTGCTGCTGGGTCTTGATCTCCCGGGCCAGCTCCGGCACCTGTTCGATCAGGCGGCCGAGGTCGCCCGGCAGCGGGTGCTGGGCGAGCAGCTTGGTGAGGTTCTTGGCGACCTGCTCCAGCCAGTCGGCGGTAGCGCGCAGGCGGGTGAAATGGGCGAAATGGCCAATCGCCTTGTCCGGCAGGTGATGGCCCTCGTCGAACACGTAGAGGGTCTCGCGCGGATCGGGCAGGATGGCGCCGCCGCCCAGGGCCAGGTCAGCCAGGACCAGGTCGTGGTTGGTGACGATCACGTCGACCTTGGTCATCCCTTCGCGCGCCTTGTAGAAGGCGCACTGCTGGAAGTTCGGGCAATGTCGGTTGGTGCACTGGCTGTGATCGGTGGTGAGCTGCGCCCAATGCGCGTCGTCGATCGCCTCCGGCCAGCTGTCGCGGTCGCCGTCCCAGCGGTTGCCGGCCAGGCGTTCGATCATCTGGTTGAACAGCTTGCTGCTGGTCTCGTCGACATCGATGTTGAAACCGTCGTCGGCGAACAGTTGCGCCGTCGCGCTCTGCGCCTGGCCTTCCTGCAGCAGCACGTCGAGCTTGGACAGGCACAGGTAGCGCCCGCGGCCCTTGGCCAGGGCGAAGCTGAAGGCCAGCCCGCTGTTGCGCAGCAGGTCGGGAAGATCCTTGTGGACGATCTGCTCCTGCAGGGCGACGGTCGCGGTGGCTATCACCAGGCGCTTGCCACTGGCCTTGGCGCAGGCGATCGCCGCCAGGCTGTAGGCCACGGTCTTGCCGGTACCGGTTCCGGCCTCCACCGCGACCACCGCCGGCTCGCCCTCGCGGTGCCCCTCCTCGTCCTCCTTGATCACGCCGAGGGCCTTGGCCACTTCGGCGATCATCAGGCGCTGGCCATAGCGAGGCTTCAGCTCCTTGGCTTCGAGAAAGCGGGTGTAGGCACCCTGGATCTGGGACTTGAGTTCGGCGCTGAGCATGGAATTCCTGGGCCCGGCGCGCAGCGGAAGGCGAATCCGCCGGCGCGCCATAGCTGGATAAATTTTCAGTGGTTCGACAGGGCGGCTATGATAACGCGCTTCGTCACAACCGCCAGCGGAGATCGCCGAATGACCCCCTACGCCCTCGTCTACGCCCTGCATGTCCTGGCCGCCCTGGTCTGGGTCGGAGGCATGTTCTTCGCCTGGACGATACTTCGTCCGGCGGCCGTCGCCGCGCTGGAGGCCCCAGCCCGCCTGGGCCTGTGGCTGGAGGTGTTCCGCCGTTTCTTCCATTGGGTCTGGGCGGCGGTGATCCTGCTGCCGATCAGCGGCGTCGGCATGCTGCACCTGAGCTTCAACGGTTTCGCCGGCGCGCCGCGCTACGTACAGGTAATGATGGGGCTCTACGTCGCCATGCTGGCACTGTTCCTGCGGGTGCAGGCGCTGCAAGTGCCGGAACTGCGCCGCGCGGTGCAGGCCCAGGACTGGCCGGCAGGCGGGCAGGCGCTGGGGAAGATCCGCCGCACCGTCGGCTTCAACCTGCTCCTCGGCCTGTTGCTGATAGCCCTGGTAGCGGCACGCCCGAGCCTCTGAACCGGCGATGCGCCGGAAGCCGTGCTGCCGGCCTCTCCTCAGAAGCGCACGACGTCCAGGCTGCCGTCGCTGCCGTTGGTGCCGTTCGCGCCGTCCTCTCCGCTGCGCCCCGCACGACCGGCATCCACCGAGTAGATCCAGCAACCGGTGGCGTTATCCGCCGCACCCGGTTTGCCGGCCTTGCCTCCAGCGCCGCCGACGCCGCCTTGCAGACGGGTTTGCAAGCGCTCCAGAGGAAAATCGCCCGGCACTTCCAGACGAATCCGACCGCCCGCCCCGCCCGGACCGCCGTCGCTTCCGGATTGGCCGTCGCCACCTTTCAGCGCGCTGCCCCAGAGGCAGCCGGAGGCCTTGCCGGAAGCCCCGTCCAGGCCATCGTAGCCTGGAGCGCCGACGCCACCGCGGGCGTCCAGCAGCAGGCTTTCCACCTCCACCGCCTGCAGGCGCAAGGTCAGGTCGCGGCCGTTACCGGCGCTTTGCCGGAAGGTGCCGGTCGCGCCGGGCGCGGAAATGATGCTGCCATCGGCCAGGCGGCCGCTGACGACTTCGATGCTGATTCGCTCCTCGCCTGGCGCCACGCCGATCCGGGCGTTCTTCGCCATGTGCAGTTCCTCGATGCGCAGGACGCTGACCTCCAGCGGAATCAGCAGGGCGGCATCCTCGCCGATCTCCACTCTGCGCAGGCGCAGCTCCTGGGCCCGCTTGGGCAGGCGCATCACCGAGTTCGCCTGCACCTTCACGGTTCCGCCGATACCCTGCTGGCGTGCCGGCGGCGCCTCGGCCGAAAACACGGCGCCAGCCCAGGCCAGGGGAACGACCAGGAACAATCCGAGCATGGCCTTACGCATGATCGTCCTCCTTGTCCTGCGGTAACTCGCTGGCCGGGCTCAACGCCGGCAACGCAAGCATGTGGAAGACCCCGAACAGCAAGACCTGGAGACGATCCAGCCAGGGATGCGCGCGCGCTTTCAGGCGTCCTCCGAGGACGAGAATCTCGATCAGGTGGATCAACAGGATCAGGCCGCCGGCTATCGACAACAGCCAGTTCAGCGGATAGGCGAACGGATGCAGCAGATTGACCAGCACCGCGCCCCAGAACACCAGGGTCACGAGCTTGCCCAGCCCGAGAAACGCTTTCATGGAACTCCCCCCAAGACATCGTGTGCGGGGGAACATACTCGCCAGCCCGCCGCGGCGCCAGCCATGAACGAAAACGGGGGCTTCGACGCCCCCGTTCTGCTCCGCGCCGCCTGCGTCATTCGCGCTTGATGAGGATTTCCACCCGGCGATTCTCGGCCCGCCCTTCGCGAGTCTTGTTGTCGGCGACCGGCTGGCTTTCGCCCAATCCCTGCACGCCGACGATGATGCTCGAAGGCACCCCGGCATCGATCAGATAGTTCGCAACGGCATTCGCGCGCCGTTCCGACAGCTTCTGGTTGTAGGCATCGGAACCGACGCTGTCGGTATGCCCGGTGATACTCAGGCGCGTACTGGCCGCCTCGCCTTTCAGGCGTTCGGCGATGCCGTTGAGCTTCTCGCTGTCGGCGGCGTCCACCTTCGACGAATCGAAGGCGAAGTGCAGGTCGCGCACGACAATGGTTTCTTCCTTGACGACGGGAGGCGGCGGCGCGACTTCCTCGACCGGCTGCGGAGGCGGCGGCGCGACCTGTTCGCCGGCACCGTGCACCCAGCAATAGGCGGCACCGACGCCACCGCCGATCAGGGCGCCCCAGCCGGCCCAGCTGCTGCTTTCGATCGCGCCCAGGCCGGCGCCGGTAACACCACCGACCGCCGCACAGGTCGGCCAGTCGCTTTTCTGCAACCCTGCGCAACCGGTCAGCAAGCCGCTGACCAGAATCAGGGGTAAAGCGGTCCTCGTGATGCTCATTGGAACTCTCCTCGTGGATCGGTTGTAACCGACAAATAGGGAGTAAAGACCCCAGCCGAAAAAAGCGCCAGCACTAGGCCATGCAGGCGCTTCAGGCTAGTCTTGGCGAATCCCAGGAGAGTGTTTTCCCATGAGCGAACCGATTTCTCCCCGCACCCCGCAGCAGGCCCTGGCCGCGTTGCTCGCCCGCTACGCGCCGAAGCGCTTGCTGCTGGTCGGCGCCAGCCGGCTGCCGGCGGTGGAGGCCTTCATCCACAACCATCCCCAGTGCCAACTGGCGCACAGCCCGGCGGCGGCATTGCCCGCCGAACTGGCCGGCCAGCGCTTCGACCTGGCGCTGTTCGTCGATTGCCTGGAACACCTGCCGCAGCGCACCGGTCTGCAGTTGCTCGCGGGCGTGCGCAACCTGAACGCCAGCCGGGTCGCCGTACTGGTCGACCTCGAGGCCAGCGACTGGCAGGAAACCGACTTCTTCGCCCTCGCCATGCAGAACAGCGAACGCTTCCAGCGCGAAGGCCAGACGCTGACCCTGTACACCTACGACCTGTACGAATACAAGCAGGTCCCCGATTGGCTGAACGCCAAGTTCTGGGCCAACCCGGAAAACTTCGGCAAGTACTGGTGGTAACCATGACCCAACCCTCCTGCCCCTGCGGCAGCGGCGCCCCGCTCGACGATTGCTGCGGCCGCTATCACCAGGGACATCCCGCGCCTACCGCGGAAGCCCTGATGCGCTCGCGCTACAGCGCCTACGCCCTCGGACTGGTGGACTATCTGCGCGACACCACGCTGCCGGCGCAACAGGCCGGCCTCGATCTCGACGGCATCCGCGCCTGGAGCCACGGCAGCACCTGGCTCGGTCTGGAGGTGGAAAACCACGAGGTGCTCGGCGGCCAGCCGGAGCATGCGCGAGTCACCTTCGTCGCGCGCTGGCACGACGCCGACGGGGAACATGCCCATCGCGAATGTTCCGGCTTCGTCCAGCGCAACGGTCGCTGGTACTTCCTCGATCCGACCGTGGCCCTGAAACTCGGCCGCAACGATCCCTGCCCCTGCGGCGCCGGCGGCAAGCTGAAGAAATGCTGCGGTCCGTGGATCACCTGATGCATTCGCTCGCCAGCTATATCCGCGCCATCCATGCCCTGCCCTCGCCGGTCTCGATAAGCGATGCGCAGGTCGAAGAGCAACAGCGCTGCGAGGACGGCGTCGAGATCCACAGCTGCGAAGCGCTCTACCGTTTCGACAACGGCGTGCGCCTGCGCCAGCACTGCGAGCGCGACCTCCTGCCGAGCAGCGGGGCCTGCGAGGAATGCTGGATCGGCTACGAAGTGCTGGATTCCGCCGGGCAGGAAATCAGCCCACGCTACAAGCACTTCGTCAACGCCTGCCAGGAACGCTTCTGGTTGCGCATGCACGCCTGAGATGCTGCGCCAGGCTGCGCGGTTTGGGCGTTGACGAGCGCTCGGGTAGAATGCGCAGCCTTTTCATCCGGGCCCCATCCCCATGCTGCTGACCGTGCTCTACATCATCGCCATCACCGCCGAAGCCATGACCGGCGCGCTGTCGGCCGGCCGGCGCAGCATGGACCTGTTCGGCGTGGTGCTGATCGCCTGCGTCACCGCCCTGGGCGGCGGCTCGGTACGCGACATGCTGCTGGGCCATTACCCGCTGACCTGGGTCCGTCACCCGGAATACCTGGCGCTGACCGCAGTCGCCGCGCTGGTGACAGTGTTCATCGCGCCGCTGATGCGCCACCTGCGCTCGCTGTTCCTGGTACTCGACGCGGTTGGCCTGGTGGCCTTCACCCTGATCGGCTGCCAGGTCAGCCTGGAAATGGGCCACAGCCTGCTGATCGCGGCGATCAGCGGGGTGATCACCGGGGTGTTCGGCGGCATTCTCCGCGACATCCTGTGCAACGACGTACCCTTGATATTCCGCCGCGAACTCTATGCCAGCGTGTCCTTCGCCAGCGCCTGGTGCTACCTGATCTGCGTGGAGCTGGAACTGCCTTCCGAGCAGGCGATGCTGATCACCCTGTTCAGCGGCTTCCTGTTCCGCCTGCTGGCCATCCGCTTCCACTGGGAAATGCCCAAGTTCGTCTACCAGGACGATTTCGACCACTGAAGCAAGCGCCTGCCCCCTGGCCGACGCGTTCCTCCAACCCCTCGCCTGTCCCCGATGCCACGGCCTCGCGACGCGGTTATCCGCCCCACGCCCTGGCTTGTCGCAGGCCGCTGCCCGCCTCAGTCCTGCAGGCGCAGGTGGCTGGTGTCCGGAGCCGGAGCCGCTGGCTCGGAGCGTGCCTGGCCCATGTCGCTACCGACCGGGGCGACGCTGAAGCGGCTCAGGTCGAGTTTCGGCGCCTCGGCTTCGGCCTTGGCGTCCTGTAGGTCGGCGCCTACCGGAGCCAGGCCGAAATCCGGCGCATCGACCTCGGCGAACGCCGCCATGTAGCCGTCCCGCGGCGCTACCTGCAAGCGTCCGGCGGGCGCGCTGGTACCAGTAGCGGCGCGGGTCTGCGGGGCCTCCACGGGAGTCGTCTGCGCAGGCGGCGGCGCCATGACCACCTCCTCGACCTCCATCTCGGCGACCACGGCGATCGCTCCCGCTCGCTCCAGCACGCTGCGGTATTTTTCCGCGGAGGCGGCATCGAGGTTGTTCTTGATCACCACCCGGCGGCCGGAGAACAGCAGTTCGATACGCTGCGCGTCGGCCTGGAACAGCTTGGCCAGGTTGGCCTTGACCACCTCGGGACGGGCGCCGGCGACCAACTGGCCGGAAAAGGCGATTTCAAAGCGGCTCATTGGCATCTCTCCGAGTGAAGGGCCGCTCGGCATGGCGGCCCTGGCGTTTCGTCGAGCGATTGTACCCATCGACAGCCACGCGTGGAGTGACTGGGTCCGGCAAATCGGCCGGCGGGTCCGTTCAGGTTAGCCGAGCCGGTCACGCCAGCCGACGGGAAGACTTGCACGGGCGTACGCGCTTCTCCATGCTCCCCCGACTGCGCTATGGGAAACATATGGACACAGGCCTGTACCTGAAACATCTTTCCTCTATACAACAATAAGTTGCAGCACAATCACTGCTTGTTAAACTGGGGCGTCTCGGGGGGAATAGCATGAATTACCAGGCGCAAATGATAAGAATTATCAGCCTAATAATGGCGTGGGGAGTTCTCTCCCATCTCTCGGGCTGCAGCTGGATGACCGGCAGCTTCGAAGACCCCGACGTCAAGCTGCTGAAGGTGGAAGTGGTCAAGGCACGCTTGCTGGAACAGGAGTTCGTGATGCGCTTCCGCATCGACAACCCCAACGATTTCAGCCTGCCGGTACGCGGCCTGCAGTACACCGTGCAACTGAACGACATCCAGCTCGCAGAAGGCGAGTCCGGCCAGTGGTTCACGGTTCCCGCCCACGGCCACGAGGTATTCGACGTGCCGGTGCGAACCAATCTCTGGCGCCACATGAAATACATCGTCAAGCTCCTTGAGCGTCCCGAGGAGCCGATCCGCTACCGCCTGCAGGGCGAAGTGAAGACCGGACTGATGTTCGGCCGCAGCGTGCACCTGAGACGAAATGGCGAGATAATTCCCGGCGATTTCATCCCAGAATAGGTCCACCATGAGTCAGGAACCCCACGTACACGGCCCGAACTGCAACCACGACCACGATCATCATCACGATCATGGCCATGGTCATGTCCATGGTCCGCACTGCAACCACAGCCACGAGCCGGTGCGCAATCCGCTCAAGGCCGTAGGCCGCAACGATCCCTGCCCCTGCGGCAGCGAGAAGAAATTCAAGAAGTGCCACGGCGCCTGACCCTTCGCACGCGCCGGCATCCGAAGGCCCGCTGAGCAGCGGGCCTTTTCGTTGGCGCGCCACCAGCCCCGCCGGGGCGTCATGCGCGACAGCGGTTTGCATCGAACCTAGGTTCCTGGCGTAGAGTCTTCCGTTCGTAGCCCATCGACGAGCCGGAGACGCACCGATGATCGACCTGTACTACTGGACCACCCCGAACGGCCACAAGATTACTCTTTTCCTGGAAGAAACCGGCCTGCCCTACGCCATCCATCCGATCAACATCAGCCAGGGCGACCAGTTCCAGGCGGATTTCCTGAAGGTGTCGCCGAACAACAAGATTCCCGCCATCGTCGATCGCCAACCGGCCGACGGCGGCGCTCCCCTGTCGCTGTTCGAGTCCGGCGCCATCCTGCTCTATCTCGCGGAAAAGACCGGACGCTTCCTCGCCAAGGACCTGCGCGCGCGCCAGGAAACCCTGCAGTGGCTGTTCTGGCAGATGGGCGGGCTGGGGCCGATGGCCGGGCAGAACCACCATTTCAACCGCTTCGCCCCGGAGAAGATTCCCTACGCCATCGACCGGTACGTCAAGGAAACCGCGCGCCTGTACGGCGTTCTCGACCAGCGCCTGGCGGACCGCGCCTTCGTCGCCGGCGACGACTACAGCATCGCCGACATGGCCATCTATCCGTGGATCGTCCCGCACCAGTGGCAGGAGCAGGATCTCGCCGACTTCCCGCACCTGCAGCGCTGGTTCGAGAGCATTCGCCAGCGTCCGGCGACGCAACGCGCCTATGCTTTGGTGGAGCGCATCAATCCGCCGAAGTAGCGAGTCCCGAGCCGGCCTGCGGACGTCCTCGCGGACGACCGCAGGCGGAGCTTGCGCAGCCCTGCGCTCCTCACTAACGTAGCGCCTCTCGACGCGACCACTCCCGCAGGAGCCCCCACCCCATGGCCTCGCCAGCCTTCATGCGTTTTCTTCCCCGTTGCGGCGCCGCCGCGGCCTTCGGCACCCTCCTGGGCCTGGCCGGTTGCCAGTCCTGGCTCGACGATCGCTACGCCGACAGCCTGCCGCCGACCTCCGGCGTACAACCGATCAAGGGCCTGGCGCAAAACGTATCGATCCGGCGCAACGCGCTGGGCATGCCACTGATCGAAACCGGCACCTTCCATGACGCGCTGTTCGCCCTGGGCTACGTACACGCCTCCGACCGCCTGAGCCAGATGGTCAGCCTGCGCCTGCTGGCCCAGGGACGGCTGGCCGAGATGGTCGGCCCCGGCGCGCTGGAGATCGACCGTTTCATGCGTACCGTGAACCTGCGCCAGGCTGCGGAGATCCAGTACAGGAACGCCTCGCCGCGCCTGCAACGCTTCTTCGAGGTCTACGCGCGCGGGGTCAACGCCTACCTGTATCGCTATCGCGACAAGCTGCCGATGGACCTGGCCCAGTCCGGCTACCGTCCGGAATACTGGAAGCCCGAGGACTCGGCGCTGGTCTTCGCCCTGCTCAACTTCGGCCTGGCGGTGAACCTGCAGGAAGAAATCGCCTCGCTGACGCTCGCGCAGAAGGTCGGCAGCGACAAGCTGGCCTGGCTGACGCCGACCTATCCCGACGAAAACCTGCCGTTCGACGAGGCGGAAAAGCTCAAGGGCCTGCGCCTGGACGGGCAGGTTCCCGGCCTCGCGGGCGTCGAGGGCGCGGCGCGGCAGGTCGCAGCGCTGAGCATGCTCGGGGTCGCCGCCTCGAACAACTGGGCTATCGCGCCGCAACGCAGCCGCAGCGGCAAGAGCCTGATGGCCAACGACACCCACCTGCCGCTGAGCATGCCGTCGGTGTGGAACTACGTGCAGATCCGCTCGCCCAAGTACCAGGCCGCGGGCGTTTCCATTGCCGGTCTGCCGGGCGTGGTGGCGGGCTTCAACGGCAAGCTGGCCTGGGGCATGACCATGGTCCTGGGCGACAATCAGGATCTCTACCTGGAACAGTTGCGACGCCAGGGCAACCGGCTCTATTACCTGGCCGACGGCAAGTGGCAGCCAACCCGCGAACGCCAGGAAACCTTCTTCATCAAGGGCCAGCGGCCGATCCGCGAGGTCATCCACGAAACCCGCCATGGCCCGCTGCTCAACAGCGCCCTGGGCGAGCGCAAGAACATCCTCCAGCCGCTGCCGCTGAAGAGCGGCTACGGACTGGCCTACCGGAGCATCCAGCAGGAAGCCGACAAGACCCTGGACGGCTTCTTCGACCTGTCGCGGGCCAAGACCATCGAGCAGGCCTTCGACGCCACCCGCGAGATTCGCGCGATGCCGCTGAACATCGTGTTCGCCGACGAAAAGCACATCGGCTGGCAGGTCACCGGACGCTATCCGAACCGCAAGGAGGGTCGCGGCCTGCTGCCCTCCCCTGGCTGGGACGGCCGCTACGACTGGGATGGCTATGCCGACCCGATCCTCCACCCCTCCGACCAGGACCCGCAGCAGGGCTGGCTGGGTACCGCCAACCACCGCACCGTGCAACCCGGCTACGGCGCCCAGTTGTCCAACTCCTGGTACTACCCGGAGCGCGCCGAGCGCATCGCCCAGCTCGCCGGTGCCAGCAAGAGCCACGACACCCAGAGCATGATCCGCATGCAGTACGACCAGACCTCGCTGTTCGTCGCCAAGCTGCAAGCCATGTTCGACAATCCCGGCATGGCGCTGCCGCTGCGCCAGGCCATCGACGCCTTGCCGGAGGCGCAACGCAGCCGGGCGCGGGAGGCCTACGACCGGCTGATGGCGTTCGACGGCAAGCTGACAGCCAGCTCCAGCGACGCCGCGCTGTACGGCGCCTTCCTCCACGAGAGCGCCAGGCAGATATTCCTCGACGAGCTAGGACCGGAGGACGGCCCTGCCTGGAAAGCCTTCGTCGAGACCGCCAACCTCTCCTACTCGGCGCAAGCCGACCACCTGCTCGGGCGCGACGACAGTCCGTTCTGGGACGATACCCGCACTCCGCAGAAGGAGGACAAGCCGGCAATCCTCGCGCGCAGCCTCGCCGCCGCCGTGGAGTTCTGCGAACAGCGACTGGGGAGCGAGCGCAAGGCCTGGCAATGGGGCAAGCTGCACACCTACGAATGGCAGAGCGACAGCTCGAAAATGGCCCCCTACCTGGGGGCCGGCGAGCGCGCCGGACTCGGCGCGATCAAGGGCTATCTCGATCGCGGGCCCTATCCGGCCGGCGGCGACCACACCACGCTGGACGTATCGGCCTACGGCTGGGGCCAGGACTTCGACACTTGGCTGATCCCGGCGATGCGGCTGATCGTCGACTTCGGCCAGAGCGAACCGATGATCGGCGTGAACAGCAGCGGCCAATCCGGCAATCCGGCCAGCCCGCACTACGCCGACGGTATCGACGCCTGGCTCAAGGGGCGCTACGTCAGCTTCCCGTTCCAGCCACAGAACCTCGATCGCGTTTACGGCAACAAGCGGCTGACGCTCACTCCCGCTCGCTGAACGGACGGCGCGGAACTTTCCTCCGCGCCGTGGCTCTGAACAGCCGACTTACTCCATGATCATCTTCAGGGCGTCCTTCCGGACGCCCTTCTTTTATCCCCCTCCCGGAAAGCCTCCGTTTTCTCGAAAGCCCGGGCACGGGATCGAACCGATCTCACTCCTCTCCGGCCTCTTCCACGGGCGCCACCAGCGCCCGGTCCAGCCAGTCCGTCGGCAGGCTCTTGCTGGCGCGGGCACCGAGCAGCTTGAGTTGCTCGCTGCGACTGATCAGGTTGCCACGTCCCTCGGTGAGCTTGTTGCGCGCCGCGGCATAGGCCTTGTCCAGTTGCTGCAGGCGCGAACCGACCTCATCGAGGTCCTGGACGAAGAGCACGAACTTGTCATACAGCGAACCGGCACGTTCGGCGATTTCCCGCGCATTCTGGTTCTGCCGCTCCTGGCGCCAGAGGCTGTCGATTACCCGCAGGGTGGCCAGCAGGGTGGTCGGGCTGACGATCACGATATTCTGCGCGAAGGCGTCCTGGAACAGGTTCGGCTCGGCCTGCAGGGCCGTCGAGAAAGCCGCCTCGATCGGCATGAACAGCAGGACGAAGTCGAGGCTGTGCAATCCTTCCAGGCGTCGATAGTCCTTGCCGGAGAGGCCTTTCACATGGTTGCGCAACGACGTTACGTGCTGCTTCAGCGCCTGCTGGCGCAGCAGATCGTCGTCAGCGGCGATGTACTGCTGGTAGGCCGTGAGACTGACCTTGGCATCCACCACCACCTGCTTGTCGCCGGGCAGGCGGATCAGCACGTCCGGCTGGAAGCGTTCGCCCTCGGCACCCTTCAGGCTGACCTGGGTCTCGTATTCCCGGCCTTTTTCCAGGCCTGCATGCTCGAGCACCCGCTCCAGCACCAGTTCGCCCCAGTTGCCCTGGGTCTTCTGGCCCTTGAGCGCGCGGGTCAGGTTGGTCGCTTCCTCGCCCAGGCGCAGGTTGAGCTGCTGCAGACGCTCCAGTTCCTTGCTCAGGGAGAAACGCTCGCGCGCTTCCTGCTGGTAGCTTTCCTCCACCCGCTTCTCGAACGCCTGGATGCGCTCCTTCAGTGGATCGAGCATCTGCCCCAGGCGCTGCTGGCTGGTCTCGGCGAAACGCTGTTCGCGCTCGTCGAAGATCTTTCCCGCCAGTTCGGCGAACTGTGCCCGCAACTCGTCGCGGGCCGACTGCAGGTCGGTCAGGCGCTGCTGGTGGCTTTCCTGCTGCTCGCGCAGTTCCGCAGCCAGCGCAGCCCGTTCGGAAGCCAGGCGACGCAATTCCTCTTCCCGGCCCTGGCGCTCGCTGGCCCAACGTGCCTCCGCCTGGGACGCCCGTTGCCGCTCCTCCCCCATCAACTCGGCTTCCCGACGCAGCGCGGCGACCTCACCGGCGAGCCTGGCATGGCGCTCGCCGAGTTGCTGGTAAGCCTCCCTGCTGGTCTCCAACTGCGCATTCAGCCCGTCCTGGGCCAGTTGCGCGGTCGCCAGTCGCTCGCCGAGCAAGGCTATCTCGCGCTCCGCCAGGCTGGCCCTTCTCTGTAGCTGCCATGCCAGGCCGGCCAGGGGAATCGCGGCAGCCAGCAGGCCAAGCAACAGGTTCGGTAGATCGACGGGCATGGGGCACTCCAGCGGAAAACGACGCAACACCCGCCTGGCAGGCGCGCGTGCAGCGGATTCTAGGTTCTTGGGAAAAGACCGTCGAGCGAATAGCGCCGCGCCGAACGAGCACTCCGCTTCCGAGCTGTGCGTACCCCATGCGCAGGACATCTCAGATACTTCCGTAACGGAAGCCATCGCCCTGCGCCCTTCGCCGCCAGGACATTTCTGCTTCCACGGCATTTTTGTCGCGGCTACAGGGCTTGCCTTGGAGCGTGCGATGTGCTGTCGAGCAAGCGCTTGGGAAATCCACAGATCCTGTGGATAACCCAGTGGAAAAGCCCCTAAAAAACTGCCGAACCCCCGATGGAGTGGGGCTATGGGACAGATTGACGATTTTTTCACCAACTATTTTTATCGTTATTTTTCAATAAGTTACGTTTCAAACATGAAAAATCAAGCGTTTAGAGCCTAACGCTCTCAACCCTTGACAAGCTGCTTTCCATTTGTGCACAAATTTTCGCCGAAGCCTCTTGCCGCCCCATTGCAGGGCAATGCCGTTCGAAATCCTCAGCCGCTCTTTCCCTCGGGGCATGCAGGCCAGCCCTGCCCAACAGGCAGGTGGCGGCCTTCAGACGGTGCCCCCGGATCGCTGGCAACCGAGCCCCCTCCACTCACGCCGGATGCGGCAACTTTCCGTCCACCAGGAACAGCTCCCAGGAGAAGATTTTCGGCGACCCCGGCACATGCGCCGGCTTGAAGGCCACGTAACCGGCCGTGGTTTCGCACAGCCAGGGCGTCAGGTTGCGAGGACGCTTTTCGGTGAAGGCCGCGGGCGTGAACAGGGCGACATTGCAGCCGCGCTCCGGGCAACGCGCCGAACGGTATTCGAATGCCTGCACCCCGGCGCTGCGCATGGCACTTCCCAGTTCCTGGGGAGCGCGGTAGTCGGCGATGTCGGTCAGCGCAGCCTCGTGATCGGAGAAAGGCGGCGCCTGCAGACGGATTCCCCGCTCCACCTTCCAGCCCGCCTCGAACGAAGCGTGCTCGGACAGAATCCTCCCGCTCGGTGGCGGCACCACCATGCCACTCCACAGGACGCAACGGTAATACGCGCTTTCGGCCATGGCCGTTTCCAGCTTCAGCGCGGCGTAGAACAGGCTTGGCTCGTGGCGACGGCCAAACCGCGACCCCCAGCGCAAGGGCGGATAACGGAACGGGGTCTTCAACAGGTAATGCAATGGCTCGGCATCCGCCGGCACCGGCGGCTTGCTCGACTCGAGCAGTTCCTCGAGCAACGCCTGTTCTTCCAGGGTGTCGACCAATTGCAGGGTCGCCACCTGCTCCTGGCTCTCCACCAACCGCACCAGGCGCCCCTGGAGCGGTCGGATATGCCGCTCACCCTTGCACTGTCGCCAGATCTCGCTCACCTTCCGCCCCTCGCTTCCTGTGGTGTCGGATGCCAGCGTAGCGGCACCGCAGTCTCCATTCAGCCAGGCTTGTCGCCTCTGGCTGCCAGCCTTTTCCGTGACAGGCGTAGGCCCCCGTACAGGCGCGCCGGGTATCAGACCTTGCCGCGGATCGCATCGAGGTATTCCAGCACATGAACCAGGCCCTGCACCTGTCCCATCAGTGCCAGCGGCTCGCCCGCCAGGTGATGGTTGGGAGTGCGCAGGAAGTGGCGCATGTCCTCCTGCTGCCCGCCGAACAGGGCATACAGTGCGCGATAGACTCGCACCAGCAGCAGAGCCAGCTCGCCGGTCTTGCTGTCCACCCGCAGGCCCTGGGTCTTCCAGCGGCTGATGGCGCTGCGATCGACGCCGACGATGCCGGCCAGTTCGAGCTGCGTCAGCCCCAATTGCTCGCGCGCGGCCAGGACGGCCTTGGCCAGGACGGCATCGGCGCTGGGACGTTCCTTGATGAGAGCGCTCATGACGACCTCCTCATGTGTGTTTACAACAAACTATCATTATTTTGCTGAAAACACACCTTGATTCGGTCGAGCCTAGAGAACCACGCGCAAGCATTGACCGGCGTGATAGAGAGAAAAACCCATCTCGTAGGCGCAACTGCGCAGCCTGGCCGCGGGGACGGGCTTCATGTCACTGAACGGCAACGGCAATGTCGCTCGCTCGCCGCTCAGCAAGTAGTCGGCGAACGCCTTGCCCACTACCGTACCGGTGGTCACGCCGCGTCCGTTGTAGCCGGTCACCGCCAGCAAGCCTTCCGCAGGCTCGAACAGGCGCATCAGATGATCGGGGGTGAAGGCGATGCAACCCGTCCAGCTGTACTCCCAGTTGACCTGGCCCAGGTCGGGAAAGTAATGGCTCTGGATTCGATCGGCCCATTGCCGCAGGAACCAGGCGGGCTTGTTCGCGCCATTGCCGAGGCTTCCCAGCAACAGGCGACCCTGGGCATCGCGACGAATGCTGCTGAGCACCGTCCTGGTATCCCAGGAACCCTGGCCGTGAGGCAGGATGCGCTCGGCCGCGGCGCCGTGCAGCGGCGCCGAAGCCACCTGGTAGTAGTAGCCGGGAAAGAAGTGCCGCCTCAGGTTGGTCCACTCGCCCTCGGTATAGGCGTTGGAGGCGATCACCACCTGTTCCGCCAGTACCGCCCCCGCGGCGCTGCGCACCGCCCACAGCGCGCCCTGCCGCTCCAGGGCGAGCACCGGCGAGCGCTGGTACAGTTGCCCACCCCGCTGTACGACGGCGGTAGCCAGTCCACGCGAATAGGCCATGGGATTGAGAGTGCCGGCGCGTCGGTCGAGCAACGCCGCGCTGATTCGCCGGGTGCCGCAGGCCTCGTGGCAAGCCGCGCCGGTCAGCAACTCCAGCGGAGCGCCGCGGCGCGTCCACTGCGCGTGACGGCGTTGCAGATCGGCCACGCCGCTGGCGTTGTGCGACATGTGCAGGGTGCCCTCGCGGCGCAACTGGCAATCGATGCCGAGGCGTTCGATGGTCTCCATCACCAGCGCCGGCGCCCGCCCCAGCACGGCGTTGAGCTTTTCTCCCTGCTCGGCGCCGAGGGTGGCGACCACCTCGTCCGGGGGAATCCAGGTGCCGGCGTTGATCAATCCGACATTACGTCCCGACCCGCCGTGGCCGACCTCGTACGCTTCCAGCACGCACACCGAACGGCCGGCCTCCAGCAGGTGGAGCGCCGCCGAAAGCCCGGTGAAACCGGCGCCGATCACACATACGTCGGCGCGCTGCTCGCCGTTCAGGCTCGCCGCTCCGGACAGGCGAGGCGTAACCACTTCCCACAGACACCGTTGCTGCAAACCGCCCATGCGCGACTCCGCTGCCAGCCTCATTGCCATGCGGCGGGAGCCCGCCGCGCCCCGTTCAATCGAAGGTGATGCCCTGTGCCAGCGGCAGCTCGCGGGAATAGTTGACGGTGTTGGTCTGCCGTCGCATGTAGGCCTTCCAGGCGTCCGAGCCGGACTCGCGGCCGCCGCCGGTCTCTTTCTCGCCGCCGAACGCCCCGCCGATTTCCGCCCCGCTGGTGCCGATGTTGACGTTGGCGATCCCGCAGTCACTGCCCGCCGCGCCCTGGAACAGTTCCGCCTCGCGCAGGTCGGTGGTGAAGATGCACGACGACAGTCCCTGGGGAACCTCGTTGTTCAGGCGCAGGGCCTCGTCGAAATCGCGGTAGCCGACCACGTACAGGATCGGTGCGAAGGTCTCCGTGCGCACCACTTCGGTCTGTCCCGGCATCTCGACGATGGCCGGCGACACGTAGTAGGCATCCGGATAGCGCTCCTGCAATTGCCGCTCGCCGCCGAACACCCGCCCCCCCTGCTCGCGGGCTCGCGCCAGGGCGTCCTGCATGGCCAGGTAGCTGCGTTCGTCGATCAGCGGCCCGACCAGGTTGCCCTCCAGCGGATGACCGATACGGACCCTGGAATAGGCTGCCTTGAGGCGCTCGACTATCTCGTCCTTCACCGACTCATGGGCAATCAACCGGCGCAAGGTGGTGCAGCGCTGCCCGGCGGTGCCCACCGCGCCGAACAGGATGCCGCGCACCGCCAGGTCGAGGTCGGCGCTTGGCGCCAGGATCATCGCGTTGTTGCCGCCCAGTTCGAGGATGCAGCGAGCGAAACGCGCCGCCACCCGCGGCGCCACTTCGCGCCCCATGCGAGTGCTGCCGGTGGCGCTGACCAGGGCGACGCGACGGTCGTCCACCAGCGCTTCGCCGGCCTCGCGGTCGCCGATCAGCAATTGGCTCAGGTGCGCCGGCGCATCGCCGCCGAAGGCCCGCGCGGCACGCTCGAACAGTGCCTGGCAGGCCAGTGCGGTGAGGGGGGTCTTCTCCGAAGGCTTCCAGACCACGGAATTACCGCAGACCAGCGCCAGCGCGGTATTCCACGACCACACCGCGACTGGGAAGTTGAACGCGCTGATCACGCCTACCACGCCCAGCGGGTGCCAGGTCTCGCGCATGTGGTGGCCGGGACGCTCGGATGCGATGGTAAGACCGTACAACTGGCGCGAGAGGCCCACCGCGAAGTCGCAGATATCGATCATTTCCTGGACTTCGCCGAGGCCTTCCTGGGTGATCTTGCCCGCCTCCCAGGACACCAGTTCGCCGAGTTCGGCCTTGTGCCGACGCAATTCCTCGCCGAACAGCCGCACCAGTTCACCACGGCGCGGCGCCGGCACCTGGCGCCAGGCGCGGAACGCCTGTTCGGCGCGCTCGACCTTGGCGGCAACGGCGGCGCGCCCCTCCAGTCGCACCGCAGCCAGGCGACTGCCGTCGATGGGGGTATGCACGGCAAGCTCGCCATCGCGAAAAGCATTGGGGTCGAGGCCGAGACTGCGCAGCAATCCGTCGATCATGTGAGGTTCTCCTGGCTGTTCGTTTCCGCTCGTTTTAGTCGGTTTGCCCGGTAGCGACAAACGACCTTTATTCGCCACGTCATTCCGAGTTTTCATACTGGCTCCGAGCTGTCGCGATCCGCCGTCTTTCCCGTACCATGCACGCCTTCGCCGGCCAGCCCCCGCCTACCCGACATGGACAAGAAAAAGCTGTTGCGCCTGATCACGGAAAAGCTCGCCGCGGACCTGGAAGTCGCCGTCCGCGCCGCGCAGACCGCCCATGAGACGGCAACCCACGAAGAGAACGTCGCCGAGAACAAGTACGACACCCTCGGCCTGGAAGCGGCCTACCTGGCCGCCGGGCAGTCGCGCCGGGTCGAGGAGATCCGCCAGGCGCTGGGCCTGTACCGCAACCTGGTGCTGCGCGATTTCGACGAGGAACAGGGCATCCAGCTCACCGCGCTGGTCACCCTGCTGAACGCCGACGGCAGCCGGCGAACAGTGTTCCTCGGCCCCGAGGCGGCCGGGCTGAAGATCGATTGCGAAGGTCGCGAGGTGTTGGTCATCACGCCTCGCTCGCCACTGGGCCAGAGCCTGATCGGCAGGCACCCGGGCGACGAGACCGGGGCGAAGGACTCCCCCCTTGCGGTGGAAATCCTCGCCGTCGACTGAGGCTACTGCTGCGGCGCACCGCAGGCGCCGCAGAACTTCGCGCCCGCCGCGAGATCGGCGCTGCAGGCGATACAGCGCAGCGGCGCCAGGGCGCCGCCGCAGCCCTGGCAGAATCGTGCCGTCGCCGCATTCGCGGTGCGGCAGGCGCGACAGGCCATTCCCGCCGCGACTGGCGCCGGCGGATAGCCGCCCTGACCGCGGTGATGACCGCCGCCGTGATGACCACCGCCCTGTCCATGATGACGCCCACCCATCAACAACCGTTCGAAGAACCCCATGGCACAACCCTCTCGTCTGGATCTGACGGCTTCCAGTGAAAAGGCTGTAGCCACTACAGGGTCAATGGCGCGGAAACATCGGGAAACTCAAGTCCGCTTCACCACAGCGGCAACGCGTAGCTGACGATCAGCCGGGTCTCGTCGATGTCGTTGCCGAAATCGCTGCGGAAGGTGCCGTTGCGCAACTTGATCCCCAGGTTCTTCAGCGGCCCCGATTGCACCAGGTAGGCGATATCGGTGTCCCGCTCCCATTCCTTGCCGCGCCCACCGCCGTCCAGAAGGTCGATGTGTTCGCCACGCAGGTAGCGGCTCATGAATGTCAGGCCGGGCAGGCCGATGGCGGCGAAGTCGTAGTCGTAGCGCAACTGCCAGGAGCGCTCGTCCTTGTTGGCGAAATCGCCGATCTGCACGAAGTTGACCAGATACGGATCGGTCCCGGCCAGGTAGGCGAAGCCGCTGTCGCCGGACATGCGCTGGTAGCCGAGGCCGAAGGCGTGGCCACCCAGGCGATAGGTGAACAGCGCATTCAGCGCGCGATTGTCGACGCGGCTGCCGCCCTCGTCGGTGGAACGCGCCCAGCGGATGTCGGACTTCAGCGACTGGTCATCGGTGAGCGGCAAGAGGTGCTGCACGCCGAGATAATGCTGGCGGTAGAAATCCTCCAGGTTGGCGTAGTGGTAGCTGCTGCTCAGTCGCTCGCTCCAGCGGTAGGTACCGCCGGCGAAGTCGAAGCGGTCGCTGCCGGGGTGCCGGCCCGCCAGTACGTTGCGCTTGTTGCCGCGGGTGATGCCGAGGTCTTCGGCGTTGGTCGAGTCGCGCTGCTTGACCTGGCGCAACTGGCCAAACTGCAGCGCCAGCCCGTCGATCTCGTTCACTTCCAGCAGTCCACCCTGGAAGGTTTGCGGGTGCAGGCGCGTGTCGTTGAACTGCACCACCGGCAGCCTGGGCATCAGGCTGCCGATCTTCAGCGTACTGTGCGAGACCCGTAGCTTGGCGGTCAGGCCCAGGCTGGAATAGTCGTGGGCGGCGCGCCGGTCGCTCGTCGAATACGGCAACAGACCACTACCGGATCGCTCTGGCGAGGAGTCCAGCCTGACGCCCAGCAGGCCCAGCGCATCGACGCCCAGGCCGAAGAGCCCCTCGGTGTAGCCGGACTCGTAGCGCAACAGGAAACCCTGCGCCCACTCCTCCGAATAGGACTGGCTGGCGCCGGGCTGGCGATAGTCGCGATTGAAATAGAAATTGCGCAGTTCGAGGCCGGCCTTGCCGTCGGCGAAAAACTCCGCCTGGGCGAACGACGGCAGCAACGCCAGCCCCGCGGCCAGCATCGGAACGGGAAGAATTTTCATTGTTGTTGTCTCTTCGTCGTCAGTGGATAGACACGGCGCCGCGACCACTCCCTGCCGCGACCGCCGTGGCGGAGCGGATCAGACCCCGGCGAGCATGCCCTCCAGGCGTTGACGCACCAGTTGGCGCGCCTGCTCGACGATGTCCCTGAGCAACTCGGCGCAGGCCGGTTCGTCGTCGATCAGGCCCTGGACCATGCCGGCCGACCAGATCCCCAGGTCGGCATCGCCCTGCTGGTACACCTGGCGACCGCGCTGGCCGCTGACCAGCGCGGCGATATCGGCGTAGCCGCCGCCGCCGCGTGCCTCGATCGCCAGTACTTCCTGGCTGATCGCGTTGCGCGCCACCCGCGCGGTATTGCGCAGGGAACGCATGATCAGGTCGGTGGAACGCTCGTCGGCCGCACGGATCGCCGCCTTCACCGCAGGGTGTATCGGACATTCGCGAGTGGCCAGGAAGCGCGTGCCCATGTTGATCGCGTCGGCGCCCAGCGCCAGCGCCGCGACCAGGCCACGTCCATCGGCGAAACCGCCGGAGGCGATGATCGGCACGCGTAGCCGGTTGGCCGCGGCCGGCAGCAACACCAGGCCGGGGATGTCGTCCTCGCCCGGGTGGCCGGCACACTCGAAGCCGTCGATGGAGACGGCGTCCACGCCCAGTCGCTCGGCCTTGAGCGCATGGCGCACGGCGGTGCACTTGTGGATCACCTTGACGCCGTGTCGACGGAATTCGGCGATGTGCTCGCCGGGGTCGTTGCCGGCGGTTTCGACGACGCGGATTCCCGTCTCGATGATGGCTGCGCGATATTCGGCATAGGGCACCGGCTTCTGCGTCGGCAGCAAGGTCAGGTTGACCCCGAACGGCCGATCGGTCAGCTCGCGGCAGCGGGCAATCTCCGCAGCCAGTGCCTCCGGGCTCGGCTGGGTCAACGCCGACAGCGTCGCCAGGCCACCGGCGTTGGCCACCGCCGCAGCCATCTCGGCACGGCCGACCCACTGCATGCCGCCCTGCATGATCGGGTGTTCGACGCCGAAGGTCTCGGTGAAACGGGTCCTGAACACGCCCATGGATTGCCTCCTCGGTCAGATCGGGTCCCAGGAGAACACGTCCGGGCTGCGCGCCAGGTCCATGAAGCTGCCGCGCAACGCCGGCATGCCGTGCTCGGCGATGCTCTGCGGGGTCCAGCCGTGCTCGCTATGCACACTGCGCAGCGGCCGGCTCTGGCTCATCAGGAAGAGTTCGTGGTGACGCGCGGCGAACACCTGGCCGGTGACCTCGCGGGCGGCGCCGGACGCCAGGTAGACGGCCAGCGGCGCGTTCTTCTCGGGGGTCATGCGCTGCAGCTTGTCGACGCGGGCCTTCTGCTCCGGGGTTGCGGCCGGGATCGAGTCGGTCATCCGGCTCCAGGCGAACGGCGCGATGCAATTCGAACGCACGTTGTAGCGCTGCATGTCGAGGGCGATGGATTTGCTCAAGGCGACGATGCCCAGCTTGGCCGCGGAATAATTGGCCTGGCCGAAGTTGCCGATCAGCCCGGAAGTGCTGGTCATGTGTACGAAGGCGCCGGCCTGCTGGGTACGGAAGCGTTCGGCGGCGGCCCGGCTGACGAAGAAGCTGCCGTTGAGATGGACATTGATCACCGACAGCCAGTCGTCGGCGCTCATCTTGTGGAAGATCGCATCGCGCAGGATGCCAGCGTTGTTCACCACGATATCCAGACGCCCGAAACCGTCCATGGCGCATTCGACGATACGCCGCGCGCTGTCCCAGTCGGCGACGCTGTCGGTGTTGATCAGACCTTCGCCGCCTCGCTGGCGGATCAGGCCAAGGGTCTCTTCGGCCGGCGAGGCCGACCCGCCCTCGCCCTGTAGCGATACGCCGATATCGTTGATCACCACCCGTGCCCCGGAATCGGCCAGGGCCAGGGCGATCTCGCGGCCGATGCCGCCGCCCGCGCCGGTAACGATCGCGACCTTGCCTTCATTGAGTCTGCTGCTCATGGGTAATCCTCTTCGTCCCGTGGATGTCGTTCGGTTGCGCTCAGCCCGGCAGGCCGAGGACGCTCTTGGCCAGGATGTTGCGCTGGATTTCGTTGCTGCCGCCGTAGATGGTGGTCGGCCGCGACTGGATGAAGATCCCCGCCGGATGCAGCTCGGGGTCTTCGGCGAAGGGCTGCAGCAGGGCCGAGTCCTCCCCGGCGACCTCCAGGCCCAGCTCGCTGATGCGCTGGAACAGTTCGGACTGGAAGATCTTCAGCATGGATACCTCCGGGCCGAGGCTCTCCCCACGCCGCAGGCGTTCGGCGAAACGCTCGTAGAGCGCCTTGTGGCTGTCCAGGTCCATGCTCAGCGCGGCGAAGCGGCGCACGAACAGAGGGTCGTGCCACAGTCCCAGGTGCCGGGCCAGGCGCTCCAGGCGCTGGAGAGCGAAGGTGGACTGCTTGGGCGAACCGAGGAAGATCCGCTCGAAACCGAGCAGCGCCTTGGCCATGCTCCAACCCTGGTTGATTCCGCCGACCAGGCTGTCGTAGGGCACCCGCACGTCGTTGAAAAACACTTCGCAGAACTCGCCGTGCAGCTCCAGGTTGAGGATCGGCCGCACCTCGATGCCCGGGCTGTCCATCGGCACCAGCAGGAAGCTGATGCCGTGCTGCGCCTTGGCGCTGCGCTCGGTGCGGACCAGCAGGAAGATCCAGTTGGCCTCAGAGCCCATGGTGGTCCAGGTCTTCTGTCCGTTGATCACCCACTCGCCGTTTTCCAGGCGCGCCTCGGTGCGCAGGCTGGCCAGGTCGGAGCCGGCGTTGGGCTCGCTGTAGCCCTGGCACCAGATGTCTTCGCCGCTGAGAATGCGCGGCAGGAAGCGCGCCCGTTGCGCCTCGTCGCCATAGCGGATCAACAATGGGCCGAGCATGGTCACGCCGCTGTCGGGCAGGCGCGCGCAGCCGTACTCCTCCATTTCCTCCATCATGATCAGTTGCTTGCCGGCGCTCAGCCCCATGCCGCCGTACTCCCCGGGCCAGCCGGGACACAGCCAGCCCTGGCGCGACAACAGCAGGTACCACTCGCGGGTTTCCTCGCGCCCCAGGCGACGGGGCGGATTGCGGATGCGCTGCGGATAGTTGGCGGCGATCCACTCACGGACCATCAGGCGAAAGGCGTTGTCGTCGAGACTGTCGTAGTCGGTCATCTCAGTTTCCTCTGAATACGGGGGGACGCTTGGCGAGAAAGGCCGCCTTGCCCTCGGCGTGGTCGGCGCTGAGAAACAACTGGCTCTGCAACTCGCCCTCCCGCTCCAGCAATAGGTCAAGGCCCTCGGCGAGCAACGCCTTGGTCATCGCCAGGGGCAACGGCGCCTGCTGCTCCACCCGCCCGGCCAGCTCCAGCGCCATCGCCAAGGCGCCGCCAGCGGCGCAGAGGCGGTCGGCCAGGCCGATGCGCAGTGCCTCCTCGGCCTCTACCACCTGGCCGAACATCAGGATCTGCCGTGCCCGCCCCCAACCGATGCGCGCCGGCAAGGTATGCAACTGGCCGAGGTCGGCGAGCAGCCCGACCTTGCCGAAGCCGGCGGCGAAGCGGGCGCCGGCGCCGCAAACGATGCTGTCGCAGGCCAGCGCCACGGACAGCCCGGCCCCCACCGCCCAGCCCTCGACCGCGGCGATCAGCGGCTTGCCCATGCGCACCATCTGCCGCACCAGCCGCGCGTTGTCCTGCATTCGCGCCCTGCCGGCGGCCAACTCGGTCACCCGCATGTCGCCCAGGTCGCCGCCGGCGCAGAACACCTCTTCGCCACCGGTCAGCAGCACGCTGCGGATCGATGGGTCGCATTCGGCCGCCTCCAGGGCCCGCAGCAATTCCATGCGCAGCGCCGGCGACAGTGCGTTGCGCCGGGCCGGGTTGTCGAAGCGCAACAGGCGCACCGTGCCGCGCGTTTCCTGCAACAAACCGCTCATCAGGCCACCTCCCGCTGTAGCAGCGCGGCGTAGCGCGCCTTGTGGAACGCCAGCGAGCCGTGGGCATTGAGCAGTACCATGGCGCGGCGCAGGAACAGGCCGATGTCCGCCTCGTCGGTGTAGCCGATGCCGCCGTGCAACTGGATGGCCTGGCGGGTCACCAGCAGAGCCGCTTCCGAGGCCCGTACCCGTGCGCTGGAAACCTGCCGCTGGCGCTCGCTTTCCGACGCCCCGGCATCGATCGCGGCGGCGGCCTGCTCGACCATGGCGCGCGACAGTTCGATCTGGATCCTCAGGTCGACCATGCGGTGCTGCAGCGCCTGGAAACTACCGATCTCGCGGCCGAACTGGCGACGTACCTTGAGGTACTCCAGGGTTCGCTCGAAGGCGCCATCCATCAGTCCGACCAGATAGGCCGCGCAGGCCAGCGCTGCCTCGTCCAGAACCTGTTCCGTTACCTCGCCGGACAACCACCGTGCCGGCGCATCGCGGAAACGCAGGCGCGCCAGGTGAGCGCCATCCTGGGTCGCCTCGCAGAGCAGTTCCACGCCATCGGCATCGCGCTCGACCAGCGCCAGGCCCTGCTCGCAGGCCACCAGCCAGGCATCGGCGGCACCAGCCAGATGTACGTGAGCGACTTCGCCGTGCAACCGCCCTTGCTGCATACGAGGGCGTCGCCGCCCATCGCGGTAGGCGATGCCCGCCGGCAGGACCAGCCGCTCAGCGGCCAGCAACGCAACGCGCTCGTCTTCCGGCAGCAGCGGCGCCACCAGCCCGGCCTCGATCAGCGGCTCGGGCAGCAGGCCGCGCCCCAGCGCCTCCAGCAACGCCGCGTATTCGCTCATGCCCAGGCCGCTGCCGCCCAACGCTTCATCCAGGCGCAGCGCCGGCCAGCCCATGGCGCAGACCTCGCGCCAGGCCTGGCGGTCCACCCCGCTACCGGTGAAACGACCGCGGCGCACGCGGGTCAGGTCGCCGTCGCGTAGCACCAGCGAAGCCGCGCTGTCGCGGATCATCCGCAGACGCTGCTCGCGCTCGCCGGCCCACTCGTCTTGCTCACTCATCTGTTCGCCCTCCTGTCGATACGCCGTCCGCCCGTCCGTCATCTGCACGGGAGGCGCCGGCTTGTCCGCGCGGAGCGACCGCGCAGGCCGTGGTCCGGACGCGCGACGGATGGCTCCGCTGCCGCGCCGCCGGAACTCCGCTACGGCTTAGCCGCGCGGTACCTGAAGCTGCCCGAGGCCATGGCGATGACCTCGCCGTCCTCGTTGCAGATTTCCGCCGTGCAGAAGCAGATCGTGCGGGTCCGTCGCACCACCCTGCCAACCGCACGAAGCTCGCCGCGGGCGCTACCCATGAAGTGGGTAGCCATGTCGATGGTCACCATCGAGCAGTCCGGCAGGCAGGCACGGATCGCCTGGGCCATGGCGGCGTCCAGCACCGACATCAACACCCCGCCGTGGAACTGTTGCAGGTAGTTCATCAGTTCCGGGCGATGCCCCAGGCGCACCCGCGCCACCCCGTCGGCATCGGTCCAGCGCTCGAGGCCGATGAACTCCTGGAAGCTGGCGGGCCGCTGCTCCGCCGCTGGCTGTCGTGGAAAAGAACTCATGGATGTGCACTCCTTCCGCAGGATCAGGCCTTGGCCGCGCGCCGCTCGGCGGTATCCCCGGCACTGCCCGGCGCTTGCCGTCGGGAAGCGCTCTCGGCATCGCGGGACTCGCGGTTCGGGTCGTAGAGCCGGTCCGCAATGAACAGCGCCGGGATCAACCCGGTGAGCACGTAGGTGATGCCCATCACCAGGAAACCCGCGCCGATCGACACGTGGGTGGCCAGCAGGCCGATGCCGGCGGGCGCCACCGCCGCGCCGATACGACCCAGGTTGTAGGCGGTGCCCACCGCCGAGCCGCGGACGCGGGTGGAGAAGCTCTCGGTCATGTAGGTGGCCAGCACCCCGACCGGAACGCCATAGATGAAGCCGAAGGTGATGAGGATCCAGAGGATGTTGGAAGGCGAGTGGTAGAACACGATCAACGGCATGAAGGCGGCGCTGCCGATGGCCCCGGCGGCGAAGGTCAGGCGCCGGCCGAAGAGATCGGCGCAGACGCCGGCGGCGACCTTGCCGAGGATCATCGCACTGTAGGTGCCGACCATGTAGCCGGTCATCGACTTGAAGTTCATCCCCAACTCGCTCTCCAGGTAGGACGGCATCCAGTTGTTGGTGCCGTAGTAGCCGAACAGCAGGAAGCAGGAGGTGAGGCTCCAGAGCAGGAACATGCCGCGCGTTTCCGGATCGCCCAGCATCCGTCCCAGCGGGCCGGCGCCGCCAGCCTCGGCGTGGCTCTGCGGAGCCGCGCCGGGACGCTGGCGCCCGGCCTGGGCCGCGAGCCAGGACGGCGACTCCGGCACCCAGGGCCGCAGGGCCAGGCAGACCAGCGCCGGCGCCACGGCGGTGAAGAACAAGGCGCGCCAGCCGAACTCGGGGATGATCTGCCCCGCCAGCAGGGTCGCCACCAGGTAGCCCACGGTCCAGCCGGCCTGCATGGCGGCGAGGATGGTGGTGCGGTACCTGGTTCCGACGCACTCGGACATCAGGATGTTGCAGGCGACGAACAGCGAGCCGAGGCCGAGCGAGGCGACGAAGCGGATCAGCGCGAACTGCCAGTAGTTCTGGGTCAGCCCCAGCAACGCGGTACCGATGGAGAACAGCACGATGGTCCAGGTCACCACTCGCACCCGGCCGAAGCGGTCGCAGCACCAGCCGCCATAGATACCACCGACGGCCATGCCGGCGAGAGTCAGGCTGCCGAGGGAGCCGGCTTCGAAGTTGCTCAGGCCGAATTCGGCCTTCAGGCTGTTGAGGCTGTAGGCCAGGAACATCAGGTCGACGCCGTCGGCGAGCAGGCCGAGGAAGCAGAAGACGAAGGCGATCAGCATGGTGCGCCGGGAAATGGCCGGCGCCGGGTTCGGGGAAAGCGCGGTTGCATTCATTATTCTTGTTCTCGCAAGCAGGATTTCGGTTGATCTTCACGGCAGCCCGACGGTCGTTCCCTCGCGCCGCCGCCCTTCGCTTCAGTCCGGCCGCTCTGGCGGCGGACCTACCCGGCCGTTGTCCAGCACCACCACATCGCGCTCGACGACGCGAGTGCGGAACGAGCCGTCGCTCCACATCTCGGTACGCAAGGTCTCGCCGGGAAACACCGGAGCCGAGAAACGCACCTGCAGATGTCCCAGTTGCTCCGCGCGGTAGTCGGCGAGCCCGCGCAACACCGCGTGGAATGCCACGCCGAGGGTGCACAGGCCATGCAGGATCGGCCGCGGGAAGCCGGCCCGCAGCGCTGCCGCGGGCTCCGCGTGGAGCGGGTTGTCGTCGCCGTTGAGGCGGTAGTACAGGGCCTGCTCCGGACGGGTCGGCAGGTCGAGTCGCAGGTCGGGTGTCCGTTCAGGCAAGCGATGCGGCGTTTCCGGCACCTGCCGGGAACCACCGAAGCCGCCGTCGCCGCGAAGGAAGGTGGTGCTGCGGGCGACAGCCAGCACCTCGCCGCTGAGCGCGTCGCTGAGCACCTTCTCGCTGTAGAGCAGCGCGCCCTTGTCGGCGCCCTTGTCTACCAGACCGGTGACCCGGGTCCGGCCGATCACCTCGCCTTCCGCCGGCAACGGCCGCCGCCACTCCAGGCGCTGCTCGCCGTGAACCAGGCGCAGCGCGTCCACGCCAGTCGCCGGATTGCCCAGCCAGAAGCCCGGATGACCGAGCACCAGGGCCATGCACGGCAATGCCTGGAGATCGCGGCACGGATCGACGTAGGCCAGTTGGCGCTCGTCCAGCGGGTCGCCGCCCAGACCGAGGCTCAATGCGTAGAAGGCGCTGTCGCGCCGGCTGTAGCGCTGGCGTACTTCGGGGATCGGGTAGTTCAGGAGCACCTCAGGATCGAGCGCCATCGGCCACCTCCTCGACTTCCAACACCGCATCCACCGCCCAGGCGCCCTGGCCCTCCGGCAAGGCGATGACCGGGTTGAGGTCCACCGAGCGCAAGCGCTCTCCCGCCTCCCAGGCGAACCGCGAGAGATTCGACAGCAGCCGTGCCAGCGCCGCGACGTCGGCCCGCGGCCGGCCACGCGCGCCGAACAGGAGCGGCGCGCCTCTGATGCTACGGATCATCGCCTCGGCTTCGTCGACCTCGAACGGGCAGCGGCGGAACACCACGTCCTGCAGCACTTCGACGAAGATCCCGCCCAGGCCGAACAGCGCCACCGGGCCGAACAGCGGATCGCGCTGGATCCCCATGAAGCACTCCACCCCGCCCTGCAGTTGGCGCGCCACCAGGACGCCATTGAGACGCGCCTGCGGCGCCTTCTCGGCGGCCCGGCGCAGGAGCAGTTGGAAACCGGCGCGTACCGCGTCCGCATCGCTTACGCCAAGCAGCACGCCGCCGATTTCCGACTTGTGCTGGATGTCCGCCGAGGCGAGCTTCAGCACCACCGGGTATCCGATGCCCTCGGCGAAGGCAACCGCCTCTTCGGCACTGCCCAGCACCGCCTCGGCGGCGGACTCGATACCGGCGCGCGCCAGCAGGCGCTTGGCCTCGGCTTCGCCGGGCGTGGAGGCGGGCAACTGTAGCCCGCCGGCAGGCCGGCGCAGGCGCAACGGCCGGGCGAAGGCTTCGCCGAACCGCCCCATGGCCTGGATCGCCACTACCGCCCGGGTGGGGTCTTCGAACAGTGCGAAGCCGGCCTCCTCGTAGGGTGCCAGCTCCTCCCCCTCGCCCATCACCGAGACCACGAACAGACGCTCGGGATGAGCCTCCTTGATCCGCCGGAACTGCTCGGCCAGACGCGCGCCGATGGAGGCGGCGGTGCCGGCCTGGGTGAAGAAGGCGAGCAGCGAACGGTAGCCACCGTCGACCACCATCGACTCGGTAAAGTCGCGCACCAGCGTCAGGTCGTTCAGGGCCTGCGCGGTGCAGTCCACCGGGTTGATCGGCGAAGCGAAGGACAGCCGTGCCTTCAGCCGCTCCTGGGCCATGTCCGGCATCGGCGGCATCGGCAGGCCGACTTCCTCGGCGACATCGCTGACGATGATCCCGGCGCCGCCGCTGACGGTGATCATGCCGAGGCTGTTGCCCACCGGATAGATACGCCGGGTGGCGAGGTAGGCGATGTCCATCAGTTCCTCGGTGGTCCTGGCGCGGATCACCGCATAGTCGCCCAGCACGGCGTCCAGCACCTTGTCGTCGCCGGCCAGCGAAGCGGTGTGGGACAGCGCCGCGCGGCTACCCAGGGCGCTGCGCCCGACCTTGTGCAGGATCACCGGCTTGCCGGCGCGATGCGCGGCCTCCAGGGCGGCGAGGAAGCTGTCGACGTTGCGGATGGATTCGGCGTAGGCCATCACCACGTCGATCTCCGGCGACTCCACCAGCCAGCCGATGCTGTCGCCCAGGGTGACGTCGGCCTCGTTACCGGTGGCCACGCAGATAGGGGTTCCCAGGCGGCGCTCGCGCGCCATGCCGAGCAGGTGCGCGCCGTATGCGCCGGACTGGGTGGCGATGCCTACCCGGCCGGGCAGCGGTACGCCACGTTCCAGGCTGGTGGAGAAGAACGCGTAGTAACCGAGGTTACTGTTGAACGCGCCCAGCGCATTCGGACCGAGCAGACGCATACCGTACTCGCGGGCAGCGGCTACCACCGCATCCTGCATCGCCGCGCCGGCCTCGCCGACCTCGCTGAATCCGGAAGAGAACACGATGGCACTGCGCGCCCCCTGGCGGCCCAGTGCCCGGACGGTCTCCAGCACCTGAGGCGCAGGCACCGCGACAATGGCCGCGTCCGGTGCCTGCGGCAGCTCCGCGACGCTGGCGAAGGCCGGTAGCCCCTGGATTTCAGCACGGTTCGGATTGACCGGGAGGATTTGCCCGGCATAGCCATGGCGCAGCATGTAGGCGATGGGTCGGCCACCGATGCGGGTCGGGTCGCTGGAAGCGCCGATCACCGCGACCGAGCGTGGTTCGATCAATGGAGTAAGACTGGCGAAACGGGGAGCGTCGATGAGCTGTTGCGAGTGGTTCGCTGACATGGGTTCACCTGATCCGTTTGTCTGTGGCCGGCACGACAACCTTCTCGCGGGCGAGCGCGCCCGCGGGACGCCGCCACGGCAGCGCCCGGAAGGCCTGTCGGCCAGGGGTCTAGAGCGTGTCGCCGGTACCGAGCAACGCGGTTACCTGGCTGGACAGCGTGCCGCCGTTGCCGTGCAGCAACGCCACGTCGGCCTTGGCCAACTGCCGCTCGCCGCCCTGGCGGCGGAGCTGGGTCACCGCCTCGATGATCAGGAACATCCCGTACATCCCCGGATGCACGCAGGACAGCCCGCCACCGTTGGTGTTCACCGCCAACTCGCCGCCGGGCGCGATGCGTCCGCCCTGGACGAATGGGCCGCCCTCGCCCTTGGCGCAGAATCCCAGGTCCTCGAGGAACAGCAGGGTGTTGATGGTAAAGGCGTCGTAGAGCATCACCAGGTCGATGTCGGCGTGCCGCACACCGGCCATCTGCATGGCTCGCGGAGCGCTTTCCGAGGCCGCCGTCACGGTGAGGTCGGGCATCGACACGATCGAGCGATGCCACTGCGCTCCGGCCGCGCCAAGGAAGTACACCGGCGCATTGGGCAAGTCGCGGGCGCGCTCGGCGCGCACTACCACGCAGGCGCCGCCGCCGTCGGTGACCAGGCAGCAGTCGGCGGCGCTCAGCGGGTCGCTGACCATCCGCGCGGCAAGGACGTCATCGACGCTCAACGGTCCGCGGGCGAACGCCTCGGGATTCAGGTTGGCCCATTGCCGGGCAGAGACCGCCACCTCGGCGAGCTGCTCGCGTGTGGTGCCGTACTGGTGCATGTGCCGGCTGGCCGCCAGGGCATAGGCGGTGATCGGGTGGCGCGGCTTGTAGGGCGTCTCGTGCCATTGTGGCTCGCTCATCGATACCAGGCGGCCGCCGGCGGTTCGCTGGTTGGAGCCGTAGCAGATCAGCGCAGCGTCGCAGAGACCGGCCTCCAGTGCCAAAGTGGCCTGCAGCAGGTGCAGCTCGAAACTGGAGCCGCCGATATTGGTGCCATCCACGAATTTCGGGCGGATGCCGAGGTATTCGGCGACCGACAAGGTGGGAAAGGCATGGGAGCTGGTGGCTGCGAAGATCGCGTCGATGTCGGAAAGCTTCAGGCCGGCATCGGCAATGGCCCTGAGCGACGCCTGGCCGAGCAGTTCGATGGCGCTGTAGCCCGGCGCCTCGCCGACGCCGGCGCTACCGATGCCGACGATGGCGGTCTTGCCACGGATGGCTGCGCTCATGGTCGTCCCTCCTGGTGGGGAACGAACACCACGACATTGGCACCATCCTGCTCGACGATGCGCGCCTGCACACGGGTGCCGATCGGCAGGCTCTGGTGCCCGTCGATCCGCGACATCATGCGCACGCCCTCGTCCAGGTCGACCAGCGCGACATTGTGATTGCCGCCGCGGGAGCGATTGACAGTGATCGCGTAGAGCGTACCCAGGCCGCTGGCGGGAACCCACTCGAGATCAGTCTCGCCGCTACCCGGCACCAACTGGCGCGGGTAGAACACATGGCGACCGCTGGAACGGCTGCGCTGCAACATGAAACGGCCCTGGGCGAGAAACGCAAGGTACTGCGCCTCAGGTCCCGGAGTACTGCCATCGGGAAGATCTGCCACGAGGTTTCTCCTTTGTTCTTGTCGACCTTTGCTGCAAAGTGCATCGCGCTGGACGCCGAACCGGATACTGCTTCCGCCCCCGGTTGTACGTTCCGGAAGGCCAGAATATATTCACTATCGTGAATGTCAATCACAATACTGAATGAAAAGAGGAAAAATGACCAAGGACGCCACAACCAAAGGCACCAGCAGCAAAGATGTCGGCGCGGTAGTGAACGCCATTCAGATACTTCGCCACCTGGCCCACGCCGACGGACCGCAAGGCGTGGCCGCCATCGCTCGCGCCACCGGTATCAGCCCGAGCAGCGCCTTCAATATCCTGCGCACCCTGAGCAACGAACGACTGACCTCCTTCGACGATGCGGGCAAGACCTACCAACTGGGCCTTGGCCTGTCGGAACTGGCCGTAGGATTCGTCGGACGCAGCTATGCCGACCTGATCCAGCCAGAGCTGGAGCGACTAAGCCTTGCCCACCACATCCTCATCGCCCTGTGGCAAGTCACCGACGATGCGCACATCCGCGTCATCGCCCTTGCCGCGCCGCCCGTCGCCCACGTCAACGTCGCCGTCGGCACGCGCCTGCCGGAACTGGTCGGCGCCGCCGGGCGTTGCATTGCCGGCCTGCGCGAACTGCCGGAGGACGAACTGCGCCGCCGACTGACCCGCGTGCGCTGGGAAAATCCGCCGAGCTTCGAGCGCTACCAGGCCGAAGCGACCGAGGCCGTCGAGCGCGGCTGGGCTATCGACCAGGAACACCTTTACCGCGGCGTGAGCATGGTCGCCAGCGCCATCACCGACCGCGACGGACAACCGCGCTTCGCCATCTCCGCGATCGGCATCAGCGCCCAGCACCAGCCCGACGACCTGGAACGGATCGGCACCAGCCTGCGGGATACCGCGCGCTTCGTGAGCCGCGCGCTATTTCCCCAGGGCGAGGCACTGAAGGGGAAATCCTGAAATGATATTCAACCCACTGAAAGATTAGCCGGCCCGCCGTTATCGACCCGCGACGTCGGTACCACCTTTCAACCCGAGGACCGGCAGATAACGGAGGAAGCGCCAGAATCGCTTCAGCGTCACCCGGTCCCACGCCCGCAGCGGCACCGAGCGGAACAGCTGCCAGGCATATCGCCCATCCTGGACAACAGCCTTCTTCAGCGCCTTGTTCAGGATCAGTTGCCGGGCCCGGCGATAATTCGGGTGAGCCCGATAAGGCTCGATGGCTTGCATATCCGCCTCGTAATTGAGCTTGTACCTGCCGGACAGACCGCTTCCATGCCGACGATAACGCCCCATGTAGGCCGGTAGTCGATGAATTTCATAGCCCTGCGCCGCGATCCTGAGGGTGATCTGGAAATCCTGCACGCGAATCGACGGGTCGAAGAAATCCGCCCGCTTCATCGCGTCCATGCGGTAGAGCGCCGTAAGCGGCATGACCACCAGGGTCTCGGCCAATGCTGCATCGAACCCCCAACGCTCCACACAACCCTCGCTGAAACCGTCTCGCGCCACTTCGTTACCGGCACTGTCGATACAGATATTGAAACCGCCCACGCACCCGACCTCGGGGTGCGCAAGCAAGTAGTCGACGCGCGTGTCGAGCACTCCAGGCAGGACAATGTCGTCGAGGTCGGGAGTCATCACGAACTCCCCCCGCGCATGACGCAAACCGTGATTGAGCGCATCGCTCACCCCTCGGTTAGCCTGGCGGTAGAGCTGGAAACCGTGACGCTCGCGGAGCATGGCGAGACGCTCATAGGTGTCGTCCGTGGATCCGTCATCCACCACGATCAACTCGAGATTGGGATAGCCCTGCGCGTAGATGCTGGCAATCGCCTCGTCCAGATACTTCGAGATATTGAAACAGGCGCAAACGACGGAAACGAGCGGTCGCATTTCTTCCTCCCCAGCCCCGGCTCCGGGACTCGGCACAAACCGATAACCTGGCTGTCCGCTGGAAGGAAACCGTGCCATGCAGCTCGGCCACACATCCGCGGCGCCTTCAAGCGCCGGGATACTAAGAAGAACCGCCCCGACCATCGAAACCGGCAGGTCGCCCGACCCGGCGCTCGAAGGACAGAAAATCGGAAGCAATGGAGAAATGAGCGCTCAGCGCACCCACGAAACCCAGACAGAGCGGGACGACCACCCAGAGGAGAAGGAAGGACAGAACGAAGGAAGGGCCCGCAGCATTCCTAGGAGAACTGCACGACCTGGCCAATACCCGAAACCATGGCACGGCTTTCTCGCCCGCCCCGCAGAGGGGACGCCCGAACGCTCGCCAGAAAAGACAAAGCCCCTGGAACGCCAGGCATTCCAGGGGCTTTGCTCATATGTAATGGCGGAGAGATAGGGATTTGAACCCTAGGAGCCATTGCTGACTCAACGGATTTCGAATCCGTCCCGTTCGACCACTCCGGCATCTCTCCGTGCGGCGCGCATGATACCAGCTTGTACGAAGAACGCGAAGCTTTCTTGAAGATTTTTTCGCGTTCTTTCAGATGGTTGCGCGCATTTAGAGGTTAAAGCGGCACGCCCAGGCGCTTGGCTACCTCTTCGTAGGCTTCGATCACATCGCCGAGGCCCTGGCGGAAGCGGTCCTTGTCCATCTTCTTGCGGGTTTCCTTGTCCCACAGACGACAGCCGTCCGGGCTGAACTCGTCGCCGAGGACGATCTGGCCATGGAACAGGCCGAACTCCAGCTTGAAGTCCACCAGCAGCAGGCCGGCGTCGTCGAACAGCTTGTTCAGCACTTCATTGACCTTGAAGGAATAGGTCTTCATCTGCGCCAGTTGCTCGGGAGTGGCCCAGCCGAAGGCCTGGACGTGGGATTCATTGATGAACGGATCGCCCAGGGCGTCGTTCTTCAGGAACAACTCGAAGGTGGGAGGAGTCAGGGCGATGCCCTCTTCCACGCCGAGGCGACGCACCAGGCTGCCGGCGGCGAAATTGCGCACCACGCACTCGACCGGGATCATGTCGAGCTTCTTCACCAGGCACTCGGTATCCGACAGCAGCTTGTCGAACTGGGTCGGAATGCCGGCAGCTTCCAGCTTCTGCATGATGAAGGCGTTGAACTTGTTGTTCACCGCGCCCTTGCGATCGAGCTGTTCGATGCGCTTGCCGTCGAAGGCGGAGGTGTCGTTGCGGAACAGCAGGATGAGACGATCGGCATCGTCGGTCTGGTAAACCGACTTGGCTTTGCCGCGGTAGAGTTCTTCGCGTTTTTCCATGATGGGCTCCGCTTACGGGTAATAGGGCCTAGGCGATCTCGCGCCAATCCAGGCCTGAATGCTGATCGGCCACCTGCAGCCAGTCCGGATCGCACCCGAGGGTGTCGACGAAGGTTTGCCGGGCCAGCTGCGGCGAGTTGTTCTTTTCGCTGAGATGGGCCAGCACCAGGTGCTGCATGCGGCCCCAATCCAGCTGCTTCACCAGTTCTGCGGACTGATGGTTGTTCAAGTGCCCTCGCGAACCGCCTACGCGGGCCTTGAGAAAATAGGGATACGGGCCACCGGCAAGCATCGTGCTGTCGTGGTTGGCCTCGACCACCAGAGCATCCACCGCACGATAGCACTCCAGCACCTCGGCCGTGGCCATTCCCAGATCGGTGAGCATGCCGAAGCGCCGCTGCCCATCGGACAGCACGAACTGGGTAGGCTCGCGGGCGTCGTGCGAGACGCCAACCACCTGCACTTCCAGCCCGCGGATCGCCAGGCGCTGGCCGGCCCTCAACAGCTCGGCGGGGTGCACCGGGCGGCGCATGCCGCTCAGGGTACCCGCACTGAGATAGACCGGGATTTGGTAATGCCGCGCCAGCAGTTCGACGCCATGGATGTGATCGGCGTGTTCGTGCGTGACCAGGATCGCGTCCAGCTGCGCGGGGCTCAGCCCCAGGCGCGCCAGACGCTTGATGATTTCACGCAGCGGGAAGCCGCAATCGATCAGTATCCGGGTGTCAGAACTGCTCACCAAGGCCGAATTGCCCCGGCTTCCGCTGCCCAGAACCGCGAACCGCATTGCGCATGCTCTCCTGGAGTTTTTCCAGTACGTTTTGCGCGACATCGGCCGGCGCAGAGGTGTTGATGTCCTTGTCGACGGTGACCTGCACGGCGTCGCTGACGGTGGTCAGGCGGACCTGGTAGCGCTGCGCCTTGGCGTCTTCCTCTTCCTTGGTCTTCTCGCCGCCGCCGAACAGGCGACTGAAGAACCCGGGCTTGTCTTCGTCGGGCTTCTTCGCCCCTTCGGCGATGTTCACGTAGTACACGCCAAGGCTGCGGTTGAGGTCGTCGACGCGGATATCGGCGTTATCCAGGGCACGCCCGACACTGACCCAGGAGCGGTCGAAGTCGGATTGCAAGGTCAGCACCGGGTTGCCGCTGCCGTCCTTGCTCAACTCGAAGGTGCCGGGCGTGTCGTAGATCGAGTTGGCTGCCAGCAGGGAGACCGAGCCGCCCTGCTCGGCGCTGCGCGCCATGCTCGCGACCATCTCGTCGAGCAGCGCCGCGTCGAGGCTCGGCGCCACCGACTTGCTCGGCCAGCTCGGGCTGCTGGTGTCACCGGCGGCGCGGGTCTGGCTGAGCACGTAGACCTCGCTGGTATTGCTTTGCACGCCGGGCTCGATACGCACCCGAACCCGTGCCTGGCCGTCCGGCTCGACACCGCTCACGCGGCTGCTAAGGCGGCGTGCCAGCGGCGCGGAAAGCTGCGACAGCGATTGCCAGTCGGAACTGAACTCGCCGGTCTGCGGGCGCTCGTCGGCGATGCGGAAACCGTTCTCCTCGAAGAACTGCCGGGCCACCGGCCAGACTTCCGCCGGCGGACGCTGGGCCACGACCCAGCGGCTATCACCGCTGCGCTGCAGGCTGTAGTCGCTGATGTCGCCGGCGTTGGCCAGCGGCTGCGGACGCGGAACCTCGTACTCACCCTCTTTTTCGTGGGTGGTGGCGACGTTCAGCGGAATCGGCAGCAGCGGATCGAGCGGCTTGCTGTGCACCCCTTCGGGCAATTGCATGGGAGGCGTTTCGCGGGCGCCGAGGTAGTCGTCACCGCGGTCGCGGAAATAGCCCTCCGGCCCCCACAGCCAGCCGCAGCCGGAAGTGTTGCCGATAACCAGGGCGAGGGCGGTCAGTCCAGCCAGTCGCTTCATTGCGTGGAGCTCCTTGATCAAGCCAATACGCCGGTCTGGCGCATGGCCTGACGCAGCGGCTCGTGGCAACGCGGGCTGAGCCAGGTCAGGGGCAGGCGGATGCCCTCGGGGATCAGACCCATCTCATGCAGGGCCCACTTCACCGGAATGGGGTTGGATTCGATGAACAGCGCCTTGTGCAGCGGCATCAGGCGATCGTTGATGGCGCGCGCGGCTGCGGCGTCGCCGCGCATGGCGGCGGCGCACAGGTCGCTCATGGCGCGCGGCGCGACGTTGGCGGTCACGGAGATGTTGCCCTTGCCACCCAGCAGCATCAGCTCGACGGCCGTGGCGTCGTCGCCGGAATAGACGAGGAAGTCCTTGCCGACGCGCTCGATGACTTCCTTGGCGCGTTGCAGGTCGCCGGTGGCCTCCTTGATGCCGATGATGTTCGGCACCTTGGACAGGCGCTCGACGGTCTCCGGAAGCATGTCGCAGGAGGTGCGGCCCGGTACGTTGTAGAGGATCTGCGGGATCGCAACGGCTTCGGCGATATGGCGGAAGTGCTGGTACATGCCTTCCTGGGTCGGCTTGTTGTAGTACGGCGTCACCAGCAGGCAGGCGTCGGCGCCGCCGCTTTTCGCGGCCTCGGTCAGCGCCACCGCCTCGCGGGTGGAGTTGGCGCCGGTGCCGGCGATCACCGGGATGCGGCCCTTGACCTGGTCGACCACGCGACGGATCACCTGGATGTGCTCTTCCACGTCCAGCGTGGCCGATTCACCGGTGGTGCCGACGGCGACGATGGCGTTGGTGCCTTCCTGCAAGTGGAAGTCCACCAGCTTGGCGAGGCTGTCCCAGTCCAGTCGACCCTGAGCATCGAAGGGGGTGACCAGTGCCACCATACTGCCCGCAATCATGCAACCGCTCCTGCCGCGAAATTAAAGCGGTAATGGTACTGTCGGCGGCAGGCCTTGCACAAGACGAGCGCCACCTCGTCGGAAGCCGCTGACAGGCGGCAGACGTTTCCCTCGGCGGCGCTTTTCGCTACCCTTCCCGCTTTAGGTACGGCCCGTGCCGCCAGCGTATTCCAGGAAAGTTGAATGTCCACCAGCCAACCCCGCGAACAATTCCTTCTGATCAGCGCCCTCGGCCCCAATCCGATGGAGCTGACCACCCTGCTCTGCCGCGCCTGCGTCGAGAGCCGCTGCGCCGTGGTCAGCAGCCGCCTGACCCGCCACGGAGAGTTCAGCGCCCTGGTGCTGCAGATCTCCGGAAGCTGGGATGCCCTCGCCCGCCTCGAGGGCAGCCTGCCGGCCCTCACCAAGCGCGGCGACATCACCCTCAGCATGACCCGCAGCAACGCCCACGTGACCCGCGCCCAGGCGTTGCCTTACGTGGCCTATGTCAGCGCGGTGTATCGCCCGGACATCCTCAACGAACTCTGCCAGTTCTTCATCGACCACAACATCGAGCTGGAGAACCTGACCTGCGACACCTACCAGGCGCCGCACACCAACACCACCATGCTCAACGCCACGATTACCGTGACGCTGCCCGCCGGCACCCAGATCAGTTGGCTGCGCGACCAGTTCCTGGACTTCGCCGACGCCCTGAACCTGGATGCCCTGATCGAACCCTGGCGCCCCCAACACCCCTGAGGAGCCGAGCCATGCCGGTCGCAATCGACAAACCCGTACCCGACTTCACCGCCCCCGCAACCAGCGGCAAGGAGGTGACCCTGTCCGCGCTGAAGGGCAAGCAGGTCGTCCTGTACTTCTACCCGAAGGACAGCACCCCCGGTTGCACCACCGAGGGCCAGGGCTTCCGCGACCAGTACGCGGCGTTCCAGAAGGCCAATACCGAGGTCTTCGGCATCTCCCGCGACGGCCTGAAGTCCCACGAGAACTTCAAGTGCAAACAGGAATTCCCCTTCGAGCTGATCAGCGACAAGGATGAAGCGGTCTGCCAGCTGTTCGACGTGATCAAGCTGAAGAAGCTCTACGGCAAGGAATACATGGGCGTCGACCGCAGCACCTTCCTGATCGACAGGGACGGCGTACTGCGCCAGGAGTGGCGCGGCGTGAAGGTGCCCGGGCATGTCGACGCGGTTCTCGCCGCCGCCCAGGCGCTCAACGGCGCCTGAGCCCCGCCCCGAAAAAAAAGGCCGCATCCGCGGCCTTTTGCATTTTTCATGCGGCCGATGCTATCGCGTGGCTGCCGGAGTCTCGGGAAGGTCCTTGGGCCAGGCATCCAGCACCGCTTTCACCAGGGTCGCCAGGGGGATCGCGAAGAACACGCCCCAGAAGCCCCAGAGCCCGCCGAACAGCAACACCGCGCAGATGATCGCCACCGGGTGCAGGTTCACCGCCTCGGAGAACAGCAGCGGCACCAGCACGTTGCCATCCAGCGCCTGGATGATCGCGTGGGCCACCATCAGGTAGATGAACTGGTCGCTCCAGCCCCACTGGAAGAAGGCGATCATCGCCACCGGTACGCTCACCACCACCGCGCCGATGTACGGCACCACCACCGACAGGCCGACCAGCAGGGCCAGCAGCGCTGCGTAGTTGAGCCCCAGGTAGGCGAAGGCGATGTAGGTCACCGCGCCGGTAATAACGATCTCGATGACCTTGCCGCGAATGTAATTGGCGATCTGCTGGTTCATCTCGGCCCAGACCTGTTTCATCAGCCCGCGCTCGCGCGGCAGGTAGCGGTGGAACCAGGTATGGAAGCGCTTCTTGTCCTTGAGGAAGAAGAACACCAGGATCGGCACCAGCACCAGGTAGATCATGACGTTCACCACCACCGGCAGGCTGGCCAGCGACGAGGTCAGCGCCCACTGGCCGATCTGGCCGAATTCGCCGCGCGCGGTCTCGATGGCCTTGAGCACCTGCTCCTCGCTGATCAGGCTGGGATAGCGCTCGGGCAGCATCAGCAGCACGCTCTGCCATTCGCCGAGCATCCGCGGCAGTTCGTTGAACAGGGTGAACAATTGCTGCCAGAGCAGCGGCAGCAGGACCACCAGGAACAGCGCCAGCAAGCCGAGGAACAGGCTGTAGACCAGCCACACGGCGAACAGGTGCGGCACCCGGAAGCGTTCCAGCATGCCGACCACGCCCTGGATCAGGAAGGCGATCACCATCGCCGCCAGTACCGGCGCGAGCATCCCGCCGAAGGCGAGGATGACGCTGAAGCCGAGCACCAGCATGATCGCCAGCACCACTGCCTCCTCGTCGGAGAAGTAGCGCTGCATCCAGTCGCGTAACACCTTGATCATCGGAAATCCTGAATCGGAACGGCGAAGGCTCCGCTAACGCTTGCGCAGCCAGTATCGATAGACGCCTTCGGCGGCCTCTTCGCGCAGCAGTTCATGGCCGGCGAGCTGGGCGAAGGCCCGGAAGTCTCGCTGCGACCCGGCATCGGTGGCGATCACCTTGAGCACCCCGCCGCTGGGCAGGCGGTTCAGCTCCAGCTTGGCCTTTAGCAGGGGCAGCGGACAATTGAGACCACTGGCATCCAGCTCCGCGTCACATACCAGGGGGGATGAATCGTTATCCGTCATGACAGCCTCTCCCGAAGGGCCGACAAGCATACCCAAGCCTATCCGCCGCTGGCCAGTTGAAACGGCGCTCGAAGTCCAACAGCTTCGGGTCTCGGGCAGATACCTAGGCAGTGCCGATAACCAACGGCTAAAGTAAGGCCTTTGCCAACCTGAGCCTCCTGCATGAATGTACTGCGCCCTGCCCTGTTGACGCTCGCCTGCATGCTCGCTTCGCCGGTCATGTCGGACGATCTGCCCTCCCTGGGCGACGCATCTTCCTCGATCGTTTCGCCGGAGCAGGAGTTCCAGCTGGGCCGCGCCTGGCTGAGCATGCTGCGCAACCAGGTCGATGCGATCTCCGACCCGCAGCTCAAGGACTTCGTCGAAAGCAGCGTCTACCGGCTGGCCGAAACCAGCGACCTGCAGGACCACCGGCTGGCCTTCATCCTCATCCGCGACGCACAGATCAACGCCTTCGCCGCGCCCGGCGGCGTGATCGGGGTCAACGGCGGGCTACTGCTCAACGCCCAGACCGAAGGCGAGTATGCCGCGGTGCTGGCCCACGAACTCGGCCACCTGATCCAGCGCCACTTCGCCCGCGGCATCGAGGCACAGCAGCGCATGCAACTGCCGGTGATGGCAGCGATGCTCGCCGGCATCGTCGCCGCGGCCGCCGGCGCAGGGGATGCGGGTATCGCGGCGATCGCCGGGACCCAGGCGGCGGCGATCCAGAACCAGTTGCGCTTTTCCCGGCAGAACGAGCAGGAAGCCGACCGCGTCGGCGTCACCAACATGGTTCGCGCCGGTTACGATCCGCGCTCGATGCCGAACATGTTCGAGCGCCTGGCGCGGCAGTACCGCTACGACGGCAAGCCGCCGGAGTTCCTCCTCACCCACCCGGTCACCGAATCGCGTATCGCCGACACCCGCAACCGCGCCGAACAGTATCCCCAGGGCGGCAAGGAAGACAGCCTGCGCTACCAGCAGATGCGCGCGCGCACCCAGTTGCTCTTCGAGGAAACCCCGGGGATGGCCGGCAAGCGCTTCCGCGCCATGCTCAACGACAATCCCAAGCTGGATGCCGCGCGCTACGGACTGGCCATCTCGCAGACGCGCATCGGCCAGCTCAACGATGCCCGTGACAACCTCAGGCAATTGCTGGCGAAGGCACCCAACGACGTGGCCTACAACCTGGCCCAGGTCGAGCTGGACATCACCGCCAACCGCCTTCCGGATGCCGATCAGCGGTTGAAGAAGATGCTCGCCCAGTTCCCCAGCAGCTACCCGCTGAAACAGGTGCGCGCCGACCTGATGCTGAAGATGGGCAAGCCGCAGGAATCGGAGAAGATCCTCGACGACCTGAGCAAGGCGCGGCCGCTGGACCCGGATGTCTGGAACCGTCTGGCCGAGGTGCGCAGCCTGACCAACAACGCCATCGGCGTGCACCAGGCCCGTGCCGAGTACCTGTCTCTGACCGGCGACTACCAGGCCGCCATCGAGCAGCTCGATTTCGCCAAGCGCCGCGCTGGCGGCAACTTCCAACTGGCTGCGCGACTCGACGCTCGCCAGCAGGAAATTCGCCAGCAGGAAAAGATGGTCAAGGAAATGTTCCGCTGAGCGGCATATCCGAGGAAAAACACCCGGCGAAGCTCATCGAAACAGGGGGTTGGGCGAACAACCGCACCGCGCTTACTCGCCCTACGCAGCGGCACGCCCTCGCCAGGATCAGGCGTTCCCGGCCTGGCGCAGGCGCGCGGCCTGGGTGAAGTCGAGCATGCGCTTCAGCGGACGGACCGCCCTCGGGATCAACGCCGGGTCGACGAAGATTTCCCCGCTGCCCTCGCGCAGGCAGGCCAGGGTCCGCTCGAGCGTGTTCATCGCCATCCACGGGCAGTGCGCGCAGCTGCGGCAGGCGGCGCCGTTGCCGGCGGTGGGGGCCTCGATGAAATCCTTGTCCGGGCACAACTGCTGCATCTTGTAGAAGATGCCGCGATCGGTGGCGACGATGAAGGTCTTGTTCGGCAGGGTCTGCGCGGCCTTGATCAACTGGCTGGTCGAGCCCACGGCATCGGCCAGCGCGACCACGCTTTCCGGCGATTCGGGGTGGACCAGGATGGCGGCGTCCGGGTAGAGCGCCTTCATGTCTTCCAGCTGCTTGGCCTTGAACTCCTCGTGGACGATGCAGGCGCCATCCCAGAGCAGCATGTCGGCCCCCGTCTCGCGCTGGATGTAGCGTCCCAGGTGCTGGTCCGGCGCCCAGAGGATGGGCTCGCCGTTGTCCATCAGGTGTTCGACGATCTCCACCGCGCAACTGGAGGTCACGACCCAGTCTGCGCGTGCCTTCACCGCCGCGGAGGTGTTCGCATAGACCACCACGGTCCGTTCCGGGTGCTGGTCGCAGAATGCCGAGAATTCATCCACCGGGCAGCCCAGGTCGAGCGAGCAGGTCGCTTCGAGGGTCGGCATCAGCACACGCTTCTCAGGGTTGAGGATCTTCGCCGTCTCGCCCATGAAGCGCACCCCGGCCACGACCACCGTCTGCGCCGGATGCTGGTTGCCGAAACGGGCCATCTCCAGCGAATCGGATACGCAACCGCCGGTCTCCTCGGCCAACGCCTGGATCACCGGGTCGCAGTAGTAATGCGCCACCAGTACAGCATTTTGCGCCTTCAGTTCGGCCGCGATCGCCGCGCGATGCTCGGCGCTCTCCTGCTCGCTCAACACACGGGGTTGCTTGGCGGCCAGGTGGGCCTGTACCAGGAGTCGTTCGGAAATGTGCGTCATAGTCGCTACACCTGAAGGCGCAACAGCGCGTCTCTCGATTTTATACCCGGCGGCAGGCTGGACCGCAGGGAACTGACGATTGCAGGTTTCGGGCACGGCACCCGTGTCCCCTTGAGCAAACCCCGGGGATCCGCCTGCAAGGCCGCGGATTCTAACCGCATAGGTCGCGCCAGGGCCATCCCGGCATCCGTACCGGCCTGGCCGGTGGCTACGCTAACAAAAGACATAGGTTTCGGTCGTTAGACCTACGCGACATAATTTTTTCGTTTCTTAGAACCGTCCCTGGCTCGGCTCGCTCCACGACCGAACACGACATGCCGGCATGCCAGCGTTAATACTTTGGTATTAGGCCCTTGGTATTAACGTTAAATAACCGGTAAATATCCGGATTTTCTTTTCGTCGAATTTACGAGCAATATGAAACATATTTCGTTGAAATAAGCTCTTCTTTCACATAATTATAAAAATATCCTGAAACAGAGCCGTCATCCCTCACCTCCAAAACGACGACTCCCCGTGCCGTGCGCCCGCCGCGCAGAAAGCGAGCCGGCGGCCGATTCCACCCTCGCACGCCAGCCCTTGCGCTTCACTGACCGACGGGAGGTTTCCCCGATGAAAACGTCATCCAGAAGACAAGTTGAAACACTCGGGCGCTATCTATCGAGTCCTCGACGCTTCTTCCACAGTAGCGGCAACCTGACCCGATCAAGGGAAGCGGCACGCGCCACCCAATAAAAGGAATAAGGGATGCCTATTCATAACCTGAATCACGTGAACATGTTCCTCCAGGTCATCGCCTCCGGTTCGATTTCCTCCGCTGCGCGGATCCTGCGCAAGTCGCACACCGCGGTCAGCTCGGCGGTCAGCAACCTGGAAATCGACCTGTGCGTGGAGCTGGTCCGTCGGGACGGCTACAAGGTCGAACCCACCGAGCAGGCGCTTCGCCTGATCCCTTACATGCGCAGCCTGCTGAACTACCAGCAGCTGATCGGCGACATCGCCTTCAATCTCAACAAGGGTCCGCGCAATCTCCGGGTGTTGCTGGACACCGCCATCCCGCCGTCGTTCTGCGATACGGTGAGCAGCGTACTGCTCGACGATTTCAACATGGTCAGCCTGATACGCACCTCGCCCGCCGATAGCCTGGCGACGATCAAGCAGGACAACGCGGAAATCGATATCGCCATCACCATCGACGAGGAACTGAAGATCTCCCGCTTCAACCAGTGCGTGCTCGGCTACACCAAGGCGTTCGTCGTCGCCCATCCGCAGCACCCGTTGTGCAATGCCTCCCTGCACAGCATCGCGAGCCTGGCCAATTACCGGCAGATCAGCCTCGGCAGCCGCTCCGGGCAGCATTCGAACCTGCTGCGGCCGGTCAGCGACAAGGTGCTCTTCGTGGAAAACTTCGACGACATGCTGCGTCTGGTGGAAGCCGGCGTCGGATGGGGCATCGCGCCGCATTATTTCGTCGAGGAACGCCTGCGCAACGGTACCCTGGCAGTCCTCAGCGAACTCTACGAACCGGGCGGCATCGACACCAAGGTGTATTGCTACTACAACACCGCGCTGGAATCCGAGCGCAGCTTCCTGCGCTTTCTCGAAAGCGCCCGCCAGCGCCTGCGCGAACTCGGCCGCCAGCGTTTCGACGATGCGCCGGCCTGGCAACCGAGCATCGTCGAAACGGCGCAGCGCCGCTCAGGCCCGAAGGCGCTCGCGTACCGCCAGCGCGCCGCACCAGAGTAGAGCGTTCTCCAGCAGACGCTGGCCGTGGGTGGTGAGAATCGACTCGGGATGGAACTGCAAGCCCAGCTGTCGATTGCGCGGATCGGCCATCGCCATGATCTCGCCATCGGCATCGGCCAGGCAGTCGGAACCTTCCGGCAGGCGACTGACCACCAGCGAGTGGTAGCGCGCGACGCGCAGGTCAGCGATGCCGTCGAACAGCGGGTGACGCTGATCGAAACGCAGGGACGTGCTCTTGCCGTGCAGCGGCTTCCTCGCCTCGCCCACCGCGCCACCGGCGGCCAGCGCCAGCGCCTGGTGGCCGAGGCAGACGCCGAGCACCGGCAAGCGCCCGCGGGCCCAGGCGAGCAATTCCAGCATGCAGCCGGCGTCTTCCGGCCGACCGGGCCCCGGCGACAGCACCAGCAGTTCGCAACCGTCGGCCAGCAATGCCGCCTGGATCGTCGGCAACGGCGTATCGTTGCGCATCACCCGGACCTCCGCGCCGAGCAGGCAGAACTGCTCGACCAGGTTGTAGGTGAAGGAATCGAAGTTATCCAACAGCGTGATGCGCATCGCGCTCTCCCCTTTCGCGTTCGGCAGCGGCCACGGCGGTCAGCACCGCCAGCGCCTTGTTGCGGGTTTCCTCGGCCTCCAGCCGTGGATCCGAATCCAGCACCACGCCGGCGCCTGCCCGGACCCGGGCGATACCTTCGCGGACCTCGGCGGAGCGGATGACGATGCTGGTATCGAGGTTGCCGGCGCTGTCGAGAATGCCGATCGCGCCACCGTAGCTGCCGCGATAGCCATCCTCGTACTGCCGCAGCAACTGCATGGCACGGACCTTCGGCGCACCGACCAGGGTGCCCATGTTCAGGCAGGCACGGTAGGCATGCAGCGCATCCAGTTCGCCATGCAGTTCGCCAGCCACGCGCGAGACCAGGTGCATCACGTGGCTGTAGCGATCGACCTTGAGCATGTCGCGCACCTGCCGCGTACCGCTGCGGCAGACCCGCGCCAGATCGTTGCGCGCCAGGTCGACCAGCATCATGTGCTCGGCGATCTCCTTGGCGTCCAGGCGCAACTCCGCTTCCAGGCGATTGTCCAGTTCCGCATCGATGGCGCCCCGGGCATCGCGTCCGCGCGGGCGGGTGCCGGCGATGGGATAGAGTTCCACCTCGCGACTCTCCGCGTCGTACTTCAATGCCGACTCCGGCGAAGCGCCGAACAGGCAGAAGTCCCCCGCATCGAGGAAGAAGCGGTACGGGCTGGGGTTGCGCAGGCACAACTGGCGATAGGCCCGCCAGGGGTCCGCACACGGCATGCTGAAGCTGCGCGACGGTACGATCTGGAACACGTCGCCGGCCCTCACGTGGGCCTGCAGGCGCTCTACCTGGCGGGCAAAGCTCGCATCGTCCAGGTCGACCTGGTAGTTGCCGGCCCGTACGCCTGCCACCGGCGACTCGGAAGCCTCCTCCACGGCGCCATGGAATTCGTCGGCACACTGGCGCAGGCTGGCGGCCAACCGGTCGTGCCCGGCCGGATCGTGGACGAACGCCTGCAGCGAAGTCCGGCGCGCCAGGTGATCGATGTCCAGCAGCAACTCCGGCACCAGGAACAGGTAGTCCGGGCAATGCCGCGCAGGTTCGGCCGGCGCCGGCAAGGGTTCGAACTGCTCGGCCAGGTCGAAGCTGAACAGGCCGCCCAGCAGCGCGGGCCCCTCCGCGTCGCCCAGCGTTCCGAGCACGCGGCGCAGCGCCTCCAGGCTGGACAGGCCATGCAGGCGTCGCCACTCGTCCGCATGCGACTCTTCCTGGGGGAAGCGCCAGTGCAGGGTGTCGCCGTCACGCAAGCAGGTGACCTGGGCCGGACAGGCCTCGCTCAACGGCGCCAGCAAGGCGCGTCCGTTGGAGTTCAACGCCCGCAGCACCACATCGCGCCCCCAGCACTCGATGCGCAGGCAGCTGGAAAGGATCGCCACGCTACGCCGCGCAGCCTTGCTGTCCACGTCGAAGCAGTCGAACAGCATCCGGTTGGCGCCGGCCATGCGCCAGATCGACAGCGCCTCCGGCACCAGCGTGCGGTACTCCAGACTTTCTTCCAGTCGATAGCCAACCCCGCTCACGAGCCACCTCCTCGCGCCCATGGGCGACTGGCCTGCGCGACGCTAGCGCGCAACGGCATGTTCATCATCGGTAACCCCCCTTTTCCCCCAATTGCGACCGCTGCCGTCGGCGGCGATCGCCGCAATGGATGTCCCGTCTCAGTCCAGAGGCAGCGCCTGGCGGGAGAGAATCTCCAGCATCCGGCGCATGCTCCCCAGGTGCAGTTCGCCGGGCAGGAAGTCGACGCTCTGCCCACCCCAGGCGCGGTGCAGCTCCTCGCTCAGTTCGTCGAGGGATTCGCCCATGGACTGGCGCCAGAGCAACCGCCGGCACAGGCGCAGACACTCGGTATAGGCCGACTCGGCCCCATCCGCGGCCAGCCGCCCCCGCAGCAGGCCGCCGTGTCCCGGGATCAGTTGCAGCAGGGTCGGCAGACGCTGCAGACGTTCCAGGGACTCCAGGTAAGCCTCCATGTCGTCGAACACCAGCGGCCGCCACACCCCCTCTGCCTCGTCGAACTCGCCCAGGGCATCGCCGCAGAACAGGCGTCGGCGTCGCACGTCGTAGAAAACCACGTGATCGTCGCTGTGGCCGTGGGCCTCTATGACCTGCAGGCGATGCCGCGGTCCCAGCTCCAGCCACTCGCCGTCGGCCACCGCGCGAACCGGCAGAGCGTCCCAGGCACAGGCCTCGGGCAACCGCTGCTCCGCACGCAACAGTTGCCGGTTCAAGCGCTCGACCACCCGCACCGCGCTTTCCGACTTCCAGGCCTGGCAGGTCCGCTCGGACGCCAGGACCTGTACGTTCGGCAGCCGCGGACACAGGTAGGGCAGCAGGCCGCAGTGGTCGTAGTGCTTGTGGGTGATCAGCCAGTAGTGCACCTGGGACGGGTCGGCGACCCAGCGGCACAGGTCCGCCCAAACCAATTCGGCATCCCGGCTGATCCCTCCTTCAACCAGCGCCCAGCTCGCCTCACCGAGACGCAGCAGGAACACCGGCACCTGGACGTCCCCCAACAGGCACAGGTCATCATCCAGTTGACCGGGAGCCGAAAGCCTCAACATGGCCGGTTCACCTCCTCAGGTTTGCGGTACAGCGCCGCGCCCCAGGTCGCGCCGGAGCCGTAGGTCAGGACCAGCACCCGCTGTCCCGGCTGGATGTCCGGCCAGAACATCGCCAGCGTGACCGGGGTCGAGGCCGAAGCCATGTTGCCCAGACGATCCACGGTCACCGCGAACTTGTGCTGGGGAATGCCCAGTTGCTCCTGCACCGCATCGAGGATGCGCAGGTTCGGTTGATGGCAGATCACATGGTCGATGTCGTCCAGGGTCAGCTCATGGGCCGCGAGCATTTCGCCGGCGATCCGTACCAGGGTCTGGCTGGCATGCTCGAACATCGGCCGGCCGCGCATGAGGAACTCGCCCCCGCCCTCGCGCAGGACATTCTCGTCGAGGAAGGTCGGCGAGGCACTGCCCGGCGCCGCAGTCATCAGCAGGTCGAAGTAGTTGCCGTCGGCGCCCAGGCGCAAGTCCAGCAGGCCGTCGTCGAGGCTCTCGCCGGCGCTGACCACCACTGCGCCGGCACCGTCGCCGAGCAGGATCGACAGGTTGCGGCCGCGGTCCGAACAGTCCATGCGCTTGGACAGCACCTCGCCGCAGACCACCAGGACATGCCGTGCCAGCCCGGCGAGGATCTGCCCGCGAGCCATCTGCAAGCCGTACAGCAACCCGCTGCACTGTGCCCGGATATCCAGTACCGGGATGTGCCGCAGGCCCAGCAGCGGCTGGATCAGGCAGGCCTGGGACGGGTCGTGGTGGTCCGGCGACAGGGTGTTCACCAGCAACAGGTCGATGTCCTCCGGCAGCAGCCCGGCAGCCTCGATGGCCTGGCGCGCCGCCGGCACCATCAGCGCGCTGACCGCCTGTTCCGGCTCGACGTGATAGCGGGTGCGCACGCCGGTACGTTCGACGATGAACTCGTCCGACGTATTGATGCGCCCTACCAGGTCATGATTGCTGACCTGGCGTTTCGGCAGGCTGAAACCCAGCCCGGCCAGGATCGGATTACCCATGTGCAGCCCTCCTCGGACACCGTGGTTCAACATGGCGATGCCTCAGCACACCAGCACCTCGCCCAATTGCCAGACCTGGGCGGCGAACCCCCAGCCAGTGGCTGCGCCGGCCATGACGATACGATCGCCGGGGCGGATCTTGCCCTCGCGCAGGCCGGTCATCAGGGTGTACGGGATGGAAACGGAGATCATCACGCCGGTATCGCCCATCGTCAGTTGGTACTGCTCAGGACGGGCACCGATGCCCTCGGCCCAGGCCTTGACCAGGAACGGCGCTGGCTGGTGGAAGACGAAATAATCGATGTCATCGCTGCCCAGGCCGGCCTTTTCCAACGCCCGGCGCATCGCGATCGGCACGTTGGTCGGGACGAAGCTGGCCATCTTGTTCTGGCCGTCGCTGAACAACGAGAAATAAAGCCGCGGCTTGGCCTCGCCGGTCGGGTTTTCCGGCAGGCGCCAGCGACCGGTGGCCACTTCATAGAACGTAGCGTCGCTGTGTTCGGCCGAAGCCAGCAGGTCGCAGCTGTCATCGTCGCCGCGGGTCAGCAGGGCCACCGCGCAGCCATCGGCGAACAGGGTCGAGGTACGCGAGGTGAAGTCGAGCAGGTTGGAGATGTACTCGCTGCACACCACCAGCACTTTCTCGGCCTTGCCCTGGCGGATCATGCTCGCTGCCAGGCGCAGGTTGAGCAGGAAGCTGGCGCACTCCATCTGCGAATCCAATGGCAGCGCCCGACTCAGGCCGAGCTGCTTGGACAGCACGTTGGCCATGCGCGGGTAGAGACGTCCGCGCAGGTCCGGCAGGACATCGCCGGCGTCGGTCATGATCGGCGAGGAAGCCGAACAGATCAGCATGTCCACGCTATCCGGCGCGGTATCGCTGCTACGCAGCAGGCGCTCGGCGGCCCGGACCACCAGGCTGAACTCGTTCTCGCCGTTCCGCGGGTCGAAATAGCCCCGCCGATTGACGCCCCAGAATTGCCACCAGGACTCGCTGAGGTCCGGTACCGCAGCGAACACCGGATCGTCGTTTTCGTAGCTGCGAGCCGGAAGTTCACAGGTGATCGCTGCCAGTTTGACCTTATGCATGAGCTTCTCCCGCCAGTTCCAGGGTCACGCCCTCCACCACCATGCCGAACGGATCGAAGCTGATCAGCAGCAGTTCATCCAGACGGTCGCGCTGTGCCGCGCGCAGTTGCGACGCCAGTTCGAACGGCCCCAGGCAACGACCATCGGGCCGTCCCTGGCCGAACCATTCCTCGCGCACCCAGTTCAGTTGCGGGAAGTCCCCGGCCAGACGGGTGAATCCGGCGCGTACCGCTTCGGGCAATCCAGGTTGGGCCGGCAGGTTGAGGTGTCCCTTGACGTCGCCTACCTGGCGAATATCGGTATTCAGCGGAATGCTCAGCGGCAGCCATTCCTGCGCCGGATCACCGCCCAGCGCACCGCGACGGAACGCGGCCTTGCCGGTCGGCCGGCAGAGCAGCGCCAGGGCGCCGTCGGCAAGGGCGAAGCCGGACTCGCTGTCCACTTCCAATCCCTGGCTGGATTCGCCGCGCACGACCAGGACGTTGCGATAGCCCTGGTCGCTGGCGAGGGTATCGACCACGTAGAGGGCGCGGGCCAGGCTCGAGTCGGTGAGGTCGAAGACATGCGCGCGATTCGCGCCGAGGACCTTCTGCAACGGATGGCCAATCTTCGGCGCCATGATGTCGCGGTTCTCGATCAGATGGTCGGGAGACAGGGCGAGGCCGACGATCAGGTCGATCTCCTCGGGCTTGACCGCCGCCTCGTTCAGGGCTTCGCGAACCGCCGGCAGCAAGCGCTGCATCAGCATCTCGTCGCCCTGGGCGCGAGGGCGTTCGCCTCCCAGCGGCCCCTCCAGACACACATAGGATGGGGGCAGGTTCACCCCCACAGCCTGAATCAACATGCCCGTTCCTCCGGAAGGTTGTCGTGATAAAGGGTGTCGGCCAGGTGGCGCAGCTCGGCGCGCGCCAACTTGCCGTTGTCGTTGCGCGGCAAGGCCGGCAGCACATGCAATTGGCTGGGCAGCATGTGCGAGGGAATCTGTTCGGCGAGATGCTGGTCGATGCGCTGCGCCAGCAGGATCTGGTTGTCGTCCAGCGGAGTGGCCAGGGTGACGAACAGGGTCGGACGCAAGCCGTCGTGCAGCCGGCAGGTAGGAACCAGAACCGCCTCGCTCACTTCCGGCAGATGACGGCAGATCGCCTGCTCGACCTGGGTCGGCACCACCCAGCGGCCATTCACCTTGAACAGATCGTCTTCCCGCCCACAGTGACGGTAGGCACCCGACTCGTCGCGCTCGAACAGGTCGCCGGTGCGGTACCAGCCACCTGCGAAGCGCGCCTGCTGCTCTTCGCTGGCCCGCCAGTAACCCGGACTCAGCCCAGGGCCACGCACCAACAGCACGCCTTGCCGGCCCGCTTCCTCGATAGTGTGTCCTTCGCGGTCCACCAGCCGGCACTCATAGCCAGGCAACGGCAGCCCGGTGCTGTCGGCACGCGCCTGGCCCGGGCGGTTGGCGAGGAACACATGGCCGACCTCGGTAGCCCCGATGCCGTCGCAGATCTCCAGCCCGTGCGCGGCCCAGAATTCGAACTCGCCGCGCGGCAGCGGCGAGCCGGCGGAAAACGCCAGGCGCACGCTGCTCAACAGCTCCCTGGCCTGCGGACGCAGCGAGGCATAGATGGCCGGCACCCCAAACAGGACCCGGGGGCGGAAGGCGACCAGGTTCTCCAGAACCCGCTCCGGGCTCGGCCAGGTATCGTCGAGCAGCGCCGAGGCTCCGCTGAACCAGGGAAAGAACAGGCTGTTGCCCATGCCATAGCCGAAGAACATCTTGGGAATCGAATACAGCCGGTCTCCCGCCTGCAATGCCAGCAACTCCGTAGCGAACGCCCGGCAGAAACCGAGCGTGTTGCGCAGGCTGTGCATCACCCCCTTGGGCGCCCCGGTGGAACCCGAGGTGTATTGCAGGAAACAGGCTGCCGCCGGGTCCTGGCGATGGAAGGCACTCCAATCGAGGTCCGCAGGGCCGACCAGCGCGTCCAGCGAGAAATCGTCGAGCAAAGGGCGACCGGCGGCCGCACGCAGGGTCAACGGCGCCAAAGGACCGCTCAGCGACGGTGCATCGGCTTCACGCACCACCAGGCTGGCCTGGCAGTCGGCAGCGATATCGGCCAGGGCCTGCTCGCGGGACTTGGGATTGATCACGGCGGGAATGGCGCCGACCGCGATGCAGGCCAGGAACAGGCAGGCCAGCGAAGGCGAGTCGTTCAACGCCAGCACCACGCGATCGCCGGGCTTGAGCAGGCGGGCCAGTTGGCTGGCCTGGGAGAGAATGTAGGTCCGGCATTGCAGCCGGCTGAGAGTCTGGCCCCGATAGTGATAAACGGCGGTATCGGGATCGAAATCGAGGCGGAACAGAACCTCGGTCAGGTTGGCCAATGTGGACATGACAGAACGTTCCCTCTTCAGCGATATGCATCCGGATCAGGAGATGCCTGAGCCAGAGCGCTTGCTTTGTCAGGAACGGGAAACTAGCGGCGCTGGGCGAAGCGCGATATTCGGAGTCCGAACGAAAAAGTTTCGGGGAGAAGAACCAAGGGCTTCGTAGGCCGCGGCAATCGGCGCGATCCAAACCGCGAGAAATTTGGCACACCCACCGGGCTGCGCGGGATCCGAGAACGGCAACCAAGCAAGAAGGGCGGCAGCCTTTTTACGCAAGAGCCCATTGGCCAGACAAAAACCGTTACAACCCTTGCTCGAGGCCTCGTCCGAACCCATGAGATGGCAAACCAATGACAACCCACTTTGCTCGGCAAATCGCCTCCCAGATCTCACAGTTCGAGGCGCTCGGCCTGGGCTCCAAGGGGGCGACGGCATGCCTGGAAGCAGGCGGCCATCCATCGGGCCGATAGCGCTCCGCCCCGCCTCGCCTGCCATTTGCAGGCTTCCCTGTTGAAATCCCATTGCGTAGTACACTGGGCGAGCCTGCCGAAGAGGACACCTACATGCCCCATAGCTACAGGAAAATGGAATCGCCGGTCGGGACACTGACCCTGGTAGCCAGGGACGATGCCTTTCTGGTCGCGATTCTTTGGCAGCATGAGCGTCCCAACCGAGTACCGCTGGACGAGATGCGGCTCTCCGAGGACAGCTCCCTCCTGGCGGAAACCGAACGCCAGTTGCGGGAATATTTTTCCGGCAAACGTTCCCGGTTCGAACTCCCGCTCGACTTCCAAGGTACCGAATTTCAGAAAAAGGTCTGGTCCGCCCTGCTCACCATTCCATTCGGCGAGACCCGCAGCTATACGGAAATAGCCGTGCAGATCGGCAGCCCCAACGCAGTACGGGCGGTTGGAGCCGCCAACGGACGGAACCCACTGTCCATTGTTGCACCTTGCCATAGGGTGATCGGAGCCTCTGGCGGCCTCACCGGTTTCGCCGGTGGGTTGGCCGCCAAGCAGTGGTTGCTGCGTTTGGAAACCCGAGGCAGGACACCAGACCTGTTGAGCATGATCGAGGACGAGTGAGCTGCCGCTTGCCCTCGCGCCCGGTGTTCACCGGAAAAATCCTCGCCTTTTGACTTGACCCGACTGCAGCGGGGACATTTCAGATCGAGGACCGACGGCAACTGAGCGCAACTCGTTCGTAAGTCAGGTCCTTGTTCCTGGGCGGCAACTGATAGTCGACGGAACAGGAGCCATCGCTCCAGCGAATGGACAGGCGCCCCTGGTCCTCGATACCGAACACCAGCAAACGGGACAGGTTGTCGACCATTCCCACGACCCGCTCTTCCTTGTCGTATGCCTGTGCACCGAAGGGAATCTTTCCTCCAGAGTCCATGCTCAGGTCGAACTGCACCCGCCGACCGGACTCCGCGGAGAAACGCTTGGCGATCACGGGGGCATGCCGAGATAAGGGGGAAATTCATTCATTTGGTCTGTAAGTAGCTGTTTTTGATCATGAAAGCCCTAGGGCGATGATCGCATTAACCACACCCGCCTCTATCTTGTGCTGCGAACTCCATTCCCATCCGCCGACAGCGTTTTTGATCCGCTCGTAGCGCAGAAACGACTTTGAGGCTTTTGGATGGCCCTTTCCTCAACCGTCGCAGGAGGTACTGATCATGGAGCACACTGCCGCTCAACCGGTTGAAACGGTCGTAGACATTACCTGTGATGTTTGCCGCCAGAGCACTAGCGTTGAAGGTTATGGTCAACAGTTTGGAACCCTTCAGGCACACTGGGGGTATGGCTCCAAGCATGATGGCGAGCGCTACAAGGTTCATCTTTGCGAGCTTTGGTTTTTCCGCACACTAAGCGGCCTACGTCGCGAGCGCATGGTCAACGCCATGTTCGACGAGGAGCCTGATTCCACGAAGGATGAGTTCGGCCTGGTGCGGCGTGACGAATTCTGGGGCGATGGCTGAGCCTGAGCGCAGATATCAGGAGTGGTAGCCGTTCAGTCTTCAATCGAAGAGCTGAAGACAGGCTCGAAAATCGAACCCGCCGCTTGCTCCTCATTCCGGCCGGCCTGCAGCATGTCGCCCTTGCTCGGGTAGTGACACAGCAGCCGCCGAGCCTCATTGCGGATGGACTCCGACAAGGTGGTGTCACGAGAGAGCTCGACGAGAAACTCCTGGGCCTGCACCACCGAGCGGGTACGTTCGTAGGGTAGCGTCATCTGAACCTCCACTCCGCTTCTGACCTCAGTGTGCCGGATCATGAGCTACTTGCGCCACCGCTGCTCGTGGGCGGTGCCTGCCCGAGCAATTTCAGTTGCGCGGTGGCTTTAGCCAGACGCTCCTGCAGGCTCTGGGTTTGCTGTGCCTGAATCGAGGAGGCTTCACCAAGCCGGGTCACCTCATCCTGCAGAGCGTGGCAGCGCTGCTCCAGGGCTTCATTCGTACGTACAATGCTGGTCAGCGTGTTCTGGGCGACCTCCAGAGCCTGAGCCTTCTGCGTCAGTAGCTTCTGCTGCGCATGCTGATCCTTCTGCTGCTGCCGCGCCTCGGCAAGCAGGCGCGCATTGTCGCGGTTCAGGTGGGTCAGCTCGTCCTGCTTGACGATCAGGGTCTGCTGTAGCTGTCGCAGTTCCAGTTGCAGTTGTTGTACCTGCGACTCGTGCCGGCGCTGCTCTTGCTCACGCTGCTCCTTGCTGGCCTGGCGATAGTGCTCCAGGGCATCACGGGCATGCTGATGCTTGTCCTCCAGCGAGCGAATCTGCCCGTCGCGGTCTTGCAGGCGCGCTTCCTGGTCGTGGTTGGCTTGCTGCAGGCGGGCATTCTCGACCTCGGCCTGTTGGCGCAGCTGTTGTTCCTGCAGCAGTGCTTGCTGGGCAGCCTGGAACTGCTCCGTGAGCCCAGCGCGCTGACCTTCCAGCTGCTGGATACGGCTTTCGGCCTGCCGAATCTGGTTCTGGTAATCGAGTCGTTCCCGTGCCAGTTGTTCGCGCTCCTGGGCCATGTCGGCCTGCGCTTCCTCCTTGAGCTGATCCGCCAACTGGGCCACCAGGTTGGCCAACTGCTCGCTGAGCGGCAATGCGGCCGCGTTCCGGCCGCGGTCGGCGTCTTCGAGTTCTTTCAGGTAGCGATGGATGGTGGTTTTCGAGCCGGTATTGCCCAGCTCGACCCGTATTGCGTCGATGCTGGGATTCTCACCCCGCGCCAGGATGGCCTGGCGGGCTTTCTGAACCAGTGCCTTGTTGATGCCGCCGCGGGCCATGGTCTGCTCCTACGATTTCATAATGGATTACATACCATGTATTTACATACTAAATTGTCATGAAGTAAAGCAGGATTTGAAGGCTTGTTTCAGATAAAATAACCGATGATTATTCAATATGATTGGCAAAAACGGCTGCTTCGCGGTCGTTTCCCAGTACACAAAGGGCACGCACGGGCGATGAAGGACGTCGAGCGCTACCTGCAAGCCGGCACGCGGGAAAACACCCGGCGTAGCTACCAGTCGGCCGTCGAACATTTCGAGGTGACCTGGGGCGGCTTCTTGCCGGCCACGAGTGACTCCATCGTGCGTTACCTGGTGGACTACGCCGACACGCTGAGCCTCAACACGCTAAAGCAGCGCCTCGCCGCCCTCGCGCAGTGGCATATCAGGCACGGCTTCCCCGATCCCACCAAGACCCCGACCGTACACCAGGTACTGAAGGGAATTCGCACCCTGCACCCGAGCCAGACAAAGCAGGCCGCGCCGCTGCAATTACAGCATCTGGAGCATGCGGTTGAGTGGTTGGAGCAGGAGGCTATGTGTCTGTTTCAAGCCGAAGACCTGGCGGGATATTTGCGCTGTCGGCGGGATACGGCATTGCTACTAATCGGCTTCTGGCGAGGCTTTCGTAGCGATGAACTGTGCCGCTTGCAGGTGGAGCACATTCAAGCCGAAGCCGGTGCTGGCATGACGCTGTTTTTGCCTTGGAGCAAGGGTGACCGGGACAACCTTGGCACCACTCACTACGTACCTGCGCTGAGGCGGCTGTGCCCAGTACAGGCCTATCTCGACTGGATCGGTGCAGCAGGGATTGCTCGAGGGATGGTTTTTCGTCGGCTGGACCGTTGGGGCAACTTGAACGAGGCTGGCTTGAATCCTGGCAGTCTGATCGTCCTACTGCGGCAGATACTCCAGCGTGCGGGGATCCAGGCTGACCTTTACACCAGCCACTCATTGCGTCGAGGCTTCGCCACCTGGGCCACGGCCAATGGCTGGGACATTAAGGCGTTAATGACCTACGTGGGGTGGAAGGACATCAAATCGGCGATGCGCTACATCGACCCTGCCATCTCCTTTGGCGGCCTCGCTGCGAGGCCTGCTCTCGAACTAAATGCCAGCACTTTGACTCAAGTGCCAGCTTCTCACTAACATCGACGCACGACAGGAGTGACGGTGCAATGAGTACGCAGACCAGCATCGAATGGACGGAAATGACCTGGAACCCGGTGGTGGGTTGCACCAAGGTGTCGCCGGGCTGCAAACACTGCTATGCCGAGAACATGGCGCGTCGCTTGCAGGCCATGGGCACGCCCGGCTACGAGAACGGCTTTCGCCTCAGCCTGCGCCCAGAGAAACTGCAGGAGCCTCTGCAGCGCAAGAAGCCGACCATCTACTTTGTCAATTCCATGTCTGACCTGTTCCATGAGCAGGTGCCGGACACCTACATCGACCAGGTGTTCGCGGTTATCCACCAGGCCTCACAGCACACCTTCCAGATCCTCACTAAGCGGGCCGAGCGCCTGGCCGACTATTTCAGCCAGCGCACACCGCCGGCCAACGCTTGGCTGGGGGTCTCGGTCGAGGACCGGGAGTACGGCGTGCCCAGAATCGACTGCCTGCGTGGCATCAACGCCGCGATCCGTTTCCTCTCCGCGGAACCCTTACTAGAAGACTTGGGTGAACTGAACCTGACTGACATCCATTGGGTCATCGTCGGCGGCGAGTCCGGCGCCAAGGCCCGGCCAATGAAGCAGGAGTGGGTGGATAACATCCACCGCCAGTGCGATGCCTTTGGCGCTGCTTTCTTTTTCAAACAATGGGGCGGCTGGGGCTCCGATGGCGTGAAGCGTTCAAAGAAAGCTAATGGCCGGCTGCTGAAGGGCCAGACCTGGGATGAAATTCCGCTGCTGACCCTCGCCTGATACCAAAACAAGGACGACCCGATGGCCAAGGATGACGAGAAGTACCGCTGGGACTGGGCAACCCAAACCTTTCCCACCATCGACCCACACAGCAAGATCAAGCACCAGATCATCGACGACTACATCCAGGCCTACATCGATGTCCTGATGCGGAATCAGCAAATGCCACTGCTTGGCCTATCAATTGTCGATGGCTTCAGCGGTGGAGGTATATATAACGACAGCGCAGGCGGTCACCACTTCGGCTCCCCGGTGATCGCCCTGGAAGCAATCCAGGAGTCGGAAGTGCGCAACAACGTGGGGCGCATCAAGTATCGACCGATCTGCTCGCAGCATCACTTTGTGGATGTGAAGCCGAAGAATACTGCTTGCTTGCACGCCGTCCTGGCCAGCCGCGGACATCAGGCCCGCATTGGACAGGACATTCACCTGCATACCGCCGAGTTCACCAAAGCTCTTCCGGCCATTGCGCAAAGCCTCAAGGCCTTTGGAAAAAGCGAGCGCGTTCTGTTTCTGCTCGATCAGTACGGCTACGGAGACGTGCCATTCGGCCAGATCAAATGGATCTTCCAGCACCTCAGCAATGCTGAGGTCCTGCTGACCTTCAATGTCGACTTTCTAATCACGTACCTAGCGGACCGCCACGCCAACCGCAAGGCTATTGCCAGTATCGGTCTAGAACAGTATGTCCCCTGGGAACAGCTACGGCACTTAAAAGCACATAGCTCCCAGGATTGGCAGTACCTGATCCAGCGCTATCTGTCGGACGGGATCAAGCAGGAAAGCGGCGCGCAGTTCATGACGGTGTTCTTCATTCGCCCACACGGCACCAACCCCATGGCCTACTGGTTCATCCACCTGGCGAACAGCTACCGCGCCAACGACGTGATGAAAGCCATACACTGGAAGTACGGCAACAATTTCTCCCACCTGTTATCACCGTCCTGCTTCTTTGGTTACGACGCTAACCGGGATGTGGGGGTGACCGGCCAGCCGGACCTACTCTGCGAAGGAGAACACCAGTTCGACCAAGTGACTGATACCCGGATTCGCGGGGAACTGTCCGAGCTGCTACCCAAACAGGTATTCGAAGTCGAGCGTCGTCCCTTCATCCAGCTCATGACGGAGCTCACCAACTTCACCATGGCAGACGAAAGTCGCGTGAAGCTGGCCCTGGATGTCGCGGTGGCCAACGGCGATATCCAGGCAGTGGACAAGGAAGGCAAGAGCAGGCGGCGCAAAGGCACGAGCATCAAGTCCACCGATATCCTGATCGCGCCGCCGCAGAAGACGTTTTTCTTCTTTCCCCAACAGAAGAAGACGTCCAGGGACACATGACCATCAACACCGCTGCCGCCAACAGTGTTAGATCTGATCCTGGCCTTGTCGACCGAAACGCTGGTCAAGCGCTCCACTGCGGTTAAGGCCTGGCCCCTTCTCTGGGCCTGGCTGCCAGTCTTGATTGCAAGCTCCAACGAGTGCGGCGATAAGAAGGGAGTTTCAAGCGGGCAAGCCCAAAAACTGCATAGTGCGTGATGTGCAAGTGAAAATCATTGTCACTTGCCACGGAGCTGACTAAAACCTGCCCAGTTGGCACCTCCCTCTCCGAAGTTAACTATCGATTAAGTATTTGATTTAAAAAGAAAATATAGGCGATCCAGAAAAATAATTTGACATGCCAGCCAAGTTCAAAGTAGACATGCAGGCATAGGGAAACAGATTTTCATAATAGACAGTAAGGATGCTTGAATGGATTTTTCAATTAATCCCCCCCAGCGAATTGTCTTTGTGGGACTAGGAACGATTGCCCAGTCCTTCCTTCCTCTCCTTTCTAAGGTTCACGACTTATCTACTTTAGAAATCTACGCGATCGATCCAAAAACACCACCGCTTATTGAGTACTTTGCTAACAGTTTTGGCTTAAAATTTATCAACTCTGCAATTGATCAAATCAACTATCGCGACATTCTTGTGCCGATTCTTGGTGAAGGGACGGTTCTAATAAATCTATCAACCGATGTCTCAAGTCTTGCCCTGATAGAATTATGCCGCTCCGCAGGGGCTCTTTATTTAGACACATGCATTGAGCCGTGGAAGGGCGGATATGATGACCCAACCATACCACTGCATAAGCGAACTAACTATCACTTAAGAGAACAAATGCTGTCTCTGAAAAAGAGGCTAGGCTCAGGGGTGACGGCTCTCGTGGCGCATGGCGCGAATCCTGGGTTGGTATCCCACTTCGTTAAACGTGCTCTTTTAGATTTAGCGGAAGAGATATTGGGTGATTGTAAAAAGCCCTCTAATAAAGAGCAGTGGGCTATCCTAAGCCAAAGATTGGGTGTCAAAGTAATCCATGTCGCAGAGTACGACTCGCAAATTTCTCAGAAATCTAGGGAGAGGGGTGAGTTCGTAAATACTTGGTCAGTGCATGGGTTCATAAGTGAGTCGCAACAACCGGCAGAGTTGGGCTGGGGAAGTCACGAGCGAAGTCTACCCACGGATGCGTCAATGCATACAGATGGATGCGGAGCAGCAATCTATATTGAGAAGCCAGGGGCCTCTGTTAGAGTTAAGACATGGACGCCATTTAACGGCCCTAGCTTAGGTTATTTGGTAACTCATCACGAGGCAATTTCAATTGCTGACTTTTTGACGCTCAGAACTGCCGATGAGACATATAGACCAACTGTCCATTATGCCTATCGCCCAAGCGATGAAGCAATTCTCTCTGTACATGAATGGTTCGGCAATGATTGCATGACTCCAGAAAAGACAAAAGTACTTCGTCCTGGTGATATATTGTCGGGTTCTGATTACCTCGGTGTTCTTCTTATGGGGCACGAAAAATCTAGTTATTGGTATGGATCTATCTTAAGCATCGAAAAGGCCAAGGAACTTGCCACTCTCAACACTGCAACAACGTTACAGGTAGCAGCCGGAGTTCTTTCCGGTTACTTATGGATACTGAGCCATCCGTCGGCAGGAATAATTGAAGCCGAAGACATGGATCATGAAGTGGCACTATCTTATATTTCACAGTATCTAGGCGAACTAAAAGGGGTTTATTCGGACTGGAATCCTACCAAAAACAACCCAGGCACCTTTTCGGCCATAGATAGCGACTCTCCCTGGCTGTTCTCAAATTTTGTCCTCTGAACAAGGAGCGTTCAAGTGTCAAATGTTAAGTCGGGTATTGGTCTTAAAAGCTACGAATGGTCATCCCTGGAGTTGCTGAAGGGTTTGTCAATTGAACAGATAAAGTCGAATCCCTCAAAGCTCGAGGAGCGTCGGCCTTTCTTTTGGCATGACATGAGCTCTGAATTTGATTCAATAAACTTCTTGCGCTACTTGTTTGGCCGTCGCGACATTCAATTTAGCAATGAATTTATCGAGTTCGTATGCCTGTGGCATCTCGATGAGCAAAATCATTATCGCGGACTGAGAAAGATTAATAGCGTACTTTACTCCATGCCGGAAGACATGATTGATCGCGAGATTAGATCGAACTCTCCGGACTTTTCTCATATCGAAGACTTCATGAAGGATGAATTCACAATTCTTCTCTCTATCGCATTTGATGAAGTGACCAGCACAAGAGCCTACAAGCAAGATGTAAGCTTCTTTGACTCGTTTGAAAACGAGTCTCTTTCAACCTGGATTAGATATGCTGCCCGTGATGAGGCAGCCCATTACGGTAATGCAATGAAAATTCTTCGCCTTAATCACTCTCATCGCTTTGATGAGGTTGAGGCGATTCTAGACAAGATTGTGGAATTCGAAACTTCAGAGAGCTTCGACTATCAGCGAACCTTTATATTTGACCATGACACCGACGACTTTTCTCATGTTTTATTGAAGGATAGTCGCGATACCATATTAGAGGTACTTCGAGGAAAATGACCTGGTTAGTTATGGCACTTATGGCTCCACTGCTGTGGAGCCTTTCAAATATCCTGGACAAGCTGGCAGTGATCCATCATGCGAATCACTGGACTACATTTATATTTCTCCTGAGCATTGGAAATCTTCTTTATTCTGCGCTGATTTTTCTTCTCTTTACACCATCTGACTTTGACACAACCTCAGCGCTTCTGAACCTGCTGTCAGGATTATGCATTTTTGGAATGTATTTCCTATACGCAATGCCGCTGAAGTCGGTCGATATCTCTACTGCGATTGCGCTTCATCAGTTAACTCCTTTGCTGGTGCTTGTCGTATCGATCCTCTTGCTTGGCTATTCGCCAACAGGGATTGAGCTGCTCGGCATTGCCTTGGTTTTTGTCGGGGTTTACTTTGCTGTGGCAATCGGCAAAGGGAGACCAGGCTCGATAAGTTTATCAGCAGTATTGCTTCTAATAGGTTCAGCAGTTTTTGGGGCGGTGGCTACGCTACTATACGATCACCTGCTCCTGAGTCACAGCCTGCCCTCGGTTCTTATGTTTAACTATGCAGGCTACGGTCTTGGCGGGACTCTGATGCTGCTGGTTCCGAAATGGCGCCATTCCATCGCAAAGGATGTCTCCGAAATGCCACCAAAGGGCTGGGCGGTGTATGCGCTGAGCAATCTCTTCGACGCCGGTGGATACGCGCTTTTTATTGGCGCATTATCTGCTGGTGGAAACGTTGCGGTGGTCTCGGTTTTGGTCAGTCTTCACCCGGTATATGTGCTAGCCTTAAGTCATTGGCTAGCAATAGTTGACCCAAAGATACTCAGCGAAAACTTTAGCTCGTCGGACGCATATAAGCGCATGAGCGCCATAGTCGTAATCGTTGCCGGCGTAATAATGATGACCAAGATCTGAAGATGCCATGAGCAAAAATTCAAATATCAAGTTGATCTCAGCCTCAATAGATGATGAGCTCTTACTCGTGGAGCTAATGAAAAAATACCACCTATACGATGGTATTGAGATGACTGACGAAGACAGGCTGGCTGCACTTCGCCCTCTCTTGTCATCTTCAGAAAAGGGCAACGTTTGGATTATTTGTCTTGGCAGCAAGCAGATTGGATATATTGCTACTTGCAATTGCTACAGTATCGAGTTCAGGGGGATTGAGGTCTGGATTGATGAATTTTATATCGATGAACAGTGCCGAGGACAGGGATTTGGCAGTGAGATTCTAGAAAAGGTCAAGTCCTTCTTGAAGTCTCAAGGTGCCGCAATAGTTCATCTAGAAGTGGACGAAAATAATCCTAAAGCAGTAAGTCTTTATAAGAAGTCAGGTTTCGAATTTCGCGAGCGATTCGTTATGATGAGTCATAGTCTCAAGTAAAGATATACATTTTTATGATTACGCAGCCCCTTGTCAAATTGGCTGCTGAACTGGTCGACGTTCGGGCAATGCCGGCGTTTCTTTGTCGTGATCGCTCAGCGGCTACCGAATCGCTAGGTCACTGATCAAGCCGGGCTGATTCCGGCTCGGCTTGATACGGTTTAACGAGCTACTGCTGATGCTCAGGCTCAAGACTGGTCAAGGGAGTTAGGAAGCCCTGAGCGGAGCGAATCCACGTCGCCAGCGCTTCTAGGCCCAACTGCACAGATTCTGCTTCAGCCCAGATACACGCGTTCTCGGTGGGCGCAGCCGGGGCAGTCCCCTCGACGATAGTCAGTGCCATTGCGTGCAATTTCAGCAGTTCGTCACGCAAGGCGGTGATACCACCCATTTCCGAGAGGCATGCATCCAGACCTTCAACTAGCCGTAGAAGTTGGGATGTATCGAATCCGGCTCGCATTCTGTCCAGTGCTGCGATGTCCACCTCACCGTAGGGTGTGACTCGAAAAGACGCTGACGCAATCTCGATCATATTGCCTCCTCGGCCGCGGCCTTACTGGTCGAGTTGACTCGCAACGAGCCGGCAGCCTGTTGGAATACCGAATCCTTGATCCAGGGCTCCGGCGGTCGGTTGAGCTTAAGGTTGAACTCGCCGAAACGCTTGACGTTACTGGTCAGGTAGGGGCTAAGAAAGGACACGTCCTCATCGGTAAACTGCCACCCTTCGCGGGCTAGTTTTTGCAAGATGCGCATCATGTCCACGGTGTTCTGCAGAATCACCGACGAAGCCACCATGTCGTTGTAACGCAGACGTTTCTGCTGCTCGTCCGGATCGTTTTCGGCAATTACATCGCCGCCAAAAGAGAGCCACTTGGAGAAGCCGTTGTAGGACTCGATCTTGTTGGTGTTCGCAGTGACCTCCTGGCGCAGCTCTCGGCTGCCAATCCAATTGAGCAGGAAAATCGTGCGGATAACACTGCCCAGCGTCTGTGCTGCGAGGTAGAGCTTGTTGCGCCGGCTGTAAGAGCCAAGTTTACGTAGCAGCATGGGCGAGGAAATCTTGCCGGCCTGGATCGACAGCGCAATCTGCATCAGATCCTGCCAGTGAGTTTCGATCAGGTGCCAGTCGGCAGTGTCGGTGAACAGTCGGTTTATGTGCTTGTACGATACGCCTCGATCCGGTCGGCACATCACTAGGTCGCGCCAGTTGCGGATACGCGGCATCAGATTGATACCCAGGAGATGAGTGAAGGCGAATACTGTGGCCGACTGGCCCTGGGTGTCGGAGTAGACCGTATCGGGCTCGACGCTAAGGCTGACTTTGAGCAGTCCCTCTATCACATAGATCGCCTCCCAGATGCCTGGCGGGATGAAGTGCTGGAACACTGCAATGTAGTTGTTGGCCACGTGTCGGTACGCCACGGCCCCCATCTTGCGATAGCGGAAGTGGTAGCCGGCCAGTAGGTTGTCGTCATAGAAGTCGAACTGGGTACCGTCTGCGGCCACTGCTTTGCCATCGCCCCAAAGCTTGGGCAGGTCAAGTTGCAGATAGAGCTCCACCAACTCGCGATTAGCCTTGTCCAGTTTCTCCAGCGAGAGGTGGCGGCGATTGGTATAGGACAGCATATGCGGTGTGACATTACCGGCCAGATGCCGCGCGGCCTGGCTGGGACCGAGATTGCAGCCCATGGCGAAGATCGTCATCAGGTAGCGCTCGGCCGGCTCTTTGAGCTTTGGCTCGTTGCCGGACATCGGTCCGAAATGCCGCGTGAACTGAATCCAGTGCTCAATGTTGGCCATAATGTCCAGCACGTGCCTGGCTGGCATACGCTGCATAAGCGCCGTCTGTAGCGAGATGGCTGAAGGCGGGATGTCCCGTGCCATCACCCGCCGCAGTACCGGCTCGCCTGCATCGTTGATCGACACATCCCCTCGACAGGAAGGGAACTTGTCATCTAACTGTTGCGCGGTTTCCTCCAACTGGCTCTTGAGCGAGGCGACAAACTCCTTCGCTGTGGTAGGAAGGCCCACCTTCTCGCAGTATGCCGGTAGCCGCTGGAGACACTCTTCCCAAGGCAGCAACTGTTTACGGTAGTCGGCGAAGGATTCCGATCCCTGCACGCACAGATCACCCGAGCGCAGTTCACTGGCCAGGTAGGAGAACACGCAGACCTCCAGATAACGTCGGTTGGTAGGCGGCCCTTCACTGGTAGGGCGACGCACGATCTTCACCCAGCGATCTGATGCAAACGACAAGTCGACATGCTCATCGATCCATTCACGGTGCAGATTCTCACTGTCCTGAATGAGCTGAAGCGCCTGGATAAGTGAGCGATCCTGGGTGGTGGGCTCCAACTGGAGAAGGTGGCTGAGGCGAAACAGCAGTGAACGATGGGACTTGAAGTGCCTCCAGATCAGCGGCAAGTAGTTATTACCTCCTGTGGCCTGAACTTCAGCACAAACCTCTCGCAACCGATCCATGTTGCCATCGGGGGAGAGGTATTCTCGAATCAGGCTACCAGCCTCCTGGTCATCCGGCTCTTGAACCAGAATCTGCACCACGCCGTCCAGGGTGGCCGCCAGTTGTTCCAACTTCTGACGTTGACGTGCCTGGATTTGCTCCAGCTCCTCCTTGGCGCGTTTGTGGATCGTGGAGATTCTTCGGATGAACATCTCGGCCAGGTGATCTCGGGTTCGCACCCGCATACGGTAGATCAAAGCAAGCATCAGCGTGTAACGCTTCGGCAGCGAGCAGTCCTTCAGTTCAGATACATCCGACGCCGCAGCTTGGGCAGCAAAGTGGCGAATTTTCGTATCGACGATCCCATCAAAAATGGCATCCAGTTTCCCGAAACTCTCTAGCCAGGCTAGGTGGTCGATCAGTACCTCCAGATGCTTGCGCGAGGGTTTCTTGGGTGCCTGTTTGAGTGTGTTGAGGTCACTCTGCCGACGCCCGAAGTCCGTGTCGAGAAGATCCCTTAGCTTATAGATCACCTTGATTGGAGCTCTGGCTACCACAAGGTTGAAGATTTTCTCTTGTGCTTCTGCACGAGCGGCTTCTGCTAGGTCATTCAAGGTCGAATAGGCGGGCAGCTCGTAGTTTTGGCGCAGCAACTCGTCAATGATCGCATTAATAATGTCAGCGCGCTGTTCGAGGAGGGGAGCCATCAACTGTGCATGCGTGGATGCTATGTCTTGACCATCCGAGCCGTAGAACGGTCGAACCCCAAGTTTTTCCCGAACGGCACTCATATGGCGGTAAAGCTGCATCCACTTGTAGGGTGATAGCGCAACCTTGCTGCGTAGACCTATTTGTGTGCGGATGAAATCGACAACTGGCTCCGGCACTTCAGCGATTTCTGGAAAGTATCGGAGTACCTGAAAAGTCTTGAACAGAACAGCGAGATTCAGTCGGAATGCTGCATTAGAGCGACTTTTGACCCACGTGACTTCTTCCTCGGAGAAGCTGAATTCACGCTGAAGCTCGGCCCTCGAATAGGAGCGCGACAAAACAGGGTAGGCGGTACGTTCGAGGGATGCCATGTGTCACTCCTTTCCTTGAACCAGACGGAAAAGATAGACCATGAGGTGCAAGCCAGCGCTTGCCGGATAGAAAGCCTTTCAGAGCAATGGCTTACATTCCAAATGAATGAATTTTCCCCTTATCTCGGCATGACCCCGATATAAATTGGCATAACGTGGAGCATAAAGA
>NZ_KV819833.1:0-636 GCF_001815235.1 Pseudomonas sp. HMSC065H01 | reverse complement strand
GCGGATACCGCCTGTGGCGGTATTCGCCCTACAGGCCCTGGAAACGCCGGACAGCTCCCCCGGACATTTCCGCAGGCTCTCTCAGAAGCCCGGGAATTGGATAAAAACCCAGTAGGAGGATGATGGAGGGGCCGGCAAATCCATCCCGCAGGGACAGGACCGAACGGCACTGCCCTCTATTTTCTGAGGGCAAAAAAGACGCGGGCCGCAGGTGGTGGAACACCTACGACCCGCTAACCACAACCCAGCTTACTAAGGAGCTGACCCATGGCTAAGCCGAATGATACGTCCAACCCCGAGGTAACAGAATCGTCCCCCCGCTTCGTCCCGCTGCTACCCACCTCCCAGGCCGACATGTGTCCGCGTAGCGCCACCCTGTACGTGGACACCCATGCACTCCCCACGCACTTGTTCGACAACGCGAAAGTGCGCTTGAGGTCGGCGATCAACATCCTGGCCATGACCCGTTTGCTCGATGAGAAAGAAGAGCCCGGCGGCACCCTGGCCTACATCAACGGTGCGTTGCTGTCGCTGCTCAGCGATGCCTTGTCCGAAATCGAGGCGGGCCACCCGAGCCTGTAGCGCCGCTCCCTGGCGCGACGCCCCCGGCCTGGCCGGGGGCTTTGCGGCATCGCC
>NZ_KV819832.1:0-23735 GCF_001815235.1 Pseudomonas sp. HMSC065H01 | reverse complement strand
CCGGACACGGCGACGGGCTGTGCAATGGGATGACCTGCCTTGCGGACCAGCACACAGAGCAGCCGCAGTCCGGGGCGTGGGTTTGGCGCAGGTAGTAGGGACTGGCGGCCATGGTTCATGCCCTCACCCCACGGATGCGGTACACCTGCCGAGCGCGTTCGCGGGTCAGGCCGAAGGAGCGGCGGGCCTCTTCTTCGGTCGGGAAGACAGCCACCGACTCTTCGACCCAGCGCTGGCATTCCACGCGGGAAATGCCCTGATGGACGCGATGCCAGCGGCGTTGCCGAGTCGGGCCGTGGAAGGTGCACATTTCTACGAGGTACTTAATCACCGTCGTAATCCCCCTGGCAGAAGATCGACTTGCCCCGGTCGAGGTCACGGCGAATACGGTGCAGGTTCACCACGCGGCGACGGCCAATCTTGGCAGTCGGGATCGTCTTGGTCTCCACCCAGCCCCGCACCACGTCTTCCGTGATGTCTTCCAGGCCCAGCATCTGCGCGAATACCGCCTGCGAGCAGAACGGCGCGGTGCGGAAGTCCGTGACCTTTTCCACAGCACCTGTGACGGTGAACCCCACTATTCCAGACTCTTCCATGCGAACCCCCTATAATCCCAAGCTGCTACCACTCAAGCCATTTGAGTAACAGTTACTCATGAGTGAATATTACTCATGCCGACCAACCGAGTAAACTCTACTCCGATTGAATTTTTCACTTATGGATGCAGTTAGAGATAGAGCGCTTCAATTGATACGGACCGTAGGCCCGAAACACTTGAGCGAGCTAGGTGGAAAAAACTACGAACGCTGGAGAAATATCAGCGGCGGAAAGATCAGGATCAGTACTGAGGAAGTCGGCATCCTGGCAGACGCCTTTCCGCAATATGCCTTGTGGCTGATATCTGGAAGAATCGAGCCCCAAAACGGCCACGTAAGCCCGGCATTCGACGAGGCAAATAAAAACTTAAGCAGTCCCAACGCGGGATAGCGATCACCAGGAGAGCAGCGGAACGCTGGTTCGCTTCAAGGATAGGAGAGAGGGAATGAGAGCAGTTGCATCCACCATCGTACTTTTGACGCTGTGCGGCTTCGCATACGCAGAAGAATCCAAATCTTTAGCGACTCAGGCCGGTGAGGCAACAGCACCCATCGCGGAGGCTATTGGTTCAGGGTTTAACCGCATTGTTACCGAGTTCATGGCAGGTACAGATGGCATGGCAGGAGACGCCGCAAGGAAGAGCCTCAAGATGCAGGACAAACGCGAAAGGGAAGCCAATAGAGGCGTGCGGAAGACCATGAAGGAATGCATTAAGCCTGAAAATGTTATTGATGATGACGTAAAAGAATGTATGGAAGGGTTACGGGTCAAAGAATGGTAAGAGGGTAGTCATGGGGCAGTCGATAGCTGCGGCAGTTATCTACCTGAGTTGCAAAATCCTTATTACCCGCCACCCGCCAAACTCCAGGCGAGAAATTATCGGGCATTTGGGAGTTTCCGGGCGGCAAGGCTGAGTTTGGCCCTCAAATATGAAGGTTCTGCACTAACGAATAACCCAGCCCCTAGCCCTCATACACGGTAATTTCATTAGCAATTACATCAAAAATGCACCGGCAGGAGCTAGACAAGGGCATTGGAAATTAGAGGATTTGAAGAAATAGATACTCACCACAAATAAAAAAAATCTATCAGAACCACAAGTTCATAACAAAAAAACAATGACCAAAGATAGAAAAAAGGGCCTTAGGAGGCCCTTTTTCTTCCCATTCAACACTGCTGAACAACAGGTTTCGCCTGCGTGGTGGAACGGCGCTCATTGTCACTAGCAGCCTTCAATGCCTCTTGTTTCCAGCTAGGCCACCGCTCAACATCGCGTCTGGAAGCCTCTAAATGCTTGAGAAACTCTTTTCTATTACCGTTCATCGCCATCCCCATTTAGATACCTTGACAAAAGCGATCCAGCTATGCGCTCACGTTCCATATAAGAACAAGGTAGCATCTGAGTACGCAATTTAGCATCTGCCTCCATCCAGTCAACCTTTTGCCCATCATCCGTTTTGCGTGTAATCGGGTAACCACTTCCTAAATTTGTAGAAAATAAATTAAAGAAGCTACGTGGACCTACACCGATAAATGGGTCAAAAAACACTCCATCTCCGTCTTTCTTTAAAGATATCGAATCAGAGTGAAACTCTTGAGCTTTACTCTTAGGATAAGGCTCAACGTAAACGACCCGCTTAATTCCTGCTGCGATTATGTGCTTAGCGCAATTATGACAAGGAAAGGTAGTGCAATATAAAGTCGCTGATTTTGGGCTTACACCCGCTCTAGCGGCAGACAGTAGTGCCTCCATCTCTGCATGAACAACTCGCCCATACTCGGTAATATCTTTAATTCTGCTCTTCTTCAGAATTGGCGCTAATGTGCTCCGATATTCAGCAGGGACCTTTTCCAGAATATCATCAACAATTAAACTCTTTTGAGCAGCATTGGAATCGACGCCACGACAGTAGTCCCTGCCATCCTTAACATCCACTACTTTATGACTTTCAGGATCTAATTCAGGCCAATACAACCCGCCGCCAGCTTTAGGAACATCATTGGCCCCTGTGGAAATGATTCCTTCATCTCGAGTTAGCACTGCCCCTACTTGCCGGGATAAGTCAGCAGAGCGGAGAGAAGCGGAAAAAGCCATAAACATTGCGTACTCATCAAATGTCGGAGTCACATATGGCTGACCAAATAAAATATCTATGACCCTCCAAAGCTGAGCCTTGAGCGAATCACCACTACCATCATAATTTACAAAGAAATCCGAGAGGTGGTATGTATCACGCGTATGTTGGCCATCTGGATCGTCCTCATCAGCATCTCTCATTATAAGATTCGATGCTTTTTCTTCAGACATCCGAAGATCATCCATCAGATACTTACGCCTCCTCGCAAGATCCGCGTGAACACCTATTAGAAAAAACCCTTGAGAATAAATTTTTCTTAGCCGCTGAACTTCATACGGCGTTTTAAGAGAGCTAATAATAAATGCATTACGTCTAAGTGCGGCCCCCTCCCTAATCTGGTTAATCTTAGCTGCCGCACCCAGTGCCAATATCGATCTATCTTTATATTTTTTTCGCAGACTGTTACCCTCTGTCATATAGGTACTAATTCTCTCGTATTCCCCCCCATTTGGCGGCAGCTTAACCTCTACCATCTCATCAATGACATCAGAAGAAACCTTTACCACCCGGCATGTATAACTAAATGCCTTAAGACGATCTTCTATTATTCCCGAAACGGACCTCAAGTCAGTACCAACCGACCCAACCAAACCGATCACAAGCTCTGAGTCAGAGTATGAGTCATTTAAATACGACTCTTGAATGCTGTCATCCTCTACAGAGAGCGCATCAAAAGCCGCATCAATTTCTGCTTTTTCTTCAATAGAGGGTGGTCCCTCATCATCGGCATCGAGGATCTCCCCTACCAAGCGCTTAAGCTGCTCCATTGGCTCAGTTCGACCTTGGAAAAAGAATCCCCCTGTGGATGGATACCAATTTAGAATACCTCTGCTCATAGTTCTAAATTGATATTGATTTCCATTCAGCTGACTCCACTCACCCAGCTCTTCCAGGCTAGAAAGTTTTAACTTTAGGTCCTCAAACGCACCAATGAATCTCATAATTAATCTCGCTACAAATTCAATATACCGGAATCTATGGGAGAGCCTTATAACTTAAAAATTACGGATATTTTGCCATCAAATCTCTATCTTCTCGGCAAGCGGGGGAATCTAGAGCCCCAGAACGCCGTACCGATACTTTTCCCGCGCTTAGCTCCTCGAATAACCATCTGCCCATTACAATACAGGGCAATAAGGGGTTGAGGAACTATCAGCATTTTTACCTACAGAGACAATAGGTTTAGTTGTGGCGTGATTAAAAACCCCATCGTTCTGGCAATTTGCCATCAACTAATTGAATATTGCGTCCTTCTGCAAATTCTTTGGCTTCAGCGGTGTATCTGTCAGACGTTACAACAAAGCCTCCAGCGGCGCCCTCCGCAACTTTCACACCAAAGAACTCAAAGATCACTGTAACGTCAACATTGATGACTTTCCACTGCTTGCACTGAACTAAGTATTTTTCCGTACCTAAGTGCAACACGAGATCAACGCCGCCGTCCGGCCCGCGACCTCCTTTTTCGACAACGGTGAACCCTTTGCGGCGGAAAGTCTCGCCCGCCAGCAGATCGAACTCGCGCCAGCTAATGCCTTCACTGGTTTGTCCGGCCTCTCGCGCGTTCGCCACGTTTGCGTGCAGCTTCTTGCGTTCAGCCATGGCAAGCACGGAACCCATGGCGCCTATCACGAATACCGCAGGCAACACGAATTGGCCGAAAAAAGCGAAAGTGCGGATGAGCGGGCCGGCAACGGACTGCCCCATCTGGTGCAAGTCCTTGGGGACCTCGGGCTGACTATTGGCGATAGGATGAAGAATGAGCCAATTGCCAAAAGCGATGAGCAGGCTTACCCACCAAGGCAAGCGGATAGCAATCTCAATGAGGTCCTCGATGAGCGAGATTCTACGGCGACGAGCCATCCCAGTCTCCTAAACACGCATCCATTCATGGCCAGAGGCCATACATGGAAGCTAGCGCGCGGCACTAGTCCCGTAAAGAGTCTAGGGTGACTACAAAAGCCCAATTGTCAGAAACAGCCTGTTGAAGTGAGGTTTTGTCGCCTTGGAAAGGCCCGGTTTACAAGCCCTCGGGGGCGCACGGGTGCCTCTCATGCGATTCATAAAACACTCGCAGGGGAGCCCACTACTTCTCGCAAAAGTGCCGACTATGGGGGTCACCTTTCGTTATAGCTGGCTCGCTCCATGAAAGCACACTCACGCAGGCGTTCTGGCCACCTACAAAGTACTCTCGAACGTCTTTGGTCCATTGGCCGACAAACCCGGTCCTTGAGCACTCCTGCTCCCACCAGCCGCCAGCGGTCACCTCAATGACCAAGCCGGGAACGTGCCCCCAGAATTCTCCCAGGTCCCCTTCATCAAGAACACGGAAACCTTCGACACCAGGGAAGGCGATTTGCCAATGCACATCAGATTCAAGGTCGCGAACCTCCACCACCAAGGAGTTCACGTCATAGTGCACTCCCACGACCTCGGCCATTTTGCAGACCAAACTGGTTACCGCCACACCAGTAATACGGGGTAGATCTGTCGGGTTCACTCTGGTCTTCCTTGCATGCCCGAATAAGAGGTGACTACATCATAGCGCCGGCATGAAATAGTGGGGCCAAACAAGCTAACCGCAGATCTGAAAGGCCCGAAATATGGACCTCTGAGGGTGAGCGATGGTCACTCCATGCGATTCATAATGCTGATGTCCCAGGTTCAAGTCCCGGTGTAGCCACCATATTTTTCAAGGGGTTAGCGCAAGCTAACCCCTTTTTGTTTTGGTCGGCAGACTACAAACCGACTACAAACCGTCTACGCCCCCCTTTACCGATTTACGGTTCGCATAAAAAAGCCCCGCATCTGCGGGGCTCTACGATCAACGTCACTGCTATCCGTGAGCAAGCAGCGGCTCAATCTCATGTTCGATCTGCTTGCCATTCGCCGCATAAGCAGTTGCTAACGAATACTCACTCTGGAGATTCATCCAGAACTGAGCGGACGTATCAAAGTAACGCCCCAGACGAATCGCCATATCTGCGGAGATACCACGCTGCTCACGAACGATATCGTTCACTGTCGGAGCGGAGACTTTCAAAGCGCGTGCTAGAGCAGCTGGAGAGATATCAAACTCCATCAGAAACTCATCGCGCAATATTTCCCCAGGATGGATGGGGCGCATACCATTGGTAGCCATGGTCCACCTCCTCAGTGGTAATCAACTATTTCGACTTCTTCGGGACCCGCATCCGTCCAGACGAAACAGACACGCCACTGGTCATTGATCCTGATGCTATGTTGGCCCGCCCGCTTTCCCTGCAACGGCTCCAACCGGTTTCCAGGTGGAGAGCGCAGGTCTCGAAGCTCCGTAGCCGCATGAAGCATTGCGAGCTTACGCGTAGCGACTGTGAGGATCGCTCCCCACCGCCTCGAAAGACCCGTCTCAAAAAGCTGACGAGTCTCGTCGCAGCGAAAGGTCAGAATCATTAATTAACCCTTAACGTTAAGCGTTAACTTCACTACAGATTACCACAGATCCTCATGTGGTCAATTTGTAGCCAGACTGAGTAATCGGAGAAAAGCGCATCGCCGATTCCAAGTGCTCCGGCGACAGATGTGCATACCGCATCATCATCGAGGAATGCCCGAGGATCCGCTGTAGGGCCACGCCATGCGCAGCGCCCCGTGTCAGGCATTTCATCTTGCTTTGGATGCCAGGCATGCCTCATTGAAACAGTTCGAATCATTTGATAATCATTATCGATTTGTTTAGCTTTGCCGCCCATCAAAACAACAGCAACTCGGAAATCTCCTCATGCCCCGCTCCATCCCTTTGCGCCCGGCTCCCCTGGCGCTTTCCCTGTCCCTCTTCGCTTCGTTTTCCGCTCCTGCGCTGGCTGCCGATCCGGTGGAGCAGCAGATGGTGGTGATCGGCTCGCGCGCGCCGACCAGCATCAGCGAGTTGCCCGGCACGGTCTGGGTGATCGAGCGCGAGCAACTGGACCAGCAGACCCAGGCCGGCGTGCCGCTGAAGGAGGCGTTGGGACAATTGATCCCGGGCCTGGATATCGGCTCCCAGGGTCGTACCAACAACGGCCAGAATCTGCGCGGACGCAGCGTACTGGTGATGATCGACGGGGTGTCGCTGAACAGTTCACGGGGCATCAGCCGGCAGTTCGACTCCATCGACCCATTCAACATCGAGCGCATCGAGGTGATGTCCGGCGCCAGCGCGGTATACGGAGGCGGCGCCACCGGCGGGATCATCAACATCGTGACCAAGAAGGGCGTCGGCGGCGACACTCGCTTCAACACCGAGCTGGGCGCCCGCAGCGGCTTCCAGAGCCATGAGGACCACGACCTGCGCGCGGCGCAGTCGATCAGCGGCGGCAACGACCTGTTCAACGGCCGCCTGGCCATCGCCTACCAGAAGAACGGCGCGGCCTACGACGGCAGTGGCGACCAGGTACTGACGGACATCACCCAGACCGACCTGCAGTACAACAGGTCGGTGGACCTGATGGGCAGCCTTGGCTTCACTTTCGCCAATGGCCACAGCCTCGATCTCGGCCTGCAGTACTACGACTCCGGCTACGACGGCGACCGCGGCCTCGATCTTGGGCGCAACTTCGACGCCCTGCGCGGACGGGCACCCTATTCGATCAAGGGCGGCGTCGACCTCGACCGCGAGCCGGAGAGCAAGCGCCATCAGTTCAACGCCACCTACCACGCGCCGGAAGTGCTGGGTCACGACCTCTACCTGCAGGCCTACTACCGCAACGAGAAGATGGCCTTCAATCCCTTCCCTACCATCCGCTACAGCAATACCGGCGCGATCAACTACGGCACCTCCTACTACTCGGCCTCGCAGCAGGACACCGACTACTACGGGATGAAACTGGCCCTGGTGAAGACCTGGGAGCGCGCCAGCCTGACCTACGGGGTGGACCTGGACCGGGAAAAATTCACGTCCGACCAGATGCTCTTCAACCTGCCGCTCGCCGCCGCCAGCGGCGGGCTGGTAGCCAGTGAACAGGCCAAGCTGGGCCGCTACCCGGACATCGATACCGACAGCCGCGCCTTCTTCCTCCAGGGCAGTTGGAAGGCCACCGACGACCTGACCCTGAGTGCCGGCGTGCGGCGCCAGTCGATGAGCACCGACGTCAGCGACTTCGTTGCGGCGAACCAGCAGATCCTCATCGCCAACGGCCTCGGCAAGACCGCCGACGCGGTTCCGGGCGGGAGCAAGGACTACGACGTCAACCTGGTCAACGTCGGCGCCATCTACAAGCTGAACCTGCAACAACAGGTCTGGGCCAACTACAGCGAAGGCTTCGAGCTGCCGGATCCGGCCAAGTACTACGGTTTCGGACGCTACGGCGCAGCCGACGGCAATGGCCACTACCCGCTGTTGCAGGGGGTCAGCGTGAACGACTCGCCGCTGGACGGGATCAAGACCAAGCAGGTCGAGCTGGGCTGGCGGCACACCGACGGTGCCCTGGATACCCAGGTGGCGGCGTTCTATTCCTGGTCGGACAAGAGCATCAAGTACGACTCGAAGACCCTGGCGGTGCTGCAGCAGGACACCAAGAAGCGCAACTACGGCCTGGAGGGCCAGGCTACCTACTGGCTGGACGATCACTGGCAGGTCGGCGTCAACGGCCTGGCCATCCGCTCCCAGGAGAAGGTCGACGGCCGCTGGCTGAAGCAGGACGTGACCTCGGCCAGCCCGTCCAAGGCCGGCGCCTTCGTCGGCTGGAAGGACGACCAGCGCAGCCTGCGCCTGCAGGGCGTGCGCACCTTCAACCTGAACGACGAGCCGGGCAACAAGATCGACGGCTACGCGCTGTTCGACCTGCTCGGCACCCAGGCGCTGCCGGTGGGCACCCTCACCGCGGGCATCCAGAACCTGCTAGACAAGGACTACACCACGGTCTGGGGACAACGCGCGCAGGTCTACTACGGCGGGCTCGCACCAGCGGGACTGTTCGACTACAAGGGACGGGGGCGGACCTACAGCCTGACGTATAGCGTGGAGTTCTGAAGCCGTCCTCGACAGTTCCCCTGTCCCTCCAGGGAGAGGGGAACTCGTGGGAAAGAGCTTCCGCCTCTCTCAGCAGCAACCGCCCAGCGGACTCAAGCGATACTGCGGCGGCAACTGGTCGAGGCCGCTGACGGTGACGTTGAGGTTCTTCCACAGGCCATCCTTGATCCCGTAGATGCAGCCATGCACGGACAGCGACTGGCCGCGGTGCCAGGCGTTCTGGACGATGCTGGTGTGGCTGACGTTGGCCACCTGCTGGATCACGTTGAGCTCGCAGAGGCGGTCGACGCGCTCTTCCTCGGTCGGCAACTGCTCCAGGTGCTCGCGGTATTCGTAGGCGAGGTCGCGAATGCTGCGCAGCCAGCCGTCGATCAGGCCGAGCTGGTCGTTGTGCAGGGAGGCGCGCACGCCGCCGCAGCCGTAGTGGCCGGTGACCAGGATGTGCTTGACCTTGAGCACGTCGACGGCGAACTGGATCACCGACAGGCAGTTGAGGTCGGTGTGCAGCACGACGTTGGCGACGTTGCGATGGACGAACAGGTCGCCGGGCAGCATGCCGACGATTTCGTTGGCCGGCACCCGCGCGTCGGAGCAGCCGATCCAGAGGTACTCGGGGGTCTGCTGGCGGGCCAGCTTGGCGAAGAAGTCCGGGTCTTCCTGCTTGATCGCTTCGGCCCAGCGGACGTTGTTCTCGAACAGTTGCTGCAAGTCGCTCATGGCATGCCCCTCGTTTGACCGGTGCAGCACCTTACGGAAGGCGATGCCCGTTTGACAAGCGTCACAGCGCGGCGTGGCTACGCCACCAGCGCTGCTGCGCCAGCGGCTGCATGGCGACCTGATCATGCCAACAGGCGTGCCAGGCTGCGGCATCCTCTGCCAGGCGCGGCCAGTCGGGCTGTTCGAGGTCGGCGAAGAGTTCCCGTTCCAGCCAATCGCGGCCGCTGCGCAGGAGCCGGCGGAAGGCGCGGTCGGTGAGCGCGCGGCGGTGCACCGCCTCGAAGCGCCACCAGGGGGACTCCTGTACCGCCTCGCGCGGCTGGCTGAGCACGGCGGCGCCGGAGGCCGGATCGAAGGACAGCGGCTGGAACAGTCCCAGGCACGGCGCCGAAGTACCGGTGGCGGCCAGCAACGGGCCGTCGTCGCGCAAGCGGGCGACCAGACTGGCGGTGGTCTGCGAAGGCCGCCAGAAGCTGCCGGCGTGCATGCATACCTGGCGGTTGTTGTGGCGGCGGAAGTGGTCCCCGCGCGGGCCATGGTGGCGCAGCGCGGCGAACAGCGCGTGCCAGTCCGGCTCACCAGGCAGGCTGTCGAGGAAGCGCTGGTTGATCCGACAGCGCCGGTGCGCGCCGCCGACCCAGGGTAGCAGGCGGGTGTCGAAGACCCGCGCGAAGTGGAAGTCGCCGCGACCATCCCAGCAGCCCTGGCGGCGAGCCTGGTCCTCGAGGTCGCGGCTGCACAGGTCGAATTCGTGGCCAAGGGTCAGGGCGTTGGAGATGGCCCAGCGCTCGACCTTCTTCGCCGCCCACAGGTTGCCGGCGGTTTCCAGCACCCAGGCTTCGCCGGGGTCGGCGATGAGGAAGCTGTTGTCGTAGCGGATGCGCTTGTCGCGGTAGCCGGCCGGGCCGCCCTGGCCGTAACGCTGCAACAACCCGGTGATCACCTCTAGCGCCTCGCGGGCGCTGGCGCCGCGCTCCAGTCCCAGGCGCAGCAGGTCCATGCCGAGCAGCGCGGTGCCGCGCTGACGGGTCAGCTTGGTGAACACCGCTTCGTTGCCGATGGCCACGCCGTGCTCATTGACGCCCATTTCCGCGCCCCAGATCCAGCTCGGCTGGCTGATCACCAGCGCATGTCGCTGGGCGGTCTGGGGAATGTCGAGATAGGTGGTGCGCAAGCGCGCTTCCGGATCGTTGCGCACCGCCGGCAGGCGCAGCAGACGCTGCGGTTCGGCGGGCTCGCGGTCACTGTTCTTGGCGAACCAGGTCTGGCCCTGGTGGCGAAGGATCAGGGTGTCGCACATGGGGGGCTCCAGTCTGCGCATCCTGCCACCGGCCGCTGTCGACCTGACTTCGCACTCCCGCGAAGGGTTACCGCATGAAGGGACCTGCCTGCGGTATGCAGGCGAGAATCGGAATGCTGGTAAGGGTACGGCGGTGCCAGAAGGCCAGCCAGCTACTCCAAGTGATAGCTAGTTGCCGGCAGGGAAGCGGAGCAAGCCTCAGTCGAACAGGGTACAGGCCATGACCAGGGCGTCTTCGCGCCCGCCGACGGCGGGGTAGTAGTCGCGACGGCGGCCGATCTCGTTGAAACCGTAGCGTTCGTAGAGGCGGTAGGCGGCCTGGTTGGAAGCGCGCACTTCGAGGAAGCATTCGCGAGCCTGGTGGCCGGCCGCCTCGCGCATCAGGTGTTCGAGCAGGCGCAGACCGAGGCCACGCCCCTGGCTTTCGGGCTTCACCGTGATATTCAGCAGGTGCGCCTCGTCGAGGATGATTTGGATGACGCCATGGCCGACCTGCTGGCTACCCTCGAACATCAGCCAGCAATGGTAGTTCTTCAGGCCTTCGCTGAAGATGCCACGGGTCCAGGGGTGGCTGAAGGCGGCATATTCGATTTTCAGCACGGCATCGAGGTCCGCCTCGGTCATCGGGCGGAAGGAAATCGCATCGCTCATTGAATCTCGCTCGACCAGCGCTGACGGACACGGCGCATGGCGCGCCACAGCTCGCCCTTGAGGGCGGGTTCTTCCATGAGGGCTTCCAGGCCCGGCACGGCCCAGGTTGCGCCCAGACCGTCCACCTGCAGTTCGCGGAACAGGCTGCCCTCGTCGCCCTCGCCGGCGAAGCGGATCGCCGGCAGGCCGACCAACCACAGGCAGCGGCTACGCTCGCTCTCCTCCATGCGCGCGGCGACGAAGCTCTGGACGAACTCCAGGGCCGCCTGCGGCCCCTGGTCGAGATTGCCGCGCGCCAGCAGCGGCCAGCGTACCGGTTCGCCGATCAGCCGCGGGCTGTCCGGCAGGCCGGCGGCGCGCAGCAGGTCGCGCAGCAGCAGGTAACCCGGATCGCGGCTGGCGAAGGGTTCGCCGGTGGGCAGTTCGACCAGCAGGGTGCAGGAGCCCGCCTGCAGCAGTTGCAAGGCGAAGCGCGGCGGCGGGGCCTGGACCGCCGGCGGCTCGGCCGGGGCCTCTTCGACCGGCTCGGCTTTCTTCGCCGCCGGGGCGCCCGGCTTCGGCAGGCTGATCGGGATCCCCCGGCCTTCCACGGGCGCGGCGGGAGCCACGCTCGGCGCGCTGGCCGGCGCCTCGGCTTGCGGGACGCGGGCCTGCGGCGCATCGATCGCGGCGCGCGCACGCACAGGCACCGCCGGCTCTTCCCGGGGCGGGGTCTCCAGCAACTCCGGCCGCGAGGGTGCGGCGAACGGCAACGGCTGGCGGGGCAGCCAACTGGTTATCTGCATCGCGCCCAGGAAGGCGCGGCGACGCTGTTCTTCGATCAAATCTCGGGCACCGGCAATTAGGCGATGCGCGGGGACGGTTTCGCCCCCGGCGTTCAGGCAGGCAATGATAGCGGTTCTTCGACCTCGGCGGAGCGGCTTTGTCCCGCCATGCGACGGTTCGCCCTCAACGCGGGGCGACGGTGAAGATATTGACGTTGCCCTGCAGCTTGAGGGTGCCGTCGATGCGTGCGCTGACCAGGTTGGTCTGCACCAGCCCGGGATCGGTACCGCGCGCCTTGTTGGCGCCAGCGATGGTGAAGCTCAGGTCCTGGAAGCTGGTGTCCTTCAGGCCGACGCGCAGCACCGGGCGGTTGAAGGCGGCGCCGTCGCCGCCGAAGCCGTCCTTGATGGTCACCACGTCCAGGGTGACTTCGTCGAAGCTGAACTTGCCGCTGATATCGTCGATCACCAGGTAGTTGTTGCCGCTGCCGGCCGGCTGGATCGCCAGGCGCGCGCCGCAGCCGCCGGCGCAGCGCGTCTGCGAAGGATTTTCCTGGAGATTGAGCGAGGCGCTGATGCTGATCCCGGCCTGGCCGACCACGTCGTCCAGATCGCTATCGCCCAGCGAGCGCAACTCGGCCCCGGCCGAAGCGCTGAACAGCAGCGCCAGCGCCGCGAGGATGCCGATGCCGCCTGCCAGTGGATGAGTCTGCTTGGCCATGTGCTGCGTACCTCGTTTCCCGCCGCCACCTCAGAGGTTGTGCGACGTCACCTTCAGGTAGTTGAAGCTGAGCCCGGATATCTCGTTGCGGCCCATGTTGTAGCCGCCGGTCGGTACCTGCCCGTAGCCTGGCCGGGTACCACCGATGTTGAGGTTCTCGATCACCAGGCTGGTGCGCGGCGCATTGGCGTAGAAGTCAGCGGCGTTGGCCAGGGTCAGCTTGGGCAGTTCGAAAGTGAAGTTGCCGTCGGCGGTGACCGAGAACAGCAACGGCTGCGACTTCCCGTAGCCAAGCGCGACGCTGGCATAGGCGTTGGTCAGGTAGACGGTGCGCGCGGCCTGCTCGGCGGCGCTGACGCAACTGGGCGAGCCAGCACCGCAGGACATGATCTCGAAAGTCTTGGCGTAGAGGTTCAGGCGCATCTCGCCAACCAGTTGGCTGCGCGCGTTGGCGCCCCAGAAGCGCAGGTAGGAACCGTCCATCGCCAGTTCGGAGAAGTCCAGGTTGAGCACATCGGTACGCGTGGAAGTGACGCCGAAGTCGAAGCGGATGCCGGCGTCGACCTTTTCGCTGGCCCGGCTCGAGCAGTTGCTGCCGGCACCGGCGTAACCAGCGATGCACGGCTGGCCGCCGGCGCCGCTCACCAGGCTGGGGAAAGCCAGCTCGATCACGTCCGCGGTGTCCGGCAAGGTGCTGACCACCCGCCCGTCGTCGAGCTGGGTGGTCAGCACCGAACCCTTGGCCAGATTCAGCTTGAACGGGAAATTGAGACGGCCGAGAGTCACCGGCGCCAGGGTGCTGCCCTTGTTGCTGCCAGTGGCGGCGACGTACAGCTCCTTTACCGTGATCGGCACGTTCTGCCCGGTGGCGGTGTTGGTCACGCCATTGATCGCGATGGTGGCCTTGTTGCCGTCGACCATGGCGCTGTCGAGGACGAAGCCGATGCCGGCACCCTGCACGTCCGACAGTTGCTCGTCGTCGAGCGCTGTCATCTCGGCATGGGCGAAGGGGGCGGCCAGCAGGGCCGCGAGCAGGCAGGCGCGACTCATCTCAGCAGCCCTTGTTCAGGCCGCCCAGGCAGGTGTCCTGCCGTGGAATGCCATTGAAGGCCTGACCGAAGTCGACCTTGATCGGCGCCGTTCCATCGGCGTTGCGCGACATGTTGAGGAAGGCACCGGCCAGCGCGGCGACCAGCTTGGAGGGATCCTGCTGGTCGCGCCACTGGACGTTCTGGCTCTGCATCGAGATGAAGAAGCCTTTCGACGAGTCGATGAAGTTCTGCGCGTTGTTCGGATCCACGGTGCCGATCGGGAACGACTGGTACTGGGCCAGGTTGAAGCATGTCTGGGCGCCCATCAGCTTGCAGTCGTTGGAGGTCAGGAAGGGCAGCAGGACGTTCACCAGGCTGCCGATGATGGTGCTGTCGTGCATGTCCAGGGCCGTGCCGTTCTTCAGGCCGATCATGGCAGCGCGGATCGGGTCGGGGTTGCCGGAGCTGTTCACCAGCTCTGCCTGGGCGGTGTACTGAGAGCTGCCGGTGAGAGTGATGGCGGTCTTCGCCGCCAGGCAGTCGAGGGCCAGCAGGCCGCAGGAAATGCTGCCTCCCAGTTGGCTGCCGGTGCCGTACAGGTCCACCGGCACGTTGCCGGTGAGGGTTTTGATATCGCCCGAGAGGTAGCCCTTGGCTTCGCCGAAACCGATACGGATGCCGACCATCTTGCTGCCGTCGTAGGCGAACTCGATGTAGGGATTGCTGATGAGGAACGGGTTGATCGCGCCGGTGGTGTCGTTGACCGTGCCCAGGGCGAAGTTGTCGATGGCGATGTCGGCACTGCCGGCAAGCTCGCCGCTGCGGTTGTACTGGCCCAACTGCAGCTTCTTCATGTTCAGTTGGGTCTCGATGTCGGCGCCGAAGTTGATGCGGGTGAAGTTCAGTCCGTTGGCGGCGTCGGTGGTGAGGTTGATGAAGGCCTGGCCGACCACGTCGGAAAGCTGGTCGTCGTCCAGCGACTCCATCCTCGCCTGGGCGGTGGCAGCCAGCAGACCGGCGCCGCAGAACAGCGCACAACGCAGCAGGAAGGGCAGACGACGGGACATGGGCTCACCTCTTGTTCTTCTCGTGGCCGACGGCAGAGACACTGCGACCTGTAGTCACTATAGAAAGCCCCGGGCGAATCGGGGCCGACCCATAGTCGAGAAAAACCGGCGAACGACGCGGTCGCCGCGCTCGCTGCAGCGGATGAGCGGTCGCTCGGCCAGGATGGATGTTACCCATCGTCACACGGGGGTAACGTCAGCCTTTCACTGCTGGCGGAACAGGCCGATCAGATGGTCGGCGATGGCGCCCTTGATGGCGTTGAGGCTGAGCAGGGAGTGTGCGCTGAGGCGGGCGGGGTTGATCCGGTGCAGGTGTAGCGAGGGCATGCGCGCTTCGTACTCGCGCAGGTCGCCCTTGACCAGGATCGGCAGGAACACGTCGTCGTGAGCCTGGTAACGCTGGATCAGCAGTTTCAACCCTTCCTGGAACGGCAATTCCTTCGACGCCACCAGGCGGTGCTCGCCGGGAATCTTCAGGTAGAGCCCGCGATAGCCCATGGTCTCGCCCGGCAGGATATGGATCCCGGTGGGCTCCACCGCGGCCAGCGGGATATCGTGGAAGGTGTCGTGCCAGGCCTGCTCGCTGGGCAGGATGGTGATGCCGCCATGGTCGCTCTCGGGAATCACGAAGCTGTAGTTGCTGTAGAGCTTCTCGACATAGGCCGAGTAGATGCACAGGCGGTTCTCGAAACGTTTGAGGAAGGCGATCGCCTCGCTGCGGTTGGTGATGGCATCCAGGTCCCAGGCAAGGTCACCCTGGTTCTGCAGTTCGGCCCAGCGGGCCTCGGCGTAGGCGGCGTCGTTCAAGAGTCGGCATTCATTTGGAATAGACAGGCCAGGGGACTTCAGCAGAAAGCGTGCCAGCCCCTGGAAGCCCCATTCCCCGGACCAGGCGGGGCAGGAAAGTCCTTACGCAGTCATAAACTGCCGCTTTTCGACACTTCGGTGATAGCCAGATGCCATCCACCGATACCGGGCCCGTACCTGCGCCGCAGACGTGTCGACGGCCTGCATCGCACTCATCGGCGGCGTCTGCGTCGCCCGTGCCTTTGCAGTACAATCGGCGCTTTTTCCACGGACCGGCCCTCCCGATGATCGACCCCCGACGCGTACTGCGTGCGCTTGCCGAACACTGGGCCCTGCTCGAGCCTCTCTGCGAGCGCTTCGATGCCGGCACCCTGAGCCTGGCGGAACTGCGCAGCCAGTTGAACACCCAGTTACCGGAAAGCAACCCGGCGGAAATCACCGCCCTGCTCGACCAGTGGATCCGCCTGGATATCCTGGTCCCGGTGGCCAAGAGCCCCAACCGTTTCGAGCTGAACGCGCAGATCCACGACTTCCTCGCCTACCTGCGCCACGAGCATCGCCTTGGTCTGTGCCTGGAGATCGAGGCCTACCTGCGCCATCTGGAGCGCCTCGCCGGGTACATCCAGGACGCCTTCGAGACCCGCGACAGCCAGGACCTGGCGCGCCAGCTGCGACTGCTCGACATGCGCGTGCGCGATGTACTGAAGAAGCTCGGCAATGACGAGCAGGCACTGATCGGCGTGGCCGAGCGGGCCAAGACCAGCGACCGGCAGATTCCCCTGGCGCAGCGCTACGCGGAGGTCCTGGCGACCTGGGACGAGTACGTCGAGCCGATGATCCAACTGGTCAGCGCCGACGGCGCCTTCGAGCAGGGCGTGCGGCGGGTCGAACAGGTCCTGCTGCGCCTGCTCGGCGAACAGCAGCGCCTCGGCCACCTGGTCGACGACGACCTGGTGCTGCGCACCCACGCGCGCATCCTCGAGATGCAGACCAACGCCCAGCTGACCTTGCGCCGCGCCCGCGAATTATTGCTGCCGCTGCGCGAGGAAGCGCGCCGGCACAACGCGGTGACCCGTGGCGCCGCCCTGGCGCTGGCGGCGATCCGGCGCAAGGGCCTGGATGCCGTGCCGCAGGCGGCGATGCCGCTGTTCACCCGGCCGCAGAGCACCTTCCTCGGCACCGCCTCGCAGGTCGAGAGCTACGTCTTCGCCCTCGCCCGCTTCGAGCCGAAGCCGGCGCAGTTCCCCAAGTCCAGCGGCACGCGCAAGAGCAACGGGCCGGCGCGACCACCGCGGACCGCGCGGGAAATGATCGAACGCTGCCAGGCGGCGCTGCCGCTGCCGGACCTCATGCAATGGCTGCTGGCCCAGGAACCGGACGGCGCCACCGACGAGTTGCTCTACTGGTTCTCCCGGCTGTCGCGCGACGCGCGCTTCCAGCGCGAACGCCTGCAACGCCGCGAGTACGAAACCACCGAACATTGCGTCAGCCTCTGCTCCTTCGCCCTGAACCCCGCCGCCAAGGACAAGGGCCAGGCCAGGGACGCAGACACCCTTTCCGCGAGCGAAACCCATGCATCTTGATCTCTCCGAACTGACCCAGCTCGCGCCGATCTTCCGCGAGCTGTTCAAGGGCTACCACATCAGCCACCGCGACCCCGAGCTGTACACCCAGCTGTCCTCGCACCAGGACCAGTACCGCGGCCTGTTCCGCGCCATGGGCTTCGAGCTGGTCTGCGACACCCGCGGCTTCTACTACTTCGTCCCGGAGCAGGTCGGCGCCCAGGTGAACAAGACCGCCCAACGCCTGGCGCTGTTCACCTTCATCCTCGTCGAACACCTCGCCGACCAGGGCCGCGACCCGCTGTCCGTGCTGGACGGCGGCAGCATCGGCCGCGAAGAGCTGCCGCCGCTGCTGGAGAAATACCGCGACCTGTTCCTCCAGGCCGAGGTGCAGACCCAGGAAGAACTGGAAGAGAAGGTCATGCGCCGCCTGACCCAGCTCGGCTTCGCCTCCGAGGACAGCGGCGTGTACCGCTTCATGCCGCCGATGCACCGTTTCCTAGACGTCTGCCTGTCGGTGCAGCAGGACCGCAACCTGTCCGCCAGCCTGCACGCCGACCTGCCGTTGCAGACGCCGGTGCTGGTCGATGACGGCGAGATCGAACCGCTGATGGCCAGCGACGAAGAATTGTCCGAAGAGAGCGAGGAAGACGCCCTCGCCCGCGCCATCGCCGAAGAACACGCGCAACAGGAGGCTGACGCATGAGCCAGACCCGCTACGGCATCCGCCGCTTCGCCCTGCTCAATACCGCCGGCTACAGCCTGGGTATCTTCCCGCTGGAAAACCCGCTGTCGATCTACGGCGCCAACAACCTGGGCAAGAGCGCCTCGATCAACGCCCTGCAGTTCCCGATCCTTGCCCGCCTGTCGGACATGAGCTTCGGCAAGTACAGCATGGAGCAGTCGCGGCGCTTCTACTTCGCCTCGGACACCAGCTACATCCTCCTCGAACTGATGCTGCCCCACGGTCCGCACGTGATCGGCGTGGCCGGGCGCGGCCCGGGCGGCGGCTTCGGCCACCAGTTCTTCGCCTACGCCGGCGAGCTGAGCCTGGACCACTACCAGAAGAACGGTACCTGCCTGCGCCAGCGCGAGCTGTTCGCCAATCTCGAGCGCGAAGGCATCAAGGCCTACGAGGTGAAGCCGGAAGAGCTGCGCCGCCTGCTGGTCGGCGGGCACACGTCGATCCCGCTCGACCTGACCATGATCCCGCTGCGCTCCACCAGCGAGCAGAGCCTGAAGACCTTCCGCTCGCTGTTCATCAACCTGCTGCACATGCGCGAGATCACCGCGGCCAAGCTCAAGCAGCTGTTCCTCGACGCCTTCGAGCACAGCCTGCGCTCGGGTAACGTCGACTACATCGCCGCCTGCGAGGAGGCCTTCCGCGACGTGCGGCGGATGGAGCAGGACTACCAGGCGCTGGTCGCCGCCGGCCCGCTGGTGGAAGCCCTGGCCAACGGCGTGACCCAGCGCGACGTACTGCGCGGCAAGATGCACCGCCTTTCACCGCTGCTCGACAGCCTGCTCGGCACCTGGCACGACTACGCCGGGGCGCGCCGCGAGGAACTGCTGATCCAGCACGAGCAATACCGCGCCGAGCAGGACGGCCTGCAGAACGAACAGCGTGGCGGCACCCAGGAGCTGATGCGCCTGGAGCGCGAGATCGCCGGCATCCAGCGCTGGCTCGGCGAGCTGTCGGTGCTCAAGACCCGCTTCGCCCTGGTCGACGACGCCAAGGTCCTCGAACAACAGCTGCTCGCCGCCAAGGATGCCCACGACGAACTGGCCGGCGCCCTGGCCCATTCGCGGCAGTTCTCCAGCGAAGACCTGGAAGAGCGCCTGCGCGACCTGGAAAAACGCCTGAAGAACGTCCGCCAGCAGCTCGAACACGCCGACAACAACAGCTACGCACGCCTGCGCGAGGAGTTCAGCCAGCAGGACGTGGAACGCCTGATGCGTCTGTTCAACGGCGCGCTGTTCAGCCTGCCGCTCGGCGAGAACGGGGTGAACCTGGATGACGGCGACGTCTGGGTGAAGAGCGTCGAAGCCATCCTTGACCACTTCAAGGGCGAGCATTTCGAAGCCCCTGGCCTGAGCATCGACCTGTCGCACATCGAACCGCCGGCGTTGCAGGCCCTGGCCGACCGCGCCGCCCTGCGCGACCAGAAGGAGCGCCTGGAGAAGGAGCTGAAGCAGCTCAAGACCCAGCAGAGCGTCGCCGCCGACCGCGCCGCGAGCAAGGCCCAGGCAGAGAAGCTGTACCAGGACGTGCTGGATGCGCAGAAGGCCCTGGAAGACTTCCGCCGCACCCAGACGCTGACCGCCGAGGAGCCCGAGAAGCTCGCCGAACTGGCCCAGCTGGAGGCGTCCCAGGACGAACTCAAGCGCTCCAGCGACGCCTTCGCCGAGCGCGTCCAGCAACTCTCCGCGCGCCTGCAACTGGTGGCCCGGCAACTGGGCGACCTGGAGGCCAAGGAGCGCACCCTGGAAGATGCCCTGCGCCGCCGCCAGCTACTGCCGGCCGACCTGCCCTTCGGCACGCCGTTCATGGAGCCGGTGGACGACTCGCTGGACAACCTGCTGCCGCTGCTCAACGACTACCAGGACACCTGGCAGGCGCTGCAGCGCATCGACGGGCAGATCGAGGCGCTGTACGCCCAGGTGCGCCTGAAGGGCGTCGCCAAGTTCGATAGCGAAGACGACACCGAGCGCCGCCTGAAGCTGTTGATCAACGCCTACGCGCATCGCCAGGACGAGGCCCTGACGCTGGCCAAGGCGCGCCGCGCGGCGGTCACCGACATCGCCCGGACCCTGCGCAACATCCGCAGCGACTACGACAACCTGGAACACCAGTTGGCCCTGTTCAACCGCGAGATCAACAAGCGCCAGGTTTCCAACCTGCAGAGCTTCCGCATCGTCCTCGCGCCGAACAAGGATGCGCTCAAGCACATCGACCAGATCATCCACAGCGCCGGCCAGTACGAGGAAGGCGAGAACCTCTCGGTGTTCGACCTGACCCAGAGCGCCGAGCAGGACGCGAAGAACGAGGAGGCCAAGGAATATCTGGCCCGCCTGGTCGCCGCCAACCACAACCAGTTGGGCCTGAAGGACCTGTTCGAACTGGCCTTCGAGATCACCAAGGTCAACGGCCAGCCGATCATGCACACCGACATCGACGGCGCCGCCTCCAACGGCACCACCATGACCATCAAGGCGCTGACCAACATGTACCTGTTGCTGCACCTGATGGACCGCGAGCAGGCCGGGCGCGTGCGCCTGCCCTACTACCTGGACGAGGCGGCGGACATCGACGAGCGCAACCAGGCCGCGCTGCTGGAGACCAGCCTGCAACTGGGCTTCGTGCCGATCCTGGCGAGCGTGAAGCCGCAGGTTTCCGCACACGTGGCGATCGACCTGGAAGGCGGTAGCGGCCCGAACGGCATCTATATCGACGAAGCGGACTGGAAATACATCCGTCGCCGGGATGCCGCCGCCAGCGGCGAAACCCGCGCAGCCAGCGAGCCGGAGGAAGCCGGCGAACCGGCGTGAAGCGTCTGCCACGGCCCTGCCTGACAGGGCCGTGGACTTTTCCGATAGGCCCGAGGCTCCCGCGAAGATATAATTGGTTACATTCGCATTTGTAACCCACGGGGAGAATCCATGCCTGTTCGACTTCTCAACCGTTTCCGCCACGCCGCCCTGGCGTGCCTGCTCGGTTCGCTTTCCCTCAATGCGGCGGCCGGTCCCGTCACCCTTACCCTCTACAATGGCCAGCACGCCGCCACCGGTATCGCCATCGCCAAGGCCTTCCAGGACAAGACCGGCATCCAGGTGAAGATCCGCAAGGGCGGCGATGGCCAGCTCGCCAGCCAGATCACCGAGGAAGGCGCACGCTCGCCGGCCGACGTGCTCTACACCGAGGAATCGCCACCGTTGATCCGCCTGGCCAGCGCCGGCCTGCTGGCCAAGCTGGAGCCAGAGACCCTGGCCCTGGTCGAGCCGGAGCACGCCGGCGGCAACGGCGACTGGATCGGCATCACCGCCCGCACCCGGGTACTGGCCTACAACCCGAAGAAGATCGACGAGAAGGATCTGCCGAAGAGCCTGATGGATCTTTCCGATCCGTCCTGGTCCGGCCGTTTCGGCTTCGTGCCCACCAGTGGCGCCTTCCTCGAACAGGTCGCCGCAGTGATCAAGCTCAAGGGCCAGGAGGAAGCCGAGGATTGGCTGACCGGCCTGAAGGCCTTCGGCTCGATCTACACCAACAACGTCACCGCCATGAAAGCCGTGGAGAACGGCGAGGTCGACATGGCGCTGATCAACAACTACTACTGGTACACCCTGAAGAAGGAAAAGGGCGAGTTGAACTCGCGCCTGCACTACTTCGGCAACCAGGACCCGGGCGCGCTGGTCACCGTCTCCGGCGCCGCGGTGCTCAAGTCCAGCAAGCACCCCAGGGAAGCCCAGCAGTTCGTCGCCTTCATGCTCAGCGAGGAAGGCCAGAAGGCGATCCTCAGCCAGTCCGCCGAGTACCCGATGCGCAAGGGGATGCAGGCCGATCCGGCGCTGAAGCCGTTCGCCGAACTGGACCCACCGAAACTGACCCCGGCCGATCTGGGTGAGGCCAGCGAGGCCCTCAGCCTCGAACGCGACGTTGGCCTGAATTGATCGGCGCCGCCTCCACGCCCGTGCGCCTGCGCACGGGCTCGCGCCGGCGAACGCCATTCTGGCTGCTCCTGCCGGTCCTGCTCCTCGCCCTGCTGGCCAGCCTGCCGCTGCTCTACGTCGCGGCCAAGGCCTGGGACGCCGGCTGGCACAGCGCCTGGCAACTGCTCTGGCGCCCCTACGTATTCCGCTTGCTGGGCAACACCCTGTGGCTGATGTTCGGCGTGACCCTGCTCAGCGCCCTGCTCGGCCTGGCCCTGGCCTGGTGCGTGGAGCGCAGCGACCTGCCGGCGCGGCGCTTCTGGAACGTGGTGCTGTGCCTGCCGTTCGCCATCCCCGCCTTCGTCAGCAGTTTCACCTGGGTTTCGCTGAGCCCGATGTACGAAGGCCTCGGCGGCGCCATCCTGGTCATGACCATGTCCAAGTATCCGCTGGTCTACCTGCCGGTAGCAGCGACCCTGCGCGGCATCGATCCTTCCCTGGAGGAGTCGGCGCGGATGCTCGGTCTGTCGCGGCGCCAGGTGTTCCTGCGGGTCACCCTGCCGCTGCTGCGCCCGACCCTGGCCGCCACCGGACTACTGGTGGCGCTGCACATGCTGGTGGAGTTCGGCGCGCTGTCGATCCTGCGCTACCAGACCTTCACCACAGCCATCTACCAGGAGTTCGAACTGGAGTTCAGCAACGCCACCGCGGCGATGCTCTCCTCGGTACTCCTGGCACTGTGCTTCCTGCTGCTCTGGCTGGAGTTGCGCATGCGCGGCCGCGGCCGCCTGGTACGCACCGGCCAGGGCAGCGCGCGGCGGGCCGAACGGGTCCGCCTGGGGCTTGGCAAGTGGCCGCTCCAGGCGCTGCTGGCGACGCTGGTGCTGGTCGGTACCGGTATCCCCCTGGTGATGCTCGGTTATTGGCTGTACGAAGGCTCCTCGGCCAGCTTCCCGCTGATGGAAATCGCCTCGACCCTGCTTTCCTCCCTGTCGCTGGCCTTCGGCGGGGCCCTGCTCAGTTGCCTGCTGGCGCTGCCGGTAAGCATCCTGGTGGTGCGCTACCCCGGCGCCGTGGCGCGCTGGACCCAGCGCCTGCCGTACCTGCTGCAAGCGTTGCCGGGACTGGTGATCGCACTCTCGCTGGTGTACTTCTCGCTGCACTACCTGCCAGCCACCTACCAGACCACCGGCTTGCTGCTGGTCGCCTATGCCCTGCTGTTCATGCCGCTGACCCAGGCACCGATCCGCGTGGCCCTGGAAAAGGCCTCGCCGCAGTTGGAGGAAGCCGCCCGCACTCTCGGCCAGACGCCCTTGATGGCCTTCCTGCGGATCACCCTGCCGATCATCTCGCCGGCCATCGGCGCCGGCTTCGTGCTGGTGTTCCTCGACACCATGAAGGAACTGACCGCCACCCTGGTGCTAGGTCCCACCGGGCTGTCGACCCTGGCCACCTCGGTCTGGGTGCACACCGCCAACCTGGAGTACGCTGCCGCCGCACCCTACGCCGCGCTGCTGATCCTGATCTCCGGCTTGCCGGTGTACCTGCTGACCACCCGGGCGCATCTCAGCACTCACTGACACCCACTCCCCACCAGCAGGCATGCGTGCATGAACGAAAACGCCGCTTACCCAGGTAAGCGGCGTTTCTTTTTGCCGGTCCGACAATCAGCGGCGGGCGGTTTCCTTCAGAGGAATCTTCGGCGCCCACTCCAACCATTCGTCATTGGCCGAATCGAACAGGGCGA
>NZ_KV819831.1:0-11917 GCF_001815235.1 Pseudomonas sp. HMSC065H01 | reverse complement strand
CGGCCAATGGCGACCCCGGTGAAGGTCTGGTTGATATGCATGCCATTGAATTGCTCTCCGTAGGTGTTGAAGCCGATCACCTGCTGGCTGCGGAGAAACGCGGCGGTAGCTTGCGTGTCACCGCCGACCTCCAGCTCCAGGCGCCGCAGGAAGCAGTCGCAACCGATGGTCAGCAACGGCGGTCCGAGGCGCTCGTGGAGGCGGCGGAACTGCGCCTCCAGGTTGGGCAACAGCGGGCCGGTGCTCATCGCGGTGAGAACGATGCCGTTCTCCACCGCACAGTAGAACGTCAGGCTCAGGTCCTCGTTGGCCTGCTGGATCGAGCGCACGTAATAGCGTTCGTCGACCCGCACCGCCAGCGGATGCGCAGAGAACAGGGCGAAATCCAGCGCCTGCGGTGCCACCCCGACCAGCCGGGCGTATTCCAGCGCCGCCGGCTCGGCGTTGAGTTCGTGGACCCGCCGGCTGCCGCTGTCGGCGCGGGTCACCACCAACTTTTCGGCGCGCGGCACCACGTGATGGGTGGTGAAGACCTCGAAGTCCAGCCAGGTGTTGACCAGCACCACCACTGCCGCCCCGGTATGGAACTGGCCCTGGTGGTAGACATGGGTGTGGGTCAGGTGCCGGTCGTCGCCGGCCGAGCCACCGAAATGCGGGATCGCGCCGAGCGCCGCGCCAAGCGCGGCGAGCACCACCTCTTCGCGGCTGGACAGGCCGTCGAGCAAGGTCAGGGCGAAGCTGTGGTCCTTGATCGGCGCCAGGCCGCCGCGGCGACAGCCGGCCACCAGGGTCTCGACCATCTGCTGCGCGTCCAGCAGGCTGAAGCGCTCCATTTCGTCGATCAGCGCGCTGCTGATGGCGAAGCTGCGCACGTCGAAGCCCACCGCGCTGACGCAGCCGCGCCCGTAGCCCGCCGGAGTGATCTCGCCGGCTGTGGTGCAGCCGACCAGGTCGATGCCGCCGAAGTAGCGTTCGAGCATCTCGGCAAGGGCCGGCAGGTCGTATTCCGCGGAACAGAAGAACAGCACGAAGCCCAGGTGCGGATGGATAAGCTGGCGCGCCAGGTCCTGGGCCACCACTTCGACGTCGCGCGCGCTGGACATGCCCCTGCAGACCCCTTCCCCCTGCCCTTCGTACATGCCCGCTCCCCCGTCGTTCCGCCTCGCCAGCATTCTACGAAGGGCGCCGCCGCGGCCCCTATCCTACTTGGGTCGCGGCGGGGTCCTTCGAAAGTAGCGGTATCACCAGTTCAGTACGGCGCCGAGGGCCACGGTGTCGGTGTCCTCGTCGAGCGCGTTACCGTCGCGCCCGTCGATCCGGTAGCGGTTCAGCTCGGCGACCAGCTTGAGGTTGTCGTTGATCGTGCGGAAATAGGCGATGCCGCGACTCTCGTAGTCGGCCGCGGAACCCAGGCCGTTGCCGTCGTCGACGGTCTTGCCGTAGGACAGCGCCAGGCGGTTCTTGCCCCATGAATACGAGCCCTGCAGCAATGCGCCGCGGCTGTCCACCTCGCGCAGCGCGGCTTCGCCGGCGTTGTTGGTGAAGAAGGGATTGATGCCCTTGGCGGTGAACCCCGAACCGGTCACGGAGAAGCCGCCCATCTTCACCTGCAAGCCATAGCCGACCCCCTTGGAAGTCACGCTGTCGACGCTGTCGCTGGTGTTCTTCGAAGTCTGGTAGCCGCCGTTGATCCAGCTGTAGACCTGCGCCCCGGCCAGGTCGAACTGGTAGCTGACCTCGCTCTCGTAGCGCGGGTTGTCCTGGTAGGCCTTGTCGTCGAGGCCGTCGCTGGCATCTTTGTCGATCTGGTTGGAGTCGATCGGGTCGAGGATGCCCACGGCGATGCGCAGGCCGGGCAGCAGGTTGTTGTTGCGGTAGGTGATCTGCGAGGTGGGGAACGGATACGGATAGCCGGTGCCGATGTTGCCGAAGGAGACGCCCTTGCCGTCCACCAGGCCGAGGGTGTCGCTGGGGTTGCCGAAACCGGCCAGCAGTTCGTCGAGGAAGATGTTCGAGCGCGAGAACAGGCCGAAGTCCTTGCCGATCAGCACCTCGCCCCAGTCGCCGGCGACCGTGCCATAGAACTGACGGACGTCGATGGCGGTATCGGTGCCGTCGGTCTCGCTGTCGTTGATGGTCACCCAGAAGGAAGCGCGACCACCGAGGCTCAGCTCGTCGACCTTCCTGCCGAAGTTGAAGCCGATGTAGTTCGGCAGGAATCCCATCTTCACCCGCGACTGGCGGCGATCGTAGGTCTCGCCCTGGCGGTCGACGTCGCTGTTGACGTAGAAGGCATTGAAGTAGCCGTCGGTGGAAAATGTGGTCTCGTCCTTGTCGTACAGCAGGATATCGGCGGCGGCCGGTTGCAGGCCGCCCAGGGCACCCAGCGAGGCCAGGGTCAGCGGCAGGATTCGGCGAACGGCGGTGTTGTTCTTGTTCATGGCGCACTCCGCGAGGTGAAACGACCGGGCCGGTCGTGGCGGAGCCGATTATCGAAACCGGGAAAGCCCTGCCATACGCTTCCTTGGGCCTGCTTCGACGCTTCTTCATGGTGGGCGTGGGTGCCGCTGCGCAAGGCGCGGGCAGCGCTCCTCCGGCGGTAGCGCAACCTTGGTCGCGGCGGGAGCGCCACCGAAGCAGCGCGGCTTTCGACCTAACGCCGCAGTGACGCCGGCAAGGCTGTCGTCGAGTTACCGCGTGGCTCGCTTCAGCGCCGGCTGGAAAGCACCCACCAGCCGCCGCGCGCCTCCAGCAACCGGGCCTGGGCCGCGAGCAGGTCGTCGCCGCTCAGGCCGAGGGCGGCCTCGGCGAGCAGCCGGGAGCGACCGGCGCCACCGCCAAGGTGCTCCGCCCAGGCGCGCCGTGCTCGCTCGGCGAAGCTACCCGGCGCTCGGCGCAGGTCGTCGGCGAGGGCTTCGCGCAGGCCGGCCAGGCGTCGCGCCGGCAGTTGCGCGAGCGCCTCGACGGAGCGCTGGAGGAAGGTCTCCATATGCTCCAGCAAGCGTTCCGGGCAGGCACGCGGAGATTGCGCGGCGAACAGCAGGCCGCGCCGGGCGCCGACCTCGCGGAAGCCGCAGAACAACGCGTAGCCCAGTTGCAGCTCGTCGCGCAGGCGCCGCTGGAAGGCCGGTTCGTGCAGGCGCGCCAGCAAGCGCCAGGCCGCCTCCATCGGCACCTCCTGCGTGGGCAGCGGACAGAACAGCAGCAACGCCGACTCGCCGTCCATGGCCAGTTCGCGGCGATGCCGTCCGGGCCTCGGCGGCAGAGGCTCCAGGCGCTCGCCGGCAGCCTGGCCGGGCATCCATCGGGGATCTGGCATCGCGGCCTGCATGACCAAGGCGTCCCAGCGCGTCCGCCGCCAGTCGTCGACCTCCGCCAGCGGCTCGCCGAATACGCCGGGCAAGGCGTCCAGCAATTGCCGGATCGGCAGGGCAGTGGCGCTGCGGCGCCGCTCGGCGGAGGACAGACGCTCGCCGCTCGCGCGCCAGTCGGGCGGCGCCGCGAGGAGCCGGGCCAGGGCCGGGCGCACGGCGGCCTCGAGGCGATCGCGCGGACCGAGCAGGCTCAGCGACCAGTCCTCGCCGAGCGCCTCCAGGCCCATCTCCACACCCCCCAGGCGTGCCTGGCCGCACAGCGGACGCAACGCCTGGCGCAGCGCCAGAAAGCGTGACCGTACGGGCACGCCGGGAAAGCGCCAGCGCAGGAACAGCGCGCCCTCGGCGGCGGCACTGGGCGGCAACGGCAGTTCGAAGCGCCAGGCATGCCGCTGCGCGGTCAGCGGCGGCGCTGCGGCAACCGGCGCCACACTCAGGCGGAAGCCCGCCGACCAGCGCGCTTCGGCGCCGTCGAGTTCGCTGTCCAGGTGCAGCCGCAGGCAACGGTCGGCGCGCAGCGCGTCCAGGCAGGCCGGGCGAATCTCCGCTGGCAGGCCAAGAACGCGCTGGCGTAGTCGCTCCAGCGGTGCAGTGGGCTCCGCCAGCAACGGCCGGCGCGCCGCCAGCAGGCTGGCGGCATCGTCGCGCAGGGCGCCCAGCCAGTCGAAAAAGGCCGCCTCCAGCGCCGCCGCCGCGCTGCCGTCGAACAGTTCGAAGGTCAACGCCAGGAGCGCCTGCCGCGCATCCCGGTGAACCACCCGCAGCGCCGCCGATTCGCCCAGGCCCTGTTCGCCGAGTGCTGCCAGCAACCCGCCCGGCGAGCGATCGCCGAGCAATTCGGCGAACGCCTGCAGGGTCTGTTCGTCGGCCTCCCGCAAAGCGTCGAGGGCAAAGCCCAGCACCAGCCGCGGCGGTCCCGGCAGGCGCAGCGCCAGCGCTTCGCCGGCGAAGGGCAGCAACGGCGGCGGCGGCGGACTCGCGCCTGGCGCGCGCCCCGGCAGGTCGGCGCAGGCACGCTGCGCCAGCCTCTCCAGCTCGTCCAGTGCCTGCGGCCCTTGCAGCCATAGCTGGCAATTGCCGGCGTGATAGTGGGCGGCATGGAATTCGCGCAGGGCCCGCTGGAACGCATCGTTCTCCAGGGCCAGGCTGTCGCGGCGCCCGGCAGCGAAACGCCGCAGGGGGTGTCCGGCGGGCAGGCCGAGGGCCAGCGCTGCGTCGATCAGGGTCTGCTCGTCGGCCGAGCGCGCCAGGTATTCGGCCTCGAGTACTTCGCGCTCGCGCCGTTGCGCATCGATGTCCAGCAAGGGGCGGGCGAGCATGTCGATCAGCCGTGCCAGACCGGCGCCAAGGTGCTCCGCCGTCACCTCGAAGAAATAGTCGGTGGTCCTGCCCCGGGTGCTGGCGTTGACCTGGCCGCCGCGCACCTGCAACCACGGCATCAGGCGCTCGTCGCCGGGAAACGCCGCGCCGCCGAGAAACGACAGGTGCTCGAGGAAGTGGGCCAGGCCGGGATGCGCGCTCGGCTCGTCGTGGCTGCCCGCCGCCACCCGCAGCCAGGCAGCGGCGCGCGATGCCGCCGGATCATGCGCCAGGTGCAGGCGCAGGCCGTTGGGCAGCACGCAGGCGCGGCTCCTGGGGTGGTGTTGGGCGTGGCGATCCATGGGCGTCCTCGCGGGTTCCGAGGCTGAACCTTACCCTTCCGCGAGGCGAAGGAAATAGTCCTTTCGCCGGGTCGTATCAGGAAGCCGGCGGCTCCTGGCCAGACGCTTCCTCGGAGTACAGCGCCCGTCCGCCGTCGGCCTTGAGCGCCTGCAGGACCTCGGGCGCACGGCACGGGGCGAACAGGTCGAGGCCGGGATCGTAGGCGCCGGTGCGCACTTCCAGCAGGCCGAGCATCGAGTGGAACAGGTTGTCCTGGGACAGCTCCTCGTTGCTGCGCTGGCGCAGGCAGCCACTGTCGAGGCCGAAGGCGCTCTGGTAGCCGGGCGAGAACCAGGCCAGCATGCCGACGTGCTTCTGCTGGTCCGGCGCCAGCAGGTAAGGCGTGCCATGCAGGTAGAGGTTGTACTCGCCGAGCGACTCGCCATGGTCGGAGAGGTAGAGCATGCCGGTATCGATGCGCTCTTCGTTCTTGCGCAGCAGGTCGATCAGGCTGGCCAGCACGTGGTCGGTGTACAGCAGGGTGTTGTCGTAGCCGTTGATGATGCTGTCCCGCGAGCAGGCGCTGAAGTCGTTGCTGGCGCAGACCGGGGTAAACTTCTCGTACTCCCTGGGATAACGCTTGAAGTAGGCCGGGCCGTGGCTGCCCATCTGGTGCAGGACCAGCACGGTGTCCTGTTGCAGCCCGTCGATGAAGGCCTGCAAGTCGCGCAGGAGGATCTCGTCATGACACTCGCCGCCGGCGCACAGGGCCGGATCCTTGCTCTCGCTCAGGTCCTGGAAGGCGACGCGGTCGCAGGTGCCCTTGCAGCCGGACTGGTTGTCCCGCCACAGGACCCGCAGGCCTGCGCGCTGCAACACATCGAGAAGGCCTTCCTGGGTGCGCGCGCGAGCGTCGCTGTAGTCCGCGCGGCCCAGGTTGGAGAACATGCAGGGCACCGACACCGCGGTCTCGGTACCGCAGGAGTGCACATTGGAGAAGTTGATCAGGCCCTCCTCGGCCTTCAGCCGCGGGTTGGTCTCGCGAGCGTAGCCGTTGAGGCCGAAGTTCTGTGCCCGCGCGCTCTCGCCCACCACCAGCACGGTCAGCGACTTGCGCGCATGGCCCTGCCACAGGTCGGCGCGCCGGGCATCGACGGCGATCGGCCGGAGTGTCTGGCTGGCGGCCTGGGCCTGGCCCTTGGCGTAGCCGATGGCGGCGCCGACCAGGTTGCTCGGGGTGACCTGCAGGCGCAGTTCCTTGTTGTTGCGGAACAGCGAGGACAGCCCCTGGTAATTGGCCAGCGCCACCCCGGCGAGCAGGGCCAGGCAGGCGAGCGCCACCAGCAGCTTGCTCAGCAGCTCGCGTGGCCACGGCCGGTAGCGCACCGGCGTGCGCCACAGCAGCCAGACCGGCAGCGCGCCAAGCAACGCCAGGTAGACGGCGAGCTTCGGCGAAAGCAGGTCGGCGACCTCGGCCGGGTTGGTCTGCATGACGTTGCGCAGCATGCCGACGTCCATCAGCACGCCGTACTGGGTCATGAAGTAGGTGGTACCGGCGGCCGCCAGGATCAGCAGGGTCAGCGCCGGCTTGAGCAGCCAGCGGAACGCCAGCAGGGTCAGCGCCAGGTTGAAGATCGCGGCGATCATCAGGCCGACCGCCAGCATCATGCCGAGGCCCTGCCAGCCCGCCGGGGTGATCGCCAGCAGGCGTTGCCACAGCGGCAGGTTGTAGAACAGCAGGAAGGCGAGGCTGACCAGCAGGGTCAGCAGTTCGGGACGGACGGCGCGGGCTTTCGACATGGGCACGGATCTTCACTGACTTCCGGGTTGCCGTGCGCAGCGTTGCCCCTGGCAGCACTCGACGACGGCGGCAGTCTGCTCGGCGATCCGTCAATCTTTCGTGAAGAATACCTACAGAAAACGTAACCCTTCAGAAGCGCCGCAGCCCTTGTGTTCCGGGGCTTTCAGCCGGATTGCAAAAAGTTCGCGGGAAGCTTTCCGGGCGTTTTCCGGGTTCGCCGGCATACCCCCCGCATGGCGCCGCCGACGCAGGCGGAAGACAGCAAGCGGCAAGGAGCGCGGAGCGCTCCGGCGCTGGCGCCTACGGACTGTTCTGATTGCGACGTCGTTTTTCAACAAAAGGACAGCCAGACCAATGTCTATCCCGCGACCCCGGCATTTTCGTTAGCATGCCAAGTTTCCGGCCCGGCTCCCACAAGGACAGCGGCCGCCTCCCCTGCTCGTCCCATCCAGATGAGTGCCGTTTCCCCTACCCCCCGGGAAACCCTTCTGTGAATTTCCTCGAGCAGCGCGGTACCTCTCCAGCATGAACGCTTTGAAAGGCCGGGACATCCTGGCGCTTGGTTTTATGACCTTTGCCCTGTTCGTCGGGGCCGGCAACATCATCTTCCCGCCCATCGTCGGCTTGCAGTCCGGCCCCCATGTGTGGCTGGCGGCGCTGGGCTTCCTGATCACCGCGGTGGGGCTGCCGGTGATCACCGTGATCGCCCTGGCCAAGGTCGGCGGTTCGGTCGACGCCCTCAGCCATCCGATCGGCAGGTATGCCGGCGGCCTGCTGGCGGCGGTCTGCTACCTGGCGGTCGGCCCGCTGTTCGCCATTCCGCGCACCGCCACGGTGTCCTTCGAGGTCGGCGTGGTGCCGCTGCTCGGCGAGAGCGGCACGGCGCTGTTCGTCTACAGCCTGGCGTACTTCCTCCTCGCCCTGGCCATCTCCCTCTACCCCGGTCGCCTGCTGGACACCGTCGGACGCTTCCTCGCCCCGCTGAAGATCCTCGCCCTGGCGATTCTCGGCGTCGCCGCCTTCCTCTGGCCCGCCGGCCCGATTGGCACGGCCCAGCCGGAGTACACCCAGGCCGCGTTCTCCCAGGGTTTCGTCAACGGCTACCTGACCATGGACACCCTCGCCGCGCTGGTCTTCGGCATCGTCATCGTCAACGCCATCCGTTCCCGCGGCGTGCAGTCGCCGCGGCTGATCACCCGCTATGCCATCGTCGCCGGGCTGATCGCCGGTGTCGGCCTGGTGCTGGTCTACGTCAGCCTGTTCCGCCTCGGCGCCGGCAGCCATGCCATCGCCGCCGACGCCAGCAACGGCGCGGCGGTCCTGCATGCCTACGTGCAACATACCTTCGGCAGCCTCGGCAGCTCGTTCCTGGCGGGACTTATCGCGCTGGCCTGCCTGGTCACCGCGGTCGGCCTGACCTGCGCCTGCGCCGAGTACTTCTGCCAGCGCCTGCCGCTGTCCTACCGCAGCCTGGTGATCATCCTGGCAGGGTTCTCCTTCATCGTTTCCAACCTCGGCCTGACCAAGCTGATCCAGGTCTCGATCCCGGTGCTCACCGCGATCTATCCGCCGTGCATCGTGCTGGTGGCTCTGAGCTTCTGCATCGGCCTCTGGCATTCGGCGACGCGCATCCTCGCCCCGGTGATGCTGGTTTCCCTGGCGTTCGGCGTGCTCGATGCCCTGAAGGCGGCGGGCCTGGGCCAGGACTTCCCGCAATGGCTGCTGCACCTGCCGCTGGCCGAACAGGGCCTGGCCTGGTTGATCCCCTCGGTCGCCACTCTCGCCGCCTGCAGCCTGGTCGACCGCCTGCTGGGCAAGCCTGCGCAAGTCGCCGCCTGAGCAGGCCCCAGCGGCCTGCCGCTTGTTCTCCCGGCCGAGCGCGGGACATGCCGGCGGGCGGCGCCAATCGCGTCGTCCACCCCACGGCCCGGCTGGCGCCTGCCGCCGCCGGCAGCGCTTCTTCCCGCGTTCAGCCGAACGAATAAGCACTATCGAGCAGGATGATTTCTAGCGCAGCGGCGCGGTTGTTAGCCTTTCGACCATTCCCCCAGGAAAGCGAATCCAGGAGCCGGTCATGGCCAAGGCACTCATCAGCGTACTGTTGTTCTCCCTCGCCCTCGCCGGCTGCGCCAGCGACTACAACCCCTCTCGCCCGTACAGCAGCGACGAGGTCAGGCAACTGGCGCTGGAGGACCTGGCCCGGCGCAGCCTGTCGTTCGAGGAATACCAGGCCAAGCGTCAGGCAATTCTCGAGGAAAAACCGCAAACCGCCGTCAGCCAGTCCAACGCCGCCCTACGCAGTACCGCCATCTGAGGCCTCGTCGAACGGCCAAGAGAAAGCCCCGCGATGCGGGGCTTCTTCGTATTCGGGGCTGGGCGGTCAGCCGCAGGACAGGCGCTTGATCACCAGCGTGTCGTCGACATCGATGTTCAGCCGGCGCGGGTTGTAGTCCATGGTCACCGCATCGTGCGGGCGCAGCGCCCGGGCGACTTCCGCTCCGGCGGCGCGGCGGGCCTCCTCGACGATGGCCGCGGAAGCCTGCTTGCCGACATAGGCCTGCACCGCATTGGCGTCGCAACGGCCGTCCGCTACCGGGGTGGCCGCGGGCGCGCTGGCGCTGCCGGTGGCTACGCTGGCGCCTTCGGTGGACGGGCCGTCGCCGTTGCTGCTGCAACCGGCGAGCAGGGCCGCGAGAACGAGTGCACTGGAAAACTGCTTCAAAGGCATACCGCCTCCTCTGATCTTCTGGGATCGCCACCTTACCAGTGGCATGGGTTTCCTGGCGAAACTGCAATCCGCGCTGACAAATTCGCCAGCTTCAGTCGCCGCTCAGGCGCTGCAGTTCGCGACGCACCATGGCCGCGTATTCCGGCGGACGCAGGAGGTAGAGCTGGCCCGCGACCCAGTCCAGCCAGCGGCCGCCCTGTTCGGCGCGGGCGTCGAGCAGGCGCCGCGCCTCTTCCTCCGCCCGTTGCCGGTGCTGCCGATGGAATGCCTGGCGCTTCGACAGACCGGAAGCATCTCCGGTTCGATCGTCGGGAGTGTCGGTCATGGCTCTCTTCGCAACCTGCTGCACAAGTCGGACATTCTAACCGCGGAACGCCGTTGCCGTTCGCGGCAAGCGCTTGCCTCCGCCCCGCCCTGCGCCATGCGCCGAGCCCTCTGGCGCGGGGTTCGGCGACCTGGCACGGCCCTTGCGACGGAGCGGCGGTCATTCATTTCCATGGAAGCAGGTCATGAACAGCATAGGTCCCGCCAGCCTTTCCGGCTGGTCTGCGCGTTACCTGAACAACCAGCGGCAAGCCAACACCGAGATCGGCAACGGCGATCTGCTGAAAGCGCGCCCCGCCCTCGGCACGCCATTGCGCAACGAGGCCGTCGATCCCGCCGCGGAGTCCGCCCGCCAGGCCATGGACGAGGGTTTTGCGAAGCTGAACCTGACACTGAAGCAGAACCAGGCGAATGCCCCTGCCGGCGCCAGCGAAGGCAAGTCGGCCTATGACGAGTTCAAGGAGTACATGCAGAAATCGCCTGCCGAGCGGATGCGCGAGCAGGTCCTGAAGAGCCTCGGCCTGACCGAGGAGGAACTGGACGCGATGCCGCCGGAGAAACGCGAACAGGTGGAGAAAGGCATCGGCGAACGCATGCGCGAGATGATCGCCATGCAGAACGGCCAGGCGCCGGGACGGCAAGAGGACCCGACGCAGGCCCGCGCGACGCTGAACGCCTGGATCTGAGCCAGGCGCGCGCCAGTCTCTCAGCGCTGCCGGGCGACGACGCGCTTGGCGTAGCTGGCGCGCTCCATCTCGCGCACTTCGACGCTGACCTGCACGCCCTCCTCGCCGCCGCCCGCCACCGCTCCGGCGAGCACCTCGCAGAGCGACTCGCCCAGCGCCTGGCGGGTCGCCGCGTCGCGCCCGTCGAGGATCGACAGGCAGGCATGCAGGTAGGCGCGCTCGACCGCCGCGGTTCCCTGCCGGTAGGCCTCCAGGGTGACGAAGCGCGACTTGATGTCCGCCTCGCCGAATTGCCCGGAAGCAAACAGCGCGGCATTGGCCTGCTCCAGCAGTTCGCCGGGGGACGTTTCGAGGCGGAGGTTGGCAGTGGCTTCGATGACGAGATGCGGCATGCTGGCGGGCCTTGCGGGGAATGGGGAGCGGGATTCTAGCGGCTCGACGAGCGATGCGACAGCCGGCCTGCGCCTGCGTGGCTCAGATCAACCCGGCGGCCGCGAAAACCCGCGCGGAGATGGCGCGGATCAGCGGCTCCTTGCGCCGGTTGTAGTCCGCCACCCGTTGCTCGCCGCGCTTGGCGGCTGGCCGTCGACCCAGGGATTTTCCAGCGGGTCGCTGTCGTGATGACGGACAATATCGGCGGCACCGGGCATGGGCATTCCCTCCGGCGGGATCGTTCAGCGCGTCTCGCAGGCCTGCCGCTGGCCTTTGGCCGGCGTGTACAGGTAGCCGGGCGTGTCGCCCGCCTGGCGGTACAGGACCGAACCGTCGCTATAGGAAATCGCGCTCAGCGCCTGGCCATCGGCGAGGCTGCGGACATCGCCGCCCAGCGACTGGACGCTGCTGCCGTCGGGCAGCTTTAGACTGGCGAAACCGTCGATCACCTCGAGTTTGCCGAAGTCTCCGCAGTGCAACGCCAGCGGCCCGGAAGCGGCCTTTCCGTCCGACGATGAATCCCCGCAACCGCCCAGCAGCGACAGAACCAACAACGCGGGGAGAACAGCGGGCTTCATCGGGGAGTCCTTTGCGGATGAGCGGAAGACGGGACTCTACCACCTGCCGGGCAGCGGGAAAAACCGCTTCGGCGTACGCTGTCATGCAACGGCAGGCGGACCTGTGAGACAATTCGCCGAATGCCAGGCATCACACCCCGCCTTCATCGCGCTACAGCCACGTCATGACGCTGGCTGCGGCACTCCACGAATGCCCGCAGGATCGCCCCATGCTCCAGATGGAGCGCAGCGGAAAGCCGAGACCGGCAGCAGACCGGTATCGCCATGGTCCAGGCGTGCGTAAGTCCTCTATAGGTAAAGAAGTTGATCTCCACCGCGAATATCACCATGCGATTTTTTTGGCGATAGCTAGC
>NZ_KV819830.1:0-30467 GCF_001815235.1 Pseudomonas sp. HMSC065H01 | reverse complement strand
CCGCGAGCGGTTATTCGCCCTACGGAGCGGGGACGCTGTCCGGCGTTTCCGGGGTGTGCAGGGCGAATAACGCCATGGGCGTTATCCGCCGATGTCACGGATGAGCGGCGGATGACCGCGAGCGGTTATTCGCCCTACGGAGCTGGGGCGCAGTCCGGCGTTTCCGGGGTGTGCAGGGCGGCGAACCCGCCCCGCCAGGCGGGGCGATGCCGCGACTCAGTCGCGCAACAGCTCCGCAGGCACCTCGCTGCGCAACATCAACTGGCACTGCTGGCTCTCCGGGTCGAACAGGATCACCGCCTCGCCCCGCCGCAAGGCATGCCGGGCGCGTTCTACACGCACGTCCAGCGGGGTCTCGTCGCCATTGTCGGTGCCTTCGCGGGTGACGAAGTCTTCCAGCAGGTTGTTCAGGGTGTCGGCTTCGAGCAGGTCGTGGGGGATCAGCATTGGCGGTACTCCGGTATGGCGGCGAATGCTAGCGCGACGCATCGCGCACTGTCATGCCTGTCGCGAAGGCTGGCCGAGCAGGCGTTCGAGGGTGGCATAGAGTTCCGCCCGGTCCACCGGCTTGCCGAGGTAGGCGTCCATGCCGGCCTCGATTCCGGCCCGGCGGTGTTCGTCGAGGATGTGCGCGGTCAGGGCAACGATCGGTACGCGCGGCCAGCCCTGGGCACGCTCCTCCCGGCGGATCAGGCGGGTCGCCTCGAAGCCGTCCATTTCCGGCATCTCGCCATCCATCAGGATCAACTGGATGCCGTTCGGATCGCGCAGGTACTCGTCCAGCGCGAGCCGTCCGTTGCCGGCCAGGCGCACCGCGTAGCCGCGCTTGGCGAGGAAGCCGCGCACCACCAGCTGGTTCACCGGGTTGTCCTCGGCGACCAGGATGCATGGGGCGTCCGGGCGTTCGTCCGGGGCCGCCTCGCTGCTCCGCCCTGGCTGTCGGCGCCGCTCCCGGTACAGTTCCAGCAGGGCTTCGCGCAGGGCCTTCACCGCCACCGGCTGGGCCAGGGCCAGCAGGCGCAGGCCTTCGTGCGGCGGCAGGTCCTGGCAGTGCTGCGGCGGGCATAGCAGGAGGATGCGCTGGCCTTGCTCCAGTTGCGCATAGAGGGTGTCCAGCCAGATCGACGGCGGCCCCGGCCAGGGCGCCGCCAGGACCAGCAGGGGCGGTGCGCTGAAGTCCTCCAGGTAGGCGTTCAGCCGTCTCGGCTGCAGGCAGCGTTCGACCCGCAGCCCCCAACGCTCCAGCAATGCCTGCAGGCAGTCCAGGGTCAGGTTGTCCTCGCTGGCCAGCAGGGCCGGGCGGTGTTGCAGCAGTTGCGCCAGTTCGTCCGCTTCGCCGGCGTCGAGGGCGGGGCTGAGCGGCAGGTCGACGCTGAACTGGGTGCCCTTGCCCGGCTCGCTGCTCACCTCGATGCGCCCGCCCATCATCTGCACCAGTTCACGGCTGATCGCCAGGCCCAGGCCGCTGCCGCCGTAGCGGCGGGTGGTGCTGGAGTCGGCCTGGGAGAAGGATTCGAACAGGGTCTTCTGCGCCTGGGCGGATATCCCGATGCCGCTGTCGCTGACGCTGTACAGCAGGCGCTCGCGTCCGCCCTCGTCGAAGCGCCGCTGCACGCGCACGGCGACATGGCCTTCGGCGGTGAACTTGAGGGCGTTGCTGAGCAGGTTCATCAGTACCTGGCGCAACCGTGTCGGGTCGCCGTTGAGGCGGCGCGGCACGCCCCTGTCCAGGCCGAGATGCAGGCGCAGGCGTTTTTCCACGGCCTGGGCGCTGAACAGCGCCAGGGTGTCGGAGAGCAGTTCCTCCAGGTCGAAGTCGATGCGCTCCAGGTGCAGCTTGCCGGACTCGATGCGAGCGTAGTCGAGGATATCGTTGATCACCGACATCAGCGCGCTGCCGGAGCTGGCGATGGTCTCCACGTAGGCCGCCTGGCCGCGATCCAGCGGGGTGTCGCGGAGCAGTTGCAGCATGCCCAGCACGCCGTTCAGCGGGGTGCGGATCTCATGGCTCATCTTCGCCAGGAAGCGGCTCTTCGCCTCGTTCTCCACCCGCGCCTGCTCGGCCGCCTGGCGCGAGCGGAAGCCTTCCTCCTTGAGCGCATTGATGCGGTCGGCGAGGCCGATGGACAGGGTCACCAGTTCCACGGTCATGCCGATCTTGACCACGCTGCTGCCGAACAGGCCGAACAGTTCGAAGCCCAGCGAGGCGGCGGTGGTGACCAGGAACGACAGCAGCAGCGCGCCCCAGGCCAGGATGTAGTAGAGGCCGTAGCGCAGGCCCTGGCGCCAGACGTGGACGCCGGCCAGCAGCAGGCTGAGGGAGACCAGCATCACCGTCAGGCTGGCGAGGACGTTCCAGGCGCGCAGCCCCACCAGCGGCTCGCTGGCCAACAGGACCACGCAGGCCAGCAGCAGGCCGCGGAGGAAGCGGTCGAGGCGCGGGAAGTCGCGGCGGGTGTAGAGGTAGCCGCGGCTGAACTGGATCGACACCAGGCAGCTCAGGTACATCAGCAGGTAGATGCCGGCCGACTCCAGCGCCACGTGTCCGGGCAGCAGCTTGAACAGCAGGCCGTCGAAGCTGGCGGAAAACAGGCCGAGGCTGAGGTTGTACAGCAGGTACCAGGCGTAGGTGGCCTCGCGCAGCGAGACGAAGAGGAACAGGTTGTAGCAGAACAACCCGAACAGCACCCCGTAGAAGGCCCCGTTGAAGCCCATCAGGGTTTCCTGGCTGGCCGCGCTGGCCGCGTAGGTGCTGAAGTACAGCGGCACGTAGACGGTGCTGGTGCTCTGCACGCGCAGCAGCAGGGTGCTCTCGCCGGGCGGCAGTCGCAGCGGGAACCAGAAGTTGCGCACCTGCACCGGGCGCTGGGAGAAGGCGAACAGGTCGCCGCTCTCCTGCTGTTCGATGCGCCCATCGGCGGTCAGCAGGTAGACCTTGAGGTCGTCCAGCAGCGGGTAGTTGATCTCCAGGAAACCGGCCAGGTCGGTGCCGTTGCGGTTGTCCAGGCGCACCCTGAACCACCAGGCTGCGGCGTTCTTGCCGAAGTTCGCGTGGTCGCCGCGCAGGGCGGCGAAGGCCTGCGCCGGCAAGGCGAGGATGTCGCCCAGGCGCGCCTTGCCGCCGGCGTCGCGGTAGTACTCGGCGTACTCGCCCAGGGACAGGCGCAGGTCCTCTCCGTCCAGCGGTGCGGGCGGCTGCGCCCGGGCCGGCAGCGCGCAGCAGAGCAACAGCAGGACCAGGCAGAGTCGAGACATGCAACTACTCCATGGACACGAGTCGGCACGCATGATGCTACGGAGGAAACGAGACAGGCGAGGGAACCTGCCATCAGCCTAGCAGTTGGCTGGAGAGGAGGGCGGCCTCCCCGGGGGCGGGGAGGCCGGCGCGGGCTCAGCCCTTGTCGCTGTTGTTGCTGCTGTCGAGCACTTCGTCCACCGGCGGGACGTGGGTGCAGCTTTCCATGTGCACCGGATGCTCGAGCTGCTTGTTGAAGCGTTCCAGCGAGGTTTCCCGGGGCTTGGCGTCGCTGGCGAAGACCGGCGGGCTGAGGATGTAGGCAGTGAGCAGGCGGCTCAGCGCGGCGAGGCTGTCGATGTGCGTGCGCTCGTAGCCGTGGGTGGCGTCGCAGCCGAACGCCAGCAGCGCGGCGCGGGTGTCGTGGCCGGCGGCGATCGCCGACTGCGCGTCGCTGTGGTAGTAGCGGAACAGGTCGCGGCGCAGGGCGATGTCGTGGCGCTCGCCGAGCCGCAGCAGGTGCCGCGACAGATGGAAGTCGTAGGGCCCGCCGGAGTCCTGCATGGCCACGCTGACGCTGTGCTCGTTGGAATTCTGGCCTTCGGCCACCGGGGCGATGTCGATGCCGACGAACTCGCTGACGTCCCAGGGCAGGGCGCCGGCGGCGCCGGAGCCGACTTCCTCGGTGATGGTGAACAGCGGGTGGCAGTCGATCGGCGGCTCCTGGCCGCTTTCCTTGACCGCCTTCAGCGCCGCCAGCAGCGCCGCGACCCCGGCCTTGTCGTCTAGGTGGCGGGCGCTGATATGGCCGCTCTCGGTGAACTCCGGCAGCGGATCGAAGGCCACGTAGTCACCCACCGAGATGCCCAGGCTCTCGCTGTCGGCGCGACTGGCGGTATAGGCGTCGAGACGCAGCTCGATGTTGTCCCAACTGATCTTCAGGTTGTCCACCTCGGTATTGAAGGCGTGGCCCGAAGCCAGCAGCGGCAGCACGCTGCCACGGAACACGCCCTGTTCGGTGAACACCGTGACCCGGCTACCCTCGGCGAAGCGGCTCGACCAGCAGCCTACCGGGGCCAGGCCGAGGCGGCCGTTGGGCTTGATCTCGCGGACCAGCGCGCCGATCGTGTCGAGGTGCGCGGAAACCGCCCGGTCGGGGGTATTCAGGCGGCCCTGGAGGGTCGCCCGGATGGTTCCCCGGCGAGTCATCTCGAAGGGCACGCCAAGTTCGTCGAGCTGCTCGGCGACATAGCGCACGATGGTATCGGTGAAGCCGGTGGGGCTGGGGATGGCGAGCATCTCCAGCAGCACCCGTTGCAGGTAGTTGAGGTCCGGTTGTGGCAGAGGGGTCATGAAGGCACCTCGCGGCTGAGGGGGAAGAGAAGATCGACGAAGCGTTCGGCGGTCGGCTGCGGCTCGTGGTTGGCCAGGCCGGCGCGCTCGTTGGCTTCGATGATCACGTAGTCGGGCTGGTCGGCGGCCTCGACCAGGAAGTCCAGGCCCACCACCGGTATTTCCAGGGCCCGCGCGGCCTGGATCGCGGCCTCGCGGAGGGCCGGATGGAGGGCGTCGGTGACGTCCTCGAGGATGCCGCCGGTGTGCAGGTTGGCGGTGCGCCGCACGGCCAGGTGTTCGCCGCTGGGCAACACGTCGTCGTAGCCATAGCCGGCGGCCCGCAGGGTGCGCTCGGTCTCGTGGTCGAGCGGGATGCGGCTTTCCCCGCCGGTGGCGGCCTGGCGCCGGCGGCTCTGCGCCTCGATCAGCTCGCGGATGCTGTGCCGGCCGTCGCCGATCACCGCGGCGGGACGACGGATGGCGGCGGCCACCACCTCGTAGCCAATCACCAGCACGCGCAGGTCGTGGCCGGCGTGGTAGCTCTCCAGCAGCACGCGCGAATCGAAATGGCGGGCGGCCTCGATGGCCTCCTCGACCTCTTCCGCGGTGCGCAGGTCCACCGCCACGCCCTGGCCCTGCTCGCCGTCCACCGGCTTGACCACCAGCGAACCGTGCTCGGCGAGGAACGCGGCGTTTTCCTCCGCGCTGCCGGCCAGGCGCTGCTGTGGCTGGCGCAGGCCGGCGTGCTGCAGGGCGCGGTGGGTGAGGACCTTGTCCTGGCAGAGGGTCATGCTTACCGCCGTGGTCAGGTCGGAGAGCGATTCACGGCAGCGGATCTGCCGGCCGCCCTGGGTCAGGGTGAACAGGCCGCCCTCGGCGTCGTCGACGCGCACCTCGATGCCGCGCCGGTGGGCTTCGTCGACGATGATCCGGGCGTAGGGGTTGAGGTCTTCCTCCGGGCCGGGGCCGAGGAACAGCGACTGGTTGATGCCGTTCTTGCGCTTGATGGTGAAGGTCGCCAGTTCGCGGAAGCCGAGCTTGCGGTAGAGCGCCTTGGCCTGCTGGTTGTTGTGCAGCACCGAGAGGTCGAGGTAAGCCAGTTCGCGGCTCATGAAGTGCTCGACCAGGTGCCGTACCAGCGCCTCGCCGACGCCCGGCCGGCTGCATTGCGGGTCCACCGCCAGGCACCAGAGGCTGGAGCCGCCCTCCGGATCCTGGAACGCCTTGGCGTGGTTGAGGCCCATCACCGTGCCTACCGCGACGCCAGTGTCGGCGTCCTCGGCCAGCCAGTAGATCGGCCCGCCCTGGTGGCGCGGGCTGAGGCGCTCGGTCTGCACCGGAAGCATGCCGCGCGCCAGGTACAGGCGGTTGATCGCCGCCCAGTCCTCCTCGGTATGCACCCGGCGGATGCGGAAACCGCGTGGCGGACGGCGCGCCGGGCGGTAGTCGGTGAACCACAGGCGCAGGGTATCCGAGGGATCGAGGAAGAGCTGCTGCGGGGCGTGGGCCAGGACCTGCTGCGGCGCCGCCACGTAGAGCGCGATGTCGCGTTCGCCGGGGGCTTCCTGCAACAGGTCGCGGGCCAGTTCCTCGGCGTCCGGGTAGGTCTGCCCGATCAGCAGGCGGCCCCAGCCGCAGTGGATGCTCAGCGGTTTCTCGGTGGGCTCGCTGTGATCTTCGGCGAGACGCGCCTGGAGGCGTTCGTAGGTGGGCGCCTGGATACGTTGCAGGCGCTGGTTGTGCGGGTGAGGCAGATGCAAGTGGCCTTTCATGATCGCTCCTGGTTCGGGCCCCTGCGTTGGGGGCCCATTTTCAAAGTCCCTGTTCGCTGAGCCAGAGGTTGAGGGCGGCCAGCTGCCACAGCTTGGAGCCGCGCAGCGGTGTGAGGTCGCCGTCCGGATCGCTCAGCAGGCGATCGAATATCGCCGGCTGGAACAGGCCGCGGTCCTGGCTCGGGTCGAGCAGCAGTTCGCGTACCCATTCGCGGGTGCGGCCCTGCAAGTGCTTGAGGCCGGGCACCGGGAAGTAGCCCTTGGGCCGGTCGATGACTTCGCTGGGAATCACCTTGCGCGCGGCACCCTTGAGCACCTGCTTGCCGCCGTCGCCGAGCTTGAAGCGGGCGGGAATGCGCGCCGACAGCTCGGCCAGGCGGTAGTCGAGGAACGGCACGCGGGCTTCCAGGCCCCAGGCCATGGTCATGTTGTCGACCCGCTTGACCGGGTCGTCGACCAGCATGATCGTGCTATCCAGGCGCAGCGCCTTATCCACCGCGGCCTCGGCGCCGGGGCTGGCGAAGTGGTCGCGGACGAAGCGCCCGGCGACGTCCTCGACGCGGAAGCGCTCGCCGACGGTGGCCAGGTATTCCTCGTGGTCGCGGTCGAAGAACGCCGCGCGGTACGCGGCGAAGGCGTCGTCGGCGCCATCCACCTTCGGATACCAGTGGTAGCCGGCGAACAGCTCGTCGGCGCCCTGGCCGCTCTGCACCACCTTGCAGTGCTTCGAGACTTCCCGCGCGAGCAGGTAGAAGGCGATGCAGTCGTGGCTGACCATCGGCTCGCTCATGGCGCGGAAGGCCGCCGGCAACTGCTCGATCACTTCGTGCTCGCCGATGCGCAGGCGATGGTGGCGGGTGTGATAGCGCTCGGCGATCAGGTCGGAATACTGGAACTCGTCGCCGCGCTCGCCGCCGGCATCCTCGAAGCCGATGGAGAAGGTCAGCAGGTTGTCCACCCCGGCTTCGTGCAGCAGGCCCACCAGCAGGCTCGAATCGACCCCGCCGGAGAGCAGCACGCCGACCTCGCGGGCGGCGCGCTGGCGGATCGCCACCGCTTCGCGGAGGCCGTCGAGGACGCGCTCCTGCCAGTCGTCGAGCGTCAGCTCGCGCTCGTCCGGGCGTGGGCCGTAGTCCAGCGTCCACCAGGTGCGCTGCTCGCAGCTGCCGTCGAGGTCGACGCTCATCCAGGTCGCCGGCGGCAGCTTCTTCACGCCCTCCAGCAAGGTGTGCGGGGCGGGAACCACGGCGTGGAAGTTGAGGTAGAAATTCAGCGCCTGCGGATCGAGGTCGCTGGCGATGTCGCCGCCCTTGAGCAGGGCCGGCAGGCTCGAGGCGAAGCGCAGGCGCGAGCGGTCGAGGCTGTAGTAGAGCGGCTTGATGCCGAGGCGGTCACGGGCCAGGAACAGCCGCTGGCGATCACGCTCCCAGACGGCGAAGGCGAACATCCCATTGAGCCGGGGCAATAAATCGGCGCCCCAGGCATGGTACCCCTTCAAGAGAACTTCGGTGTCGCCGCCGGAGAAGAACCGATAGCCAAGGCTTTCCAGTTCGCCACGCAGTTCGGGGTAGTTGTAGATGGCGCCATTGAACACCATGGCCAGGCCGAGATCGGGATCGATCATCGGTTGGCCGGAAGCTTCCGCCAGGTCCATGATCTTCAGCCGTCGATGTCCGAGGGCGATCGGACCCTGGGCGTGGAAGCCCCAGGCGTCGGGGCCGCGAGGGGCCAGGTGGTGGGTGATGCGTTCGACCGCTGCGAGGTCGGCTGCCTGGTTGTCGAAACGAAACTCTCCTGATATGCCGCACATATTCCTTACCGGTTCTCCGTTGGGGAAGTGGGTTGCGTACCCCTTCCGGGTACATGACTTACCTAACAGAGGACCGTTACAGTTGGAAGGAGTTCTATACGAATTTTCCGGGCCTATCAGGACCCTTAACGAAGAATTTATTATGGTTGAAAGTAATAAGACCGCTGCCGATACCTATTCGCTCGCTATTTTCCGCGCCATCCGCCGTCTCCAGCAGGCCGCCGAAATCCACTCCAAGCGTCTCAGCCGATACGGTGGCCTGACCCCGCTGCAATTGCTGATCCTGCATGTCCTGGCGGTGGAGGGAGAACTGACCGCGACGCAACTGGCCAAGCTGGTCAGCCTGTCCCAGGCATCGCTCTCCGGCGTGCTCGACCGCCTCGAAGGACGCGGCCTGCTCTATCGTCGGCGCGACGAACAGGACCGGCGCAAGTCCTGGCTGCACCTCGACCCGGCCGGCCACGAAGCCCTGGCGGAGGCGCCGCCGCTATTGCCGGAGTACGTGATCGAGCGCTTCGCCGCGTTGCCCGAGTGGGAGCGCCACGGCCTGCTGGCCGCGCTGCTGCGCGCGGCCGACCTGTTCGGCTTGCCGGAAGAGGACGTCGAAGAAGAGTGAGGGCGCCAGGTTCGCTACGAAAGACAGTCGCGTCGGCGGTCTTTACCTGGCGAACCTGCCGATGCCTGGTGGACAAGCGCGTTGTACGCCATGGCGTGACCTTCGCGTAGGGCGCATAACGCCGCTTCCCCGGTGCCCCGGCCGCCGAGGAAAGCTACCCGCCGTAGAGCTTCTGCGCCGCCAGGGAGAAGCTCACCGCCACCAGCATCAGCGCGAACAGGCGTTGCAGGGTCGGGCCGCCGAGGCGCTGCGCCAGCAGGTTGCCGCCGAGCACGCCGACCGCGCCGCCGGCGGCGAGGCCGCCGAGCAGCGGCAGCGGCGGGTGGGCGCCGGTCAGGTAGATCAGGAAGCCGCCGCCGGAGACCAGCGCGATCACCGCCATCGAGGTGGCGGTGGCGGCCATCATCGACAGCGGGGTGAACCAGAGTAGCCCCGGCACCACCAGGAAGCCGCCGCCCACGCCCATCAATCCCGACAGCAAGCCGACCGCCAGGCCGATGCCGAGCAGCGGCAGGCTCCGTGCCTGGTCGCTGGCCTCGCGTTTCATCCCGGCGCCGCGCCACATGCGCCAGGCCGACCAGAGCACCAGCAGGCAGAAGGCGACGATCAGCACGCCTTCCGGGACGAAGCGGCCGAGCCATTGGCCGACGGCGTTGCTCGGCAGGCCGGCCAGCGCCAGGACCAGCACCGGCCGCCAGGCCACCTGGCCCTGGCGCGCGCGCGGAATGGCGCCAATCAGCGCCGACAGGGCGACCGCGCCGAGGCTCACGCCGATGGCGTCGCGCAGCGGCAGGTGCAGGCTGAGCAGCAGGGGCAGGGCGACCAGCGAGCCGCCGGCGCCGGTGAGGCCGAGCAGCAGGCCGAGAACGGCGCCGATGCCCAGGGATTCGAAGAGCAGTACATCCATCGTCGATCAACTATTTCCGCGGGTGAGCCAGCCGGTGGTCCGGTATGGCCTGCGCGTGCGGCAGGCCCGAAGGGTAGCGCAAATCGGTGCGCCCGGGGCTTCAGCCGCGCTGCCCGCGCACCAGGTCGCGCAGCAGGAAGCGGTTCGGGTGGCAGGCCTCGGCCACCGCGCGCGGCAGCGGCAGCGGCTCGCCGCAGATCCACGCCGCCAGCAGTTCGCCGGACAGCGGCGCGCTGATCAGCCCGCGCGAGCCGTGGCCGCTGTTCAGGTACAGGCCTGGCAGCCAGGGGCAGGCACGCTCCGGCACCTGGCGGGCGTCGCGGGCGAGCACCGCGTAGACCTCGTCGAAGGCCGCGCGCTCGGCCAGCGGGCCTACCAGGGGCAGGTAGTCGGGGCTGGTGCAGCGGAATGCCGCGCGGCCTTCCAGGCGCTCCAGCGGCAGGTCGTCGGCGCCCAGGCGCTGCAACAGATCGGGGGATATTTCCCGCAGCAGTTCGAGGTTGCCCTGGTGTTCGGCGAGGGTCGGCGCCAGGTCTTCGCTCTTGAAGTCGAAGCTGGCGCCGAGGGTGTGTTCGTCGCCACGCGGCGGTGCGACGTAGCCCTCGGCGCAGACCACGGTGCGCAGCGCCCGGCTTTGCGGGGTGGCCGGCAGGCGGGTGACCTGCCCGCGAATGCGCTTCAGCGGCAGCTCGGCGGCGGGCGGGAAGTCGCGGATGTCGGCGGCGGTGGCGAGGATCGCGAGTGGCGCGCGGGCCAGGCATTCGTCGCCGGCGTAGGCGCACCAGTCGTCGCCCTCGCGGCGCAAGCGTACTGCCCGGCCGCTCAGCAGGGTGATCCCGGGGGTGGCGGCCAGGGCCTGGCACAGCGCGGGCGGATGGACCCAGCCGGCTTCGGGATAGAACAGGCCGCCGGCGGGCAGGGCGACGCCGGCGAGGCGCTCGGCCTGCTCGCGCTCCAGGCCGTGCAGCAGGTCGGCGGGGAAGGCTGCGGCCAGTTGCGCCTGGCGTTGCGCTTCCTTGGCGTCGAAGGCCAGTTGCAGTACGCCGCAGGCGTCCCAGTCGTGGCCGCGCCGCAGGCGTTCGAGCAGCCGGCGGGTATGGCCGAAGCCGCTGAGCACCAGGCGCGACAGCGGCGTGCCGTGGGCCGAGAGTTTCAGGTAGAGCACGCCCTGGGGGTTGCCCGAGGCTTCCCGGGCGAGGCCGGGATGGCGTTCGATCAGGGTCACCTGCCAGCCGCGCGCGGCGAGGCTGGCGGCGCTGGCGCAGCCGGCCAGGCCGCCGCCGACCACCAGTGCCGCGCGGCGCCCGGCGTGGGGCGCGGGGCGTGCGTACCAGGGCTTGCCGGCGTTCGCCGGCGGCCCCTGGTAGGTGCCGCTGAGCATCTCGCGCTTCTGTCCGTAGCCCGGTACCCGTTGCATGGCGAAACCGGCCTCGACCAGCCCGCGGCGGACGAAACCGGCGCTGGTGAAGGTGCCCAGGGTCGCCTGCGGCGCCGACAGTCGCGCCAGTTCGGCGAACAGTACGGGCGACCACATGTCCGGGTTCTTCGCCGGGGCGAAGCCATCGAGGAACCAGGCGTCGACCCGCGCGTCGAGCTGCGGCAGGCACTCCAGGGCATCGCCCAGCAGTAGGGTCAGGCCGACCCTTCCGCCCGCGAACGCCAGGCGCTGGAAGCCCGGGTGCACGGCAAGGTACTGGCCCAGCAGGGCCTCGCTCCAGGGCGCCAGTTCCGGCCATAGCGCCAGGGCGCGGCGCAGGTCGGCGGCGGCGAGGGGGAATTTCTCCACGCTGACGAACTCCAGGCGCGCGCCGGCCGGCGCGACCCGCTCGAACAGCTGCCAGGCGCAGAGGAAGTTCAGTCCGGTGCCGAAGCCGGTCTCGCCAATGCACAGCACCTCGCCGTCGCCCAGCGCGGCGAAGCGCTCGGCCAGGCGGTTGGTGGCGAGGAACACATGGCGCGTCTCGTTGAGCCCGGAATGCCGGGAAAAATATACGTCGCCGAAGGCGCGGGATAGCGGCTGGCCGTTTTCGTCCCAGTCGAGCTGGGCATGCTGGAAGTCGGACATGGGAGAACCTGAAAAAGCGGATGGCGCATTTTACGGGGCTTTGCCGGCCAGCGGCGAGGCGCTGCGCGAACATGCCGCGGCGCCGCGCAGACAGCCGCACGCCGATCCGCTACCTTGAAGGACTCAGGTTAAGGGAGACCTCCATGTTCGAATCCGCGGAAGTTGGCCACAGCATCGACAAGGACACCTACGAGAAGGCCGTCATCGAGTTGCGCGAAGCGCTGCTCGAGGCGCAGTTCGAGCTCAAGCAGCAGGCGCGCTTCCCGGTGATCATCCTGATCAACGGCATCGAGGGCGCCGGCAAGGGGGAGACGGTCAAGCTCCTCAACGAGTGGATGGACCCGCGCCTGATCGAAGTGCAGAGCTTCCTCCGTCCCTCCGACGAGGAACTGGAGCGGCCGCCGCAGTGGCGCTTCTGGCGGCGCCTGCCGCCCAAGGGGCGGACCGGTATCTTCTTCGGCAACTGGTACAGCCAGATGCTCTACGCGCGGGTCGAGGGGCATATCAAGGAGGCCAAGCTGGATCAGGCCATCGATGCCGCCGAACGCTTCGAGCGCATGCTCTGCGACGAAGGCGCGCTGCTCTTCAAGTTCTGGTTCCACCTCTCCAAGAAACAGCTCAAGGAACGCCTCAAGGCGCTGGAAAAGGACCCGCAGCACAGCTGGAAGCTCAGTCCGCTGGACTGGAAGCAGAGCGAGGTCTACGACCGCTTCGTGCATTACGGCGAGCGCGTGCTGCGCCGCACCAGCCGGGACTACGCGCCCTGGTACGTGGTGGAAGGCGTGGACGAGCGCTACCGCGCCCTGACCGTCGGTCGCATCCTCCTCGAAGGGTTGCAGGCCGCGCTGGCCACCAAGGAGCGCGCCAAGCGCCAGCCGCACGCCGCGCCGCTGGTGTCGAGCCTGGACAACCGCGGCCTGCTGGACTCCCTGGACCTGGGCCAGTACCTGGACAAGGACGCCTACAAGGAGCAGCTCGCCGCCGAGCAGGCCCGCCTGGCCGGGCTGATCCGCGACAAGCGCTTCCGCCAGCATTCGCTGGTCGCGGTGTTCGAGGGCAACGACGCGGCCGGCAAGGGCGGCGCCATCCGCCGTGTCACCGACGCGCTGGACCCGCGCCAGTACCATATCGTGCCGATCGCCGCGCCGACCGAAGAGGAGCGCGCGCAGCCCTATCTCTGGCGCTTCTGGCGGCACATCCCGGCGCGCCGCCAGTTCACCATCTTCGACCGTTCCTGGTACGGCCGCGTGCTGGTAGAACGCATCGAGGGCTTCTGCGCACCGGCCGACTGGCTGCGCGCCTATGGCGAGATCAACGACTTCGAGGAGCAGCTCAGCGAGTACGGGATCATCGTGGTGAAGTTCTGGCTGGCGATCGACAAGCAGACCCAGATGGAGCGCTTCAAGGAGCGCGAGAAAACCCCCTACAAGCGCTACAAGATCACCGAGGAAGACTGGCGCAACCGCGACAAGTGGGACCAGTACGTGGACGCGGTGGGCGACATGGTCGACCGTACCAGCACCGAGATCGCGCCCTGGACCCTGGTCGAAGCCAACGACAAGCGCTTCGCCCGGGTCAAGGTGCTGCGCACCATCAACGACGCCATCGAGGCGGCGTACAAGAAGGACAAGTGAGGCCTGCCGGAATGCGGCGCCGTCCTCTCCAGGGGATGGCGACGCATACGCCGGATGAATGATCGGTGCCTCGCGCGATTGCCTCGCCTTATCCTCGCTCGATCCGGCCGCTGCCCCGGCGGCCGACCGACAATAACAGCGAGGGTACCCCCATGCGTGAAGTGGTGATCGTCGACAGCGTCCGGACCGGCCTGGCCAAGTCCTTCCGCGGCAAGTTCAACCTGACCCGGCCGGACGACATGGCCGCCCACTGCGTCGACGCGCTGCTGGCGCGCAACGACCTCGACCCGCTGCTGGTGGATGACTGCATCGTTGGCGCCGGCTCCAACGAAGGCGCCCAGGGCCACAACATCGGGCGCAACGTGGCGGTGCTCTCCGGCCTCGGCATCCAGGTGCCGGGGATGACCCTCAACCGCTACTGTTCCTCCGGCCTGCAGGCGATCGCCATCGCCGCCAACCAGATCGCTTCCGGTTGCAGCGAGGTGATCGTCGCCGGCGGCGTCGAGTCGATCACCCTGACCCTGAAGAGCGTCAACACCGACCACCTGGTGAACCCGCTGCTGCAAAGGGAGGTGCCGGGCATCTACTACCCCATGGGGCAGACCGCCGAGATCGTCGCCCGTCGCTACGGCATCACCCGCGAGGCCCAGGACGCCTACGCCCTGCAGAGCCAGCAGCGGATGGCGCGAGCCCAGGCGGACGGGCTGTTCGCCGACGAGATCGTGCCGATGACCACCCGCTACGCGGTGGAGGACAAGGCCAGCGGCGAGAAGCAGGTGCTCGACGGAGTGGTCGACCGCGACGACTGCAACCGCCCGGACACCACCCTCGAAGGCCTGGCCTCGCTGAAGCCGGCGTTCGCCGAGGACGGTTCGGTCACCGCCGGCAACGCCTCGCAACTCTCCGACGGCGCCTCGATGACCCTGCTGATGAGCCTGGAGAAAGCGCTGGCGCTGGGCCTGGAGCCGAAGGCCTTCTTCCGTGGCTTCACCGTGGCCGGCTGCGAGCCGGACGAAATGGGCATCGGTCCGGTGTTCTCGGTGCCGAAGCTGCTCAAGGCGAAGGGGCTGAAGATCGCCGACGTCGATCTCTGGGAACTCAACGAAGCCTTCGCCTCGCAGTGCCTGTACTGCCGCGACCGGCTGGAGATCGACAACGAGAAGTACAACGTCAATGGCGGCTCCATCGCCATCGGCCACCCGTTCGGCATGACCGGCTCGCGCCAGGTCGGTCATCTGGTCCGCGAACTGCGCCGGCGCAACCTGCGCTACGGCGTGGTGACCATGTGCGTCGGCGGCGGCATGGGCGCCAGCGGGCTGTTCGAAGCCGTACGCTGAGCCCGTGCGCGACGGCGGGCCCCGCAGGTCGGGGCTCGCCTCATGGGTTTTATTTACATGACGCTCCGTGCCATCCCCGGCGACTCGCGCTAGGCTAGGCGCCTTTTTCCTTGCATAGGGATGTAGCGATGTCCACCGAGCCCAACTCGCCGTTCGTCGACGACCCGCTGAGCGCCGTCGATGCACGGATTCTCGGCAGCCTCGTCGAGAAGCAGGCGACCACCCCGGAAACCTATCCGCTGACCCTCAATGCCCTGGTCCTCGCCTGCAACCAGAAGACCAGCCGCGATCCGGTGATGAACCTCACGCCCGGCCAGGTCGGCCAGAGCCTGCGCCAGCTCGAGGGGCGCGGCCTGGTCAGGCTGGTGATGGGCAGCCGCGCCGACCGCTGGGAGCACACCCTGGGCAAGGGCCTGGAATTGGTGGCGCCACAGGTGGCGCTGCTCGGCCTGCTGTTCCTGCGTGGTCCGCAGACCCTCAACGAACTGCTCACCCGCAGCAACCGCCTGCACGATTTCGACGACGTCGAGCAGATCCGCCACCACCTGGAACGCCTCGCCGGCCGTGGCCTGGCCGTGCACCTGGAGCGTCGCGCCGGGCAGCGCGAGGAGCGCTACATGCACCTGCTCGGCAGCCAGGCCGACCTCGAGGCCGCCGTGGAGGCGATGGGCAGCGACCCGGAACGCGCCGCGCCGGCCGCTCTGTCGGCCGATGCGGAAGCGCGGATCGCCGAGCTGGAGACGCGCCTGGCGGCGCTGGAGGAGCGCCTGGCCAGGCTCGAAGGAGGGGCGTGATATCGCGGGAGGGCGCAATCGGTGACATGCAGGTTCCGGCGGATAACCGCGAGCGGTTGTTCGCCCTACGGCCCGCAGTGACTTTGTGGGCGGCGCTGCCTGTCGGGTAGGGCGGATAACGCCAGCGGCGTTATCCGCCGATGCGCCGCCCCGCAAGGCGAACGCCAACCCAAAAAAGCCCGGCTATTGCCGGGCTTTTTCATGCGCGCGCGTCGGTGGCCGATCAGGCCTCCGGCTGTACCGGCACGTGGATCAGTTGCAGGCGCTCGCTGCTCCAGGCACGGGTGCTGTTGGTCAGCTCGATGTCGTTGTTCAGCTTGCGCCCGTAAGACGGCACGATTTCCTTCAGGCGTGCCTGCCACTCGGGAGTAGCGACCTTGTCCTTGAAGGCCTTCTCCAGCACCGACAGCATGATCGGCGCGGCGGTCGAGGCGCCCGGCGAGGCGCCGAGCAGGGCGGCGACGGAGCCGTCGGCGGCGGTCACCACTTCGGTGCCGAATTGCAGTACGCCGCCTTTCTCGGCGTCCTTCTTGATGATCTGCACGCGCTGGCCGGCCTGCACCAGCTTCCAGTCCTCGTCGCGGGCTTCCGGGAAGTACTCGCGCAGCGAGGCCATGCGGTCGTCCTGGCTGAGCATCAACTGGCCGATCAGGTACTGGCTGAGATCGAAGTTGTCGATGCCGGCGTTGAACATCGGGCCGATGTTGCCGCTGGTCACCGAGCCCGGCAGGTCCCACAGCGAGCCGTTCTTCAGGAACTTGGTGGAGAAGGTGGCGAACGGACCGAACAGCAGAACCGGCTTGCCGTCGATCATGCGGGTGTCGAGGTGCGGCACCGACATCGGCGGCGAACCCACCGAAGCCTTGCCGTAGACCTTGGCCAGGTGGCGCTTGACCACGTCCGGGTTGGTGGTGGCGAGGAACGAACCGCCCACCGGGAAGCCGGCGTAGCCTTCGGCCTCGGGGATGCCGGACATCTGCAGCAGCTTCAGCGCGCCGCCGCCGGCGCCGATGAAGACGAACCTGGCCTTGACGCTGGTTTCCTTGTCGCCATTGGCCAGGTCGGCCATGGTCACGGTCCAGGTGTTGTCGTCGTTGCGCTTGAGGTCGCGGACCTCATGTTGCAGGCGCAGCTTGAAGGTGTCCTTGGCCGACAGCGAGCCCACCAGTTGGCGAGTGATCTCGCCGAAGTTGACGTCGGTGCCGATCGACATGCGCGTGGCGGCGATCTTCTGCCCCGGCTCGCGGCCTTCCATCACCAGCGGCACCCACTGCTTGATCTGCTCGGGGTCTTCCGAGTACTCCATGCCGCGGAACAGCGAGCTGTGCTGCAGGGCGGCGTGGCGCTTCTTGAGGAAGGCGACGTTGTCGTCGCCCCAGACGAAGCTCATGTGCGGGACGTTGTTGATGAACGACTTCGGATCGTTCAGCACCTTGCGGTCGACCTGGTAGGCCCAGAACTGCTTGGAGATCTCGAAGTTCTCGTTGATCGCCACCGCCTTGCTGATATCCATCGAGCCGTCCGCGGCCTCGCTGGTGTAGTTCAGTTCGCAGAACGCCGAGTGACCGGTGCCCGCGTTGTTCCAGCCGTTGGAGCTTTCTTCGGCGACCTTGTCCAGGCGCTCGACCATCTCGATGGTCCAGCCCGGTTCCAGTTCGTTCAGATAGGTACCCAGGGTGGCGCTCATGATGCCGCCACCGATCAGGAGCACGTCGACCGGTTTTTCCGATTCGACGCTGTTTTTGGAGCAACCCAGCACGCTGACGCACAAAAGCATCAATAAGATTTTTTTCATGGATTTACCGCTAGAAAACGTGGAGAAGCGTGGATACGCACGACATGGCAGGTATTCACCGGGTGAATGATACTGGAACTCACCCCCGATGTGAGTGCGTTCACATGCGGTGACATTTGCCTCGGCGTTCCGCCGAGAATACCTGCCTTCCCTTTCTTGAACGTTTCAGCCACCGGGAAATAAATTCAGCGCCTGTATCGTTTCAGCGGGAACCCGGCGCGTGGATTTCCGCCGATTGGCGCATCCTGCGGATATACGCGTCGATTTCCCGCTCCGCGTCGAAACGGGTGAAATAGGGACCTTCCAGGGTCCCTTCGCGGGTGGAGAAGAAGTACTGCCCATTCACCGAACTTATGCGATCGCTGCGAAAGCGGGTGGCCGGGGTGGGATCGGTGGAACGTTTCCCCAACATGACGGCGACTCCTGGATAGCGGGCCAAGGTGTTTTCAGTGTAGGCGGGGGTTGGCCGGGCGGCAGGCCGGCGGACGAAAGGAGACGGATTTCCAGGCGAAGGGTTGGGTATTCTATTTTTGGTTATAAGAAAATCTGAATTTATTCTTTTTAACGTCAGCCGGCCTTGGGCATAGTGGGCTCCAACACGAACAAGGAGTGACCCCATGAGCCTCAGACTCGGCGACATCGCCCCCGATTTCGAACAGGACTCCAGCGAAGGGCGCATCCGCCTCCACGAGTGGCTGGGCGACAGCTGGGGCGTGCTGTTCTCCCACCCCGCCGACTTCACCCCGGTGTGCACCACCGAGCTGGGTTTCACCGCCAAGCTCAAGGACCAGTTCGCCCAGCGCGGGGTCAAGGTCCTGGCGCTGTCGGTGGATCCGGTGGAGTCGCACCTGAAGTGGATCGACGATATCAACGAGACCCAGGACACCCGGGTCAATTTCCCGATCATCGCCGACGCCGACCGCAAGGTTTCCGAACTCTACGACCTGATCCACCCGAACGCCAACGACACGCTGACCGTGCGTTCGCTGTTCATCATCGACCCGAACAAGAAGGTGCGCCTGATCATCACCTACCCGGCGAGCACCGGGCGCAATTTCAACGAGATCCTCCGGGTGATCGATTCGCTGCAACTGACCGACGAGCACAAGGTCGCCACGCCGGCCAACTGGGAGGACGGCGACGAGGTGGTAATCGTGCCTTCGCTGAAGGACGAGGAAGAGATCAAGCGGCGTTTCCCCAAAGGCTACCGCGCGGTGAAGCCCTACCTGCGCCTGACGCCCCAGCCCAACCGCTGAGGCCGGATTCGTCCCGCCTGCATGGGCAGGCACGGCAGGCGGGACCTTTTATTCGACGGTGCGTGCCGTCATGCAACGCTGTTTAGCCACGAGCAGGGTTTTTGGCCGGTTTCGACCGGCCCTCTTTTTTATGTGCGCCAGCGCGTCGCCGCGACGCTTTTTATCCGCCATCCATTTCCGAAACCGGCTCTGACTTGCCCGCCAGACGGGGAGAAGGCTCGCTCATCCACCTCCTTCCAGGAGCAGACGCATGATCGCCGCTCTCCGTCGCTGCCGGGCCTGGCTGGCCCTGCTCGCCGTTCTTGCCGTGTTTCCCGCGGCAGAGGCCGCCGCCCCCGCTGAAATCCGTCTCGACTATGCCTACTACGCCCCCACCAGCCTGGCGCTCAGGAAGTTCGGCTGGCTGGAGAAAAGCCTGGACGGCAGCGGCACCCGGGTGCGCTGGGTGTTCAGCCAGGGCAGCAACCGTTCCCTGGAGTACCTCAACGCCGGCAGCGTCGATTTCGCCTCGACCGCCGGCCTCGCCGCGGTACTCGCGCGGGCCAACGGCAGCCCGGTACGTACCGTATACGTCGCCAGCCGCCCGGAGTGGACCGCGCTGCTGGTGCGCAAGGATTCGCCGATCCGCAGCCTCGCCGAGCTCAAGGGGCGCAAGGTGGCTGCCACCAAGGGCACCGATCCCTACCTGTTCCTGCTCCGCAGCCTGCACAGCGTGGGCCTGGACAAGAACGACCTGCGTATCGTCCACCTGCAGCATCCCGACGGCCGGGTAGCCCTGGAGAAGGGCCAGGTCGACGCCTGGGCCGGACTCGATCCGCACATGGCGGCCAGCGAGTTGCAGGCCGGCTCGCGGCTGCTCTACCGCAACCTCGGCTTCAACAGCTACGGCGTGCTCAATGTCCGCGAGGATTTCGCCGAACGCCATCCGCAACTGATCCGCCAGGTGCTGGCGGCCTACGAGCAGGCGCGCCACTGGGTGATCGGGCATCCCGACGAGGCCGCGCAACTGCTTGCCGAGGAAGCCGGCCTGCCGCTGGAAGTGGCTCGCCTGCAACTGTCGCGCACCGATTTCAGCCAGCCGCTGCCGGGCGCCGAACAGGTCGCCGCGCTCAAGGCCGCGGCGCCGATCCTGGCGGACGAGCGCCTGGTGCGGCCGGGCGTGGACGTGCAGAAGGTGGTCGACGAACTGATCGCGCCGCAGTGGGCCGCCGAGGTCATCGGCGGTGTCCCGTTGGCGCGCACGGAGCCCTGAGCCATGGTCAGCCAGAGCCTGCGACTGGCCCGGCGAGTCTCGCGCCGGGCGTGGCGACTGCGCGTGCCGGGCGCCTGGCGGGCCTGGGCCTTGCCGCTGCTGGCACTATCGTCGTGGGAGGCGCTGGTGCGCCTGGGCTGGCTGCCGGCCTACCAGATGCCGGCGCCGAGCGGCATCCTGCTGACCCTGGTGGAACTGGCTCGCGGCGAGCTGTGGGGGCATGTCGGCGCGAGCCTGGCGCGGGTCGCCGCCGGCTTCGCGATCGGCAGCGGCCTAGCCCTGGTGGTCGGTACCTGGGTCGGTCTCAGTCGTCGCGCCGAAGCCTACCTGGAGCCGAGCTTCCAGGCCCTGCGGGCGATCCCCAGCCTGGCCTGGGTGCCCCTGCTGCTGCTCTGGTTCGGCATCGACGAGACGCCGAAGATCGTCCTCATCGCCCTCGGCGCCTTCTTCCCGGTCTACCTCGCGCTGGTCGCCGGGGTACGCGGGGTCGATCGCAAGTGGGTGGAACTGGGGCGGCTCTACCGTTTGTCGCGCTTCGCCCTGGTCCGCCGCATCCTCCTTCCGGCGGCGCTGCCGAACCTGTTCACCGGCCTGCGCGGGGCGCTCAGCCTGAGCTGGATGTTCCTCGTCGCGGCGGAGCTGATCGCCGCCACCCAGGGCCTCGGCTACCTGCTCAGTGACGGTCGGGAAACCTCGCGTCCGGACCTGGTGATCGCCGCGATCCTGGTCCTGGCGGCCCTCGGCAAGCTCAGCGATGGCCTGCTCCGCTCGCTGGAGCGCCGGGCCCTGCGCTGGCGCGACAGCTTCGACGGGGAGGGCGGCGCATGAGCGGCCTGCTCGACCTGCTGGAGATTCGCAAGGCCTATGGCGATACGCGGGTGCTGGAGGGCGTGGCGCTGTCGCTGGCGCCCGGCGAGGTGGTCAGCCTGCTCGGCCCCAGTGGTTGCGGCAAGAGCACCCTGCTGCGGATCGCCGCCGGACTGGACGATGATTTCCAGGGCACTGTCGAACGCAACCCGATCCTCGGCTTCGGCCCGGACGGCGAGAACGGCCGCAGCGGCGGAATCGGCGTGGTGTTCCAGGAGCCGCGCCTGTTGCCCTGGCTGACGGTGGCGCAGAACGTCGGTTTCGCCGACGGCTGGCTGGAGGACGAGCACTGGGTCGAGCGCCTGCTCGCCGATGTCGGACTGGCCGGCTGCGGAGGATTGCTGCCCAAGCAACTGTCCGGCGGCATGGCGCAGCGCGCGGCGATCGCCCGCGGTCTCTACGGACGGCCGCAGGTGCTGTTGCTCGACGAGCCGTTCAGCGCGGTCGACGCCTTCACCCGCATGCGCCTCCAGGACCTGCTGCAGGACGTGGTGCAGAACTACGAGATCAGCGTCCTGCTGGTCACCCACGATCTCGACGAGGCGTTCTATCTCGCCGACCGCGTGCTGCTGATGGGCGGCCGTCCCGGACACATCCGCCGCGAGTTCCACGTACCGCTGGCGCGTCCCCGCGATCGCCGGGCGGTGGAGCTGGCCTACTTGCGCGGCGAGGCCCTGACCGAAATGCAGCGGGCGCACGTGCTCTGAGGCAAGACCCCGAACCGGGTTCTTATATGCTTTATGGAATAAATAAATGAATAAAAAACATTTATTGGAATATGAGGCCGCCTGTTAAGGTCTATGCAACTTGGTTAGCAAGCCAAACGAATATTCTGTTTTCCGGTTATAAGGAATCCCCCCATGCTCGTCGTTTCCATCGCCGGAAGTCCCAGCGTACGCTCCCGCTCCGGGGTGTTGCTGGAGCGTGCCAGGGACTGGCTGAGCCGTCGCGGCGTCGAGGTGGCCAGCCACCAGGTGCTGGATTTTCCCGCCGAGGACCTGCTGCGTGCCCGCCTCGACAGTCCGCCGGTACTGGCGCTGGCCGAGCAGATCGGCCGCGCCGACGGCCTGCTGGTCGCCACCCCGGTGTACAAGGCCTCGTTTTCCGGCGCGCTGAAGGTCCTGCTCGACCTGTTGCCCGAGCGCGCCCTGGAGCACAAGGTGGTGCTGCCGTTCGCTACCGGTGGCAGCAGCGCGCACATGCTGGCCGTGGACTATGCATTGAAGCCGGTCCTGGCCGCGCTCAAGGCCCAGGAGGTACTGCATGGCGTATTCGCCGTGGACAAGCAGATCGCCTACGCCACCGAGAGCGACCCGGCGCGCCTGGAACCGGTCCTCGAGCAGCGCCTGGAAAACGCCCTGGAAACCTTCCACCTGGCCCTCTCGCGACGGCCGCAGCCGATCGACCCGCAGTTGCTCAACGAGCGCCTGGTGAACGCCCGCTGGAGCATCTGATCCGTCCGCCGCCAGCGCACGCGCGCCGCGGCCCGATTGCACAACGCACACACGACGACCTCACTGTTCCGTCAACGGCGCGGCAGGTTCGGCACCCACAACGACAAAGGAGAGCGCCATGCGCACCATCGCTTTGCGTCGTGGACTGGCGGCCCTGCTGGTGGCGGCCCTGTCCTACGGCGTTCAGGCCGACGAGAAGTCGGCCAACACCCTGCGGATCGGCTACCAGAAATACGGCACCCTGGTCCTGCTCAAGGCCCGCGGCACCCTGGAGAAACGTCTCGCCGAAGACGGCGTGAAGGTGCAATGGACCGAGTTTCCCGGCGGCCCGCAACTGCTCGAGGGACTCAATGTCGGCAGCATCGACTTCGGCGTGACCGGCGAAACCCCGCCGGTCTTCGCCCAGGCCGCCGGCGCCGACCTGCTCTACGTGGCCTACGAACCGCCGGCGCCGACCAGCGAGGCGATCCTCCTGCCGAAGGACTCGCCGATTCGGTCGGTGGCCGAGCTGAAGGGCAGGAAAGTCGCCCTGAACAAGGGCTCCAACGTGCATTACCTGTTGGTCCGCGCCCTCGAGCAGGCCGGCCTGAAGTACAGCGACATCCAACCCGTCTACCTGCCGCCGGCCGACGCCCGCGCCGCCTTCGAGCGTCACAGCGTCGACGCCTGGGTGATCTGGGACCCCTACCAGGCCGCCGCCGAGAAGCAGTTGTCCGCGCGGGTCCTGGTGGATGGTCGCGAGCTGGTCGACAACCACCAGTTCTACCTCGCCACCCGGACTTACGCGCAACGGCATCCGCAGGTGCTCGACAAGCTGGTGGACGAGATCCGCCAGGTCGGTGACTGGTCGCGGGCCAACCCGCAGCAGGTGACCGAGCAGGTCGCGCCGCTGCTCGGGCTGCCCGCCGACATCACCCTTACCGCGGTGAAGCGCCAGGGCTACGGCGCGCAGTTGATCACCCCGGCGGTGGTCGAGGCGCAGCAGAAGATCGCCGACACCTTTACCCAGCTGAAGCTGATTCCCAAACCGCTGAGCATCAAGGACGTGATCTGGACGCCGCCGGCCGGCAAGGTCGCCAGCGCACCCTGAGCCCGTACCGCCCACATGCCGACACGATCATCGCGCGGCTACGCCACGCCGGCGCGCTCACTCTGGAGTCAATTGCGATGAGCCTCGAGATTTTCTGGTTCCTTCCCACCCACGGCGACGGCCACTACCTGGGCACCACCCAGGGCGCCCGTGCCGTCGACCACGGCTACCTGCAGCAGATCGCCCAGGCCGCCGACCGCCTGGGCTTCGGCGGCGTACTGATCCCCACCGGACGTTCCTGCGAGGACTCCTGGCTGGTCGCCGCCTCGCTGATCCCGGTAACCCAGCGCCTGAAGTTCCTCGTCGCGCTGCGTCCCGGGATCATTTCGCCGACCGTCGCCGCGCGCCAGGCGGCGACCCTGGACCGGCTGTCCAACGGCCGCGCGCTGTTCAACCTGGTCACCGGCGGCGATCCCGACGAACTGGCTGGCGACGGCCTGCACCTGAGCCACGCCGAACGCTACGAGGCCTCGGTCGAATTCACCCGCATCTGGCGTCGCGTGCTGGAGGGCGAGACCGTCGACTACGCCGGCAAGCACATCCAGGTGAAGGGCGCCAAGCTCCTCTATCCGCCGTTGCAGCAGCCGCGTCCGCCGCTGTACTTCGGCGGCTCCTCGGAGGCCGCCCAGGACCTCGCCGCCGAGCAGGTCGAGCTGTACCTGACCTGGGGCGAGCCGCCGGCGGCGGTTGCCGAGAAGATCGCCCAGGTACGCGAGAAGGCCGCCCGCCAGGGCCGCCAGGTGCGCTTCGGGATCCGCCTGCACGTGATCGTCCGCGAGACCAGCGAGGAAGCCTGGCAGGCCGCCGATCGCCTGATCGCGCACCTCGACGACGACACCATCGCCCGCGCCCAGGCCTCCCTGGCGCGCTTCGACTCGGTCGGCCAGCAACGCATGGCCGCGCTGCACGGCGGTTCGCGCGACAACCTGGAAGTCAGCCCCAATCTCTGGGCCGGCGTCGGCCTGGTACGCGGCGGCGCCGGCACCGCGCTGGTCGGCGACGGACCGACGGTGGCGGCGCGGGTCAGGGAGTACGCCGAGCTGGGCATCGATACCTTCATCTTCTCCGGCTACCCGCATCTGGAAGAGTCCTACCGGGTCGCCGAACTGCTGTTCCCGCACCTCGACGTGCAGCGCCCGGCGCAGCCCGAGGGACGCGGCTATGTCAGCCCGTTCGGCGAGATGGTGGCCAACGACATCCTGCCCCGGCAGGCCGCGCAGAGTTGAGAGCGGTCGGAGCGAACGACATGAGCATTTCCAAACGACTGGCCGAGCGCCTGGCGCCCTGGGCGCTGCCGCTGGTCCTGCTGGCGGTGTGGCAGGCGGCGGTTGAGTTCGGCTGGCTGTCCAGCCGCATCCTCCCCGCGCCCAGCGCCGTACTCGAGGCCGGCTGGACGCTGCTGCGCAGCGGCGAGATCTGGCAGCACCTGGCGATCAGCGGCTGGCGCGCGGCGATCGGCTTTCTCATCGGCGGCGCCATCGGCCTGGTGCTGGGCTTCGTCACCGGCCTGTCGAAGTGGGGCGAACGCTTCCTCGACAGTTCGGTGCAGATGATCCGCAACGTGCCGCACCTGGCGCTGATCCCGCTGGTGATCCTGTGGTTCGGCATCGACGAGTCGGCGAAGATCTTCCTGGTCGCCCTCGGCACGCTGTTCCCGATCTACCTGAACACCTACCACGGCATCCGCGGCATCGACCCCGGCCTGCTGGAGATGGCGCGCAGCTACGGGTTGTCCGGCTTCGCCCTGTTCCGCCAGGTGATCCTGCCCGGCGCGCTGCCGTCGATCCTGGTCGGGGTGCGCTTCGCCCTCGGCTTCATGTGGTTGACCCTGATCGTCGCCGAGACCATTTCCGCCAGCTCCGGCATCGGTTACCTGGCGATGAACGCCCGCGAGTTCCTGCAGACCGACGTGGTGGTCCTGGCGATCCTGCTCTATGCCGTCCTCGGCAAGCTCGCCGACCTCGCCGCCCGCGGTCTGGAACGCGTCTGGCTACGCTGGCACCCGGCCTACCAGGTCAAGGGAGGTGGCGCATGAATGCCCACAACGCCGCCCTTGGCGGCACTCCGCAGCGCCTCAAGCGCGGTATCCCGCTGGCCCTGCGCGGAGTGGCGCGGCGCTTCGGCGAGCGCGAGGTGCTCAAGGACATCGACCTGCTGGTTCCGGCCGGGCAGTTCGTCGCTATCGTTGGCCGCAGCGGCTGCGGCAAGAGCACCTTGCTGCGCCTGCTGGCCGGCCTCGACCAGCCCAGCCGCGGCGAGTTGCTGGCCGGCTCGGCGGCGCTGGCCGAGGCCCGCGAGGACACCCGGCTGATGTTCCAGGACTCGCGCCTGCTGCCGTGGAAGCGGGTGATCGACAACGTCGGCCTTGGCCTGCGCGGCGACTGGCGGGCGAAGGCCCAGCAGGCGCTGCGGGCGGTCGGCCTGGCCGAGCGTGCCAACGAGTGGCCGGCGGCCCTGTCCGGCGGGCAGAAGCAGCGCGTCGCGCTGGCTCGCGCGCTGATCCACGAGCCGCGCCTGCTGTTGCTCGACGAGCCGCTCGGCGCGCTCGATGCGCTGACCCGGATCGAGATGCAGCAACTGATCGAAGGACTCTGGCGCGAACACGGTTTCACCGTCCTGCTGGTCACCCACGACGTCAGCGAGGCGGTGGCGGTGGCCGACCGGGTGATCCTCATCGAGGACGGCGAGATCGGCCTCGACCTGCCGGTGGAATTGCCCCGGCCGCGCTCGCGTGGCTCGGCGCGACTGGCCGCGCTGGAAGCCGAAGTGCTCAACCGGGTGCTGGCGCAGCCGGAGCTGCCGCCGCAACCCGAGCCCGTTTCACCCCTGCCCACGCAACTGCGCTGGGCGCTCTAACCAACCATGCCTCGTTCCGAATCCCCCCAGGAGAAACGCCATGACCATCAAAGCCATCAACGTTCGTAACCAGTTCAAGGGCACCGTGAAGGAAATCATCGAAGGGCCGGTGCTCTCCGAGATCGACGTGCAGACCGCCGCCGGGATCGTCACTTCGGTGATCACCACGCGTTCGGTGAAGGAACTGGAGCTGGCCATCGGTAGCGAAGTGATCGCCTTCGTCAAGTCCACCGAGGTCTCCATCGCCAAGCTGTGACGCTGGCTGCGCCGCGCTTGCGGCGGCGAGAAGGGCGGGGACCCCGATGGGGCCCCGCCTTTTTTCGTCGGTGTATCGGCAAGGCCGGCCGGTGGCGACGGCTGGCGTGGGTCGCTATGGAGCGGTCGGTAGGGCGAATAACCGCTCGCGGTTATCCGCCGTGGGGGCGACCGGGACTTCTCAGCCCCGGCGCGACAGGGGCTGGCGCTCGAAATGCACGCCGGCCAGGCCGGTCTGTTGCAGGGCGCGGATGTTGGCGTGGTCGTCGCCTTCCGGGTTGTCGCGCACCGCACGGTAGTGCTCGCCGAAGGCCAGCAGGGTTTCCTCGAGGCTGAGGCCCTCGAGGATGGCGAAGCCCAGGGTCTTGCAGGAACCTTCGTTCTGCCCGGCCGGGTTGCTCACGCTGCCGTTGTCGAAGGCGCTCGGCGTGTAGCTGTAGTGCTCGGCGATGAACGCCAGGGTGTCGGTGAACAGGTGGTGTTCGCTGCGCAGACGCGCGCGGAAGTCGGTCAGGGTCATCGAAACAGGCTCATGGTGTCTGGGGCAGGGTTGGCAAGGGGCCCGGTGGCCTCAGGCGTTGCCCTGGCTCTTGGCGAAGGCGGCCTGTTGTTCCGGGCTCGCTTCTTTCTGGTACTTGGCTTTCCACTCGGCATAGGGCATGCCGTAGATCTCTTCGCGGGCCTGGTCATTGCTGACTTCCACCCCGAGGTCGTCGGCGGCGGCCTTGTACCACTTGGACAGGCAGTTGCGGCAGAAACCGGCGAGGTTCATCAGGTCGATGTTCTGCACGTCCTTGCGGGTCTGCAAATGATGGACCAGGGTGCGGAAGGCGGCGGCTTCGAGTTCCAGGCGTTGCTGTTCGGTGAGGTTGGCTGCGGTCATGGCGGTGTTTCTCGACGATGGCTCGGGGCAGGGTGAAGGCACAGGGCCAGGTCCGGCGATGATAAGAGTTGGCGCGGCCGGCGGGCAACGCTTGTGCGCGTCTTCGCGCGGTTCGCTCGTCGGCCGCCTCAGCGGTGGCCGGCGAGGGTGATCGAGACCGACTCGGCGAAGCGCAGCGCGTGCGGCTTGTCCACTTCCACCTCGGCGTAGCGCACCGCCGGGTTCTCCATCACCAGGTCGAGGATTTCCTGGGTCATCCGTTCGAGCAGGGCGAAGCGGTTCTCCTCGACGTGGCGGATGATCGCCTTGGTGATGGTGCGGTAGTTCAGCGCGTGCTCGATGTCGTTGACCTCCACGGCGTCCGCGGCCGGGTAGAGGATGGTCAGGTTGATCAGCACGTCCTGCTTGTTGAGGATTTCCTCCTCCTTGATCCCGATGAAGGTGCGCAGGCGCAGGTCCTTGACGCGGATTCGCGCCATTCCCGGTTCCAGTCGCGGCATGTCACTTGCTCCTTCCGATCAATTGCAGAAATTCCTGGCGGGTGGTGTTCGAGTCGCGGAACGCGCCGAGCATCACCGAGGTGAACATCTGCGAGTTCTGCTTCTCCACCCCGCGCATCATCATGCACATGTGCTGGGCCTCGATCACTACCGCCACGCCGGCGGCGCTGGTCACCTGGCGGACCGCCTCGGCGATCTGCCGGGTGAGGTTCTCCTGGATCTGCAGGCGGCGGGCGAACATGTCGACGATCCGCGCCACCTTCGACAGGCCGAGCACCTTGCCGGTGGGAATGTACGCCACATGAGCCTTGCCGATGAAGGGCAGGAGGTGGTGTTCGCACAGGGAGTACAGCTCGATGTCGCGGACGATGACCATTTCATCGTTGTCCGAGGCGAACAGCGCGCCGTTGACGATTTCCTCCAGGGTCTGGCCATAGCCGTGGCAGAGGTACTGCATGGCCTTGGCCGCGCGCTTCGGGGTGTCGAGCAGGCCTTCGCGCTGCGGGTCTTCGCCGAGACCGACGAGGATCTCCCGGTAATGCTGGGAAAGTGCTGGGTTCATAAGGGGTCCTTGGCGCCTCACTTGACGTGGCGGCCGCCGTTCACGGTCAGGGTGGTCCCGGTGACGTAGGGGTTGTCCAACAGGTAGCGAAGGCTCTGGTAGATGACTTCCGGCCCCGGTTCGATGCCGAGGGCGGATTTCGCCAGGGTGCGGGCGCGGTATTCGGCGTCGTCCCCGTCGTTGAACATCACCAGTGCCGGTGAAATGGCGTTGACCTTGATCCTCGGCGCGAAGCGCGCGGCGAACGACAGGGTCAGGTTGTCCAGCCCGGCCTTGCTCGCGCAGTAGGCGATACGCCGGGCGCTGCCCTTGCGCGCCACGTCGTCGGTGAGGTGAACGATGTCGGCAGGCTGCGAGCGTTCCAGCAGCTCGGCGCAGTGCAGGTTGATCAGGTAGGGCGCGAGCATGTGCACGCTGAACAGTTGCTGGAACGCCTCGGCTTCGTGGCCGGGCGTCTCGGCGACCCAGTCCGAGGCGTTGTGGACGATCGCTCGCAGGCTGTCGGTATGCTGCCGGAGGGCCCCGATGAAGGCGAAGATGCCGGCCTCGCTGGCGAAGTCGGCGTGCAGGGTCAGCGCGCCGGCCTGGCGCAGTTCGTCCAGCGCCGGGCGTTCGCTGCGGTAGCTGACGATCACCGACTCGCCGTCGGCCAGCAGGCGGCGGGCGCAATGCAGGCCGACACGCTGGCTGGCGCCGGTGATCAGGATCGGGGCTGTCGCCATGGGACTCTCACAGCAGGCGAAGGGAATCGGATGGATGCAGGGTACCCGACTGAGCCAGTCGGGCAAAGCCTTGCGCTACGGCCCACCCCGCCGGGGTGGGCGGCAAGCCGTCAGTGCGCTTCCGGCAGGCTGGCGGCGCGCTGCGGGCGGCGGTGCAGCCAGGGGGCGAGCAGGCGGCTGGAGAGAGGGATGAACCAGTAGGTCATCAACGGGGTGAGGACCAGGGTGCTGAGCAGCACCCGCGCGGCCAGCGACAGCTCGCCGAGGTAGGGGCCGGCGCCGAGGTTGAAGGCCAGCGAGACCGGGAAGAACGCCAGCCAGATCGCCACGCTCTGCTTCCAGCGCGGCGGTTTGCGGTTGTCGTCGAACCAGGCGGCGAGACCGTGGGCGCGGCGCTCGCGCGGTTCGTCGAAGAGCCCCTGGCCGCGTTCGAGCCAGGCCTGGCGCGAGGTGGAGTGGGCCCAGGCGGCGAGGGTGGCGTCGTCGGCGAAGCGAAAGATCATCTGGAATTCGTCTCCGCCGGCGGGCGGCGCCAGCGCCCCGGAGCCGAGGTAGCCGGGGAAGTCGGCGGCGAGGGCTTCGCCTTCGCGCTGCCAGGCGAGGAAGTCGCGGTAACGGCCGGCGGCGACGCGGCGGGCCACCAGCAGGGTAACGGGAGCGGTAGACATCGTGTATCTCCTGGAACGGTTGAGTGCGCTTCGTGGGCGCCCTCGGACAACGGCGCAGCGCCGGGGGTGGTGGGCTGCGTCGGAGGACAGGCAAGGATCGTTCCCGGCGTGGTGGCGAAGGTTCGCTGCCGTGTCTACGGCAGCGCGATGACATCCCGATGACAGGGTGCGCACCGAAATGGTGCTTTTGCAGCCTGTCTGCATTGATTCGGTGCGTCCCGCTCGGCGAACGCATGCGGCATAATGCCCGGCTTACCCCTGTTGGCTTACGGAGTGTTCATGAAAGTCGCCATTCTCTCCGGCTCGGTCTACGGCACCGCCGAAGAAGTCGCCCGGCACGCCCAGAAATTGCTGTCCGCGGCCGGCCTCGAGGCCTCCCATCTGCCCCGCGCCAGCCTCGACGAACTCAAGGCCTTCGCCCCCGAGGCATTCCTAGTGGTGACCTCGACCACCGGCATGGGCGAACTGCCGGACAACCTGCAACCGCTGTACTACGCGATCCGCGACCAACTGCCGGCCTGGCACGGCCTGCCGGGTGGGGTCATCGGCCTGGGCGATTCGAGCTACGGCGACACGTTCTGCGGTGGCGGCGAGCAGGTTCGCGAACTGTTCGGCGAACTGGGCGTGCGCGAAGTGCTGCCGATGCTGCGCCTGGATGCCAGCGAAACCGTTACCCCCGAGACCGACGCCGAGCCTTGGCTGGCCGAGTTCGCCGCCGCCCTCAAGGGCTGATCCCGGGCGTACCCCGCCGAGGCGGCGGATAACCGCGAGGCGGTTATTCGCCCTGCACGGGGAGGGAGCA